>NZ_JBEZNU010000008.1:0-293926 GCF_040653375.1 Streptomyces sp. NPDC047974
TTGGCACGCTGTTGAGTTCTCAAGGTGCGGACGCTTCCTTCGTTCCTGTTTCCAGGCCCTCCGGGCGCTTCCTTCGTTTCCGACTCTATCAGATCTTTCCGATCCGATTTCCTCGGTGCTTTCCGGTCCCGATTTGTTTTTCTCGGGGCCTTCCGGCGCGTTCCGACTTTATCAGATGATCTCGGTCGGATTTTCCACCTCCCGTTCCGCCGTCCGAGCGCACTGCGGCGCTGGGGCTTCCCGTTCTGGTGGAGCCGTAAACGTACTGGAGCGGGGCTCCCCGATGCAAATCGAGGCGCCCCGCTCCGTGACGCTGCTGGTCAGGCCCTTCGGGCTCAGACCTCGACGACGACCGGGAGGATCATCGGCCGGCGGCGGTAGGTGTCGGAGACCCACTTGCCGACGGTGCGGCGGATCAGCTGCTGGAGCTGGTGGGGCTCGACGACGCCGTCCTGGGCGGACTTGTTCAGCGCCTGCTCGATCTTCGGGAGCACCGCGTCGAAGGCGGAGTCCTCGATGCCGGAGCCGCGCGCGTGGACGTGCGGGCCGCCGGTGATCTTGCCGGTGGAGGAGTCCACCACCAGGAAGACCGAGATGATGCCCTCCTCGCCGAGGATCCGGCGGTCCTTCAGGGAGGACTCGGTGACATCGCCGACCGAGAGGCCGTCCACGTACACGTACCCCGCCTGGACCTTGCCGGTGATGCGGGCGCGGCCGTCGACCAGGTCGACGACGACGCCGTCCTCGGCGATGACGATGTGGTCCTTCGGGATGCCCGTCATCGCGCCGAGCTCGGCGTTGGCGCGCAGGTGGCGCCATTCGCCGTGGACCGGCATGAGGTTCTTCGGCTTGCAGATGTTGTAGAAGTACAGCAGCTCGCCGGCCGAGGCGTGGCCCGAGACGTGCACCTTGGCGTTGCCCTTGTGGACGACGTTGGCGCCCCAGCGGGTCAGGCCGTTGATCACGCGGTAGACCGCGTTCTCGTTGCCCGGGATGAGGGACGAGGCCAGGATGACCGTGTCGCCGGGGACGATCCGGATCTGGTGGTCGCGGTTGGCCATCCGGGACAGCGCCGCCATCGGCTCGCCCTGGGAGCCCGTGCAGACCAGCACGACCTCGTCGTCCGGGAGGTCGTCGAGGGTCTTCACGTCCACGACGAGGCCGGCCGGGACCTTCAGGTAGCCGAGGTCCCGGGCGATGCCCATGTTGCGGACCATCGAGCGGCCGACGAAGGCGACCCTGCGGCCGTACTCGTGGGCGGCGTCGAGGATCTGCTGGATGCGGTGCACGTGGCTGGCGAAGCTCGCCACGATGATCCGCTTCTGGGCGTTGGCGAAGACGTTCCGCAGGACGTTGGAGATGTCCCGCTCGTGCGCCGTGAAGCCGGGGACCTCGGCGTTCGTCGAGTCCGTCAGCAGGAGGTCGATGCCCTCCTCGCTGAGGCGCGCGAACGCGTGCAGGTCCGTGAGGCGGTTGTCCAGCGGCAGCTGGTCCATCTTGAAGTCGCCGGTGTGGACGACCATGCCCGCCGGGGTGCGGATCGCGACCGCCAGGGCGTCCGGGATGGAGTGGTTGACCGCGATGAACTCGCAGTCGAAGGCGCCCAGGCGCTCGCGGTGGCCCTCGGCCACTTCGAGGGTGTACGGGCGGATGCGGTGCTCCTGGAGCTTCGCCTCGATCAGCGCGAGGGTCAGCTTGGAACCGATGAGGGGGATGTCCTGCCGCAGGCGCAGCAGGTACGGCACGCCACCGATGTGGTCCTCGTGGCCGTGGGTCAGGACGATGCCGACGACATCGTCGATGCGGTCCTGGATGGTGGTGAAGTCGGGCAGGATCAGGTCGACGCCCGGCTGCTCCTCTTCGGGGAAGAGGACGCCGCAGTCGACGATCAGCAGCTTGCCGTCGTACTCGAAGACGGTCATGTTGCGGCCGATCTCGCCCAGGCCGCCGAGCGGGGTGACCCGCAGGCCGCCCTGGGGGAGCTTCGGCGGGGCGCCGAGTTCGGGATGCGGATGGCTCAAAAGACTCTCCTCACCACACGCGCCACGTACCGGTCGGCACGTGGCGCGCATGACAATCGTGCACTTGCTGTTGTCGGTTTTCAGTTGTCGCGGTCTTGAGTTGTCACTGTTCAGTTGTGAAGTCGGATGTCAGAGGTCTACCCCGCCGGCGGCCAGGTCGACCTTGAGCTGCTCGGTCTCCTGGTCGGAGAGCTCGACGAGCGGGAGGCGCAGCGGACCGGCCGGAAGGCCCTGGAGGGCCAGCGCGGCCTTGGTGGTCATGACGCCCTGGGTGCGGAACATGCCGGTGTAGACCGGGAGCAGCTTCTGGTGGATCTCGGTCGCCTTCTCGTGGTCGCCCGCGAGGTGGGCGTCGAGGAGGGCGCGCAGGTCGGGGGTGACGACGTGGCCGACGACGGAGACGAAGCCGACGGCGCCGACCGACAGGAGCGGCAGGTTGAGCATGTCGTCGCCGGAGTACCAGGCGAGGCCGGAGCGGGCGATGGCCCAGCTGGCGCGGCCGAGGTCGCCCTTGGCGTCCTTGTTGGCGACGATCCGGGGGTGCTCGGCGAGCCGGACGATGGTCTCGGTGTCGATCGGGACGCCGGAGCGGCCGGGGATGTCGTAGAGCATCACCGGGAGGCCGGTGGCGTCGGCGATCGCGGTGAAGTGCCGGTACAGGCCCTCCTGCGGGGGCTTGTTGTAGTACGGCGTGACGGCGAGGAGGCCGTGGGCGCCGTCGCGCTCGGCGGCGCGGGCCAGCTCGATGGAGTGGTGGGTGTCGTTGGTGCCGATGCCGGCGACGACGTGGGCGCGGTCTCCGACCGCCTCCAGTACGGCGCGTACGAGCTCCGATTTCTCCGCGTCGCTGGTGGTGGGGGACTCGCCGGTGGTGCCGTTGACGACGAGGCCGTCGTTGCCTGCGTCCACCAGGTGGGTGGCGAGTCGCCGGGCGCCGTCGAGGTCGAGAGCGCCGTCCGCCGTGAAGGGCGTGACCATGGCGGTGAGGACCCGCCCGAAGGGGGTCTGCGGAGTGGAGATCGGAGCCATGGGTAACACGCTACTCGCTGCTCAGCGCCGGGTGTCCCCTCGGGGGACGTGAGAAGTGGAGCCCGGCACTGCCTGCTCGGGGGTTCAAGCAGTGCCGGGTCCGTTTGATCAGCCTAGATGAACTTCACGAAACGTCGCAATACGGACACTTCGTGAGAGTGGACGAACATCTGTGCCCTACGGCGCGACGCGTCCGTTCTTGTTGAAGGCGTCGTGGGTCAGCGGCATCAGCCGGGCCCAGTGCTCCTCCATCTTCTCGCCGACCATCTCGATCTCCCGCTGCGGGAAGGACGGCACCGCGGCCAGCTCGTGCTGGGTGCGCAGGCCGAGGAAGTGCATCAGCGAGCGGGCGTTGCAGGTGGCGTACATCGAGGAGTAGAGGCCGACCGGGAGGACCGAGCGGGCCACCTCGCGGGCGACGCCGGCGGCGAGCATCTCCTGGTACGTCTCGTACGCCTGGCGGTACGAGTCCTCCATCGCGCGGCCGGTCAGCTCGTGCTGGGCCTCGGTGCCCTCGACGAAGACGTACTTGCCCGGGCGGCCCTCCTGGACCAGCTTGCGGGAGGCGTCGGGGACGTAGAAGACCGGCTGGAGCTCCCTGTAACGACCCGACTCCTCGTTGTACGACCAGCCCACCCGGTGCCGCATGAACTCGCGGAAGACGAAGATCGGGGCGCTGATGAAGAAGGTCATCGAGTTGTGCTCGAAGGGGCTGCCGTGGCGGTCCCGCATCAGGTAGTTGATCAGGCCCTTCGAACGCTCCGGGTCCTTCTGGAGCTCTTCGAGGGACTGCTCCCCCGCCGTGGAGACCCGGGCCGCCCACAGGACGTCGGAGTCGGCCGCGGCGCTCTTGACCAGTTCGACGGTGACGTCGCTCCTGAGGTCGATCTTCGCCGGCTCGGTGGGGGTGTCGGTCACCAGGAGTACCTTCCAGTCGTCTGTGGGGCGGGCCCAGGTTAGCGCGAGTCCGTCTGAAGGATGAGATTGGGCTGCTTCGGTGAAAAACGGCACCAAACCCTCTCTCCCCTCGTCTGTACCTGTGAGGCGTACGACGACCCATGAGGAGAGTGGCATCCATGTACAGGCGGGACGAGGCCGTACCGTTCGCGTTCGTGGCGGAGGCCGACGAATTCCGCAGTAACGTCACTCCACCGCCTCGGGAGCGGCTCAGGCCCGGGCAGGTCGTCGGACGTACGCTGCTGGGACTGATCGTGGCCGCCGGACTCGTCGGCTCGCTCGTCCTCGGGATGCCCTCCCTCGACAGCACGGACTCGCCCGCGCGCCAGCAGCAGTCCGAGGCCTCCGACAACCGCTGAGGTAGCCTCACCGGGCACTGCCCCTTCGAGCGTGCTTGTGAGTGAGGAACCGCCGTGCCCCTGCCCTTCCTGACGGCCGACCGTGCCTTCGACGCCGACGCCGACGACGCCGTCGCGCTGCCGTTCGACGACCACGACCAGTGGCGCCGTCCGTACCGTCCGGGGCCCTACCGGGTCGGTGCGGCGGCGCTCGCGCTGCTGCTCGCCTCGTTCGTGCTGCTCGCCGCGGTGATCATCGCCGCCGCGGGCGCCGTCGGCGGGGCGGGCGTCACCTTCGGCTTCGCCGTGCTCATCATCCTGGCCGCGCTGCGCCTGCTGCGCATGGGCACCTGGGTGAGCCGCGCCGGCGTGCGCCGCGTCGGCTTCCTCGCCACCCGCACCACCCCCTGGGCGAAGGTGTCCGCGGTCCGCACCGCGCAGCAGCCGGTGCGCTGGCTGAACCTCCCCCGGACGGTCCAGGGCCAGGCCCTGCTCCTCGACCGGACGGCCGGCGAGCAGCTGGTGCTGCTCACCGACCACAACGCCGACTTCCTCTCCCGGATCGAGGCCTTCGACCGGGCCGCCGACACCGTCGAGGCCTGGTACGCCGAGTACGGCGTCAGGCGCTGACCGTCCGGCCCTCGTGGAGGGCGATGGCCCGCTGCATCGCCTTGCGGGCCCGGGGGGTGTCGCGGGCGTCGTGATAGGCGACCGCGAGCCGGAACCAGCAGCGCCAGTCCTCCGGGGTCTCCTCCGTCTCGGCCTTGCGCCGGGCGAAGACCTCGTCCGCGGAGTCGCGGTCGATCCGGCCGCCCTGGGTGCGCTTCAGCTCGTCGACGGGCAGTCCGCCCTCGGCCTCCAGCTCCGCGGCCAGCCGGTTGGCCCGGCGCGCGAAGCTGGTGTTCTTCCACAGGAACCAGCCGCCGACGCACGGCAGCAGGAACGCCACCGCGCCCATGCCCATGGCCGCCGGCTCGCCGGTCAGGAGGAGCAGGACGCCCTCCATCGCCACCACCCCGAAGACGAGCACGAGGACGGTGGCGAGGAAGACGTACGTGATCTTGCCGCCCATGACCGTCAGCCCAGGTCCAGGAAGTGCTCCAGGCCGAACGTGAGGCCCGGGGTGCTCACCACGCGGCGGGCACCGAGCAGCACGCCCGGCATGAAGCTGGAGTGGTGCAGCGAGTCGTGGCGGACGGTCAGCGTCTCGCCCTCGCCGCCGAGCAGCACCTCCTGGTGGGCCAGCAGCCCCCGGAGGCGTACCGCGTGGACCGGCACGCCGTCCACGTCGGCGCCGCGGGCACCGTCGAGGGCGGTCGCGGTGGCGTCCGGCTGGGCGCCCAGACCGGCCTCGGCGCGGGCCTTGGCGATCAGCTGGGCGGTGCGGGTGGCGGTGCCGGAGGGGGCGTCCACCTTGTTCGGGTGGTGCAGCTCGACGACCTCGACCGACTCGAAGTACGGGGCGGCGAGCTGGGCGAACCGCATGGTGAGGACCGCGCCGATGGAGAAGTTCGGGGCGATGAGCACGCCGGTCTCCGGGGAGGCGGCGAGCCAGCCGTTCAGCCGCGCGAGGCGGTCCTCGGTCCAGCCGGTGGTGCCGACGACGGCGTGGATGCCGTGGCCCACGCAGTACTCGAGGTTGGCCATGACCGAGTCGGGAGTGGTCAGCTCGACGACGACCTGGGCGCCCGCCTCGGTGAGGGCGGTCAGCTCGTCGCCGCGGCCCAGGGCCGCGACCAGTTCCATGTCCTCGGCGGCCTCGACGGCCTTCACGGCCTCGGAGCCGATACGGCCCCGGGCGCCGAGGACCGCCACGCGCAGCTTGCTCATCGCACTTCTTCCTTAGGGGGTGGTCAGGAGACGGCCTGGTGGAGGCGGTCCGCCTGCTTGTCCTTCAGCGGGCCTATCACCGAGAGCGATGGCCGCTGGGTCAGCACGTCCCGGGCGACCTCCCGGACCTCGTCCGGGGTGACGGCCGCGATCCGGGCGAGCATGTCGTCGACCGACATCTGGGTGCCCCAGCACAGCTCGCTCTTGCCGATCCGGTTCATGATCGCGCCGGTGTCCTCCAGACCGAGGACGGTGGAGCCGGAGAGCTGGCCGACGGCGCGGGTGATCTCCTCGTCGGTGAGGCCCTCGGCGGCGACCTTGGCGAGCTCGTCCCGGCAGATCCGCAGCACGTCGTGGATCTGGGCGGGGCGGCAGCCCGCGTAGACGCCGAAGAGGCCGCAGTCGGCGAAGCCCGAGGTGTACGAGTACACGCTGTAGGCGAGACCGCGCTTCTCCCGGACCTCCTGGAAGAGGCGGGAGGACATGCCGCCGCCGAGGGCGGTGTTCAGCACGCCGAGCGCCCAGCGGCGGTCGTCGGTGCGGGCCAGGCCCGGCATGCCGAGGACCACGTGCGCCTGCTCGGTCTTCCGCCCGAGCAGCTCGACCCTGCCGGCCGTGCGGATGGCCTTCCGGCCGTCGCGCGGGGCGATCGGGGCCGCGTCGGTACGGGTGAGGGCGCCGGCCTTCTCGAAGGCACGGCGGACCTGGCGTACCACCGTGGCGTGGTCCACGTTGCCCGCGGCGGCGACGACCAGGTGGGTCGGGTCGTAGTGCTTCTTGTAGAAGCGGGCGATCTGACCGCGGGAGAGCGCGTTGATCGTGTCGACGGTGCCGAGGACCGGGCGGCCCAGCGGGGTGTCGCCGAACATCGTCTGCGCGAACAGGTCGTGCACCACGTCGCCGGGGTCGTCCTCGGTCATCGCGATCTCTTCGAGGATCACGCCGCGCTCGGCGTCCACGTCGGAGTCGAGGATGAGCGAGCCCGTGAGCATGTCGCAGACGACGTCGATCGCCAGCGGCAGGTCGGTGTCGAGGACCCGGGCGTAGTAGCAGGTGTACTCCTTCGCCGTGAAGGCGTTCATCTCGCCGCCGACCGCGTCGATCGCGGACGAGATGTCGAGGGCCGAGCGCTTGGCCGTGCCCTTGAAGAG
Source organism: Streptomyces sp. NPDC047974 (assembly GCF_040653375.1). Lineage (NCBI taxonomy): Bacteria > Bacillati > Actinomycetota > Actinomycetes > Kitasatosporales > Streptomycetaceae > Streptomyces > Streptomyces sp. NPDC047974. The sequence goes on from NZ_JBEZNU010000008.1 coordinate 7,327, forward strand.
GAGGTGCTCCAGGTAGTGGGTGGCGCCGTTGAGCGCCGGCGTCTCGTCGCGGGAGCCGACGTGGGCCCAGATGCCGAAGGTCGCCGAGCGCACCGAGGGAAGGGTCTCGGTGACGATCCGGAGGCCGCCGGGGAGGGTCGTGCGGCGGACGGTGCCGATGCCGTCCTTGCCCGGGAGAAGCGTTTGGGTACGGGCGACGGCCCGCCCCTCGGAAGAGGGGCGGGCCGTCGTCGCGGAACTACGGGACGTCACGAGGAGGCGTCGTCCTTCGTCTCGTCCTCGCCCTCGATCACGGGGATCAGGGAGAGCTTGCCGCGCTGGTCGATCTCGGCGATCTCGACCTGGACCTTGGAGCCGATCGCGAGCACGTCCTCGACGTTCTCCACGCGCTTGCCACCGGCGAGCTTGCGGATCTGCGAGATGTGCAGCAGGCCGTCCTTGCCGGGGAGCAGGGAGACGAAGGCACCGAAGGTGGTGGTCTTGACGACCGTACCCAGGTAGCGCTCGCCGACCTCCGGCATGGTCGGGTTGGCGATGCCGTTGATCGTGGCGCGGGCGGCCTCGGCGGCCGGGCCGTCGGCGGCACCGATGTAGATGGTGCCGTCGTCCTCGATCGTGATCTCGGCGCCGGTGTCCTCCTGGATCTGGTTGATCATCTTGCCCTTGGGGCCGATGACCTCGCCGATCTTGTCCACGGGGATCTTGACGGTGATGATCCGCGGGGCGTTGGGGGACATCTCGTCCGGGGTGTCGATCGCTTCCATCATCACGTCGAGGATGTGGAGGCGGGCGTCGCGGGCCTGCTTGAGGGCCGCGGCCAGGACGGAGGCCGGGATGCCGTCCAGCTTGGTGTCGAGCTGGAGGGCGGTGACGAACTCCTTGGTGCCGGCGACCTTGAAGTCCATGTCGCCGAAGGCGTCCTCCGCACCGAGGATGTCGGTGAGGGCGACGTAGTGCGTCTCGCCGTTGATCTCCTGGGAGATCAGGCCCATGGCGATACCGGCGACGGGGGCCTTGAGCGGCACACCGGCGTTCAGCAGCGACATGGTGGAGGCGCAGACCGAGCCCATCGACGTCGAGCCGTTGGAGCCGAGGGCCTCGGACACCTGGCGGATCGCGTAGGGGAACTCCTCGCGGGTCGGGAGGACCGGCACGATCGCGCGCTCGGCGAGCGCGCCGTGGCCGATCTCGCGGCGCTTCGGGGAGCCGACGCGGCCGGTCTCGCCGACGGAGTACGGCGGGAAGTTGTAGTTGTGCATGTAGCGCTTGCGGGTCACCGGGGAGAGGGTGTCCAGCTGCTGCTCCATGCGGAGCATGTTGAGGGTGGTGACGCCCAGGATCTGGGTCTCGCCACGCTCGAACAGGGCGGAGCCGTGCACGCGCGGGATGGCCTCGACCTCGGCGGCGAGCGTACGGATGTCCGTGACGCCGCGGCCGTCGATGCGGACCTTGTCCTTGATGACGCGCTCGCGGACCAGGGCCTTGGTCAGGGAGCGGTAGGCGGCGGAGATCTCCTTCTCGCGGCCCTCGAAGGCCGGGAGGAGCTTCTCGGCGGCGAGCTCCTTGACGCGGTCGAGCTCGGCCTCGCGGTCCTGCTTGCCCGGGATGGTGAGGGCCTGGGCCAGCTCACCGCGGACGGCGTCGGAGAGGGCGGCGTACACGTCGTCCTGGTAGTCCAGGAAGATCGGGAACTCGGCCTCGGGCTTGGCGGCCTTGGCGGCCAGGTCCGACTGGGCCTTGCACAGGACCTTGATGAACGGCTTCGCGGCCTCCAGGCCGGCGGCGACGATCTCCTCGGTCGGCGCCTCGGCGCCGCCCTTGACGAGGGTGATGGTCTGCTCGGTGGCCTCGGCCTCGACCATCATGATCGCGACGTCGCCGTCCTCCAGGACGCGACCGGCGACGACCATGTCGAAGACGGCGTCCTCGAGCTCGGTGTGCGTCGGGAACGCGACCCACTGGCCCTTGATCAGCGCGACGCGGACGCCGCCGATCGGGCCGGAGAAGGGCAGGCCGGCCAGCTGGGTGGACGCGGACGCGGCGTTGATCGCGACGACGTCGTACAGGTGGTCGGGGTTGAGCGCCATGATCGTGGCGACGACCTGGATCTCGTTGCGCAGGCCCTTCTTGAAGGACGGGCGCAGCGGGCGGTCGATCAGACGGCAGGTGAGGATGGCGTCCTCGGAGGGACGGCCCTCACGGCGGAAGAAGGAGCCGGGGATCTTGCCGGCCGCGTACATCCGCTCCTCGACGTCCACCGTGAGGGGGAAGAAGTCGAGCTGGTCCTTGGGGCGCTTCGAGGCGGACGTCGCCGACAGCACCATGGTGTCGTCGTCCAGGTAGGCGACGGCGGAGCCGGCGGCCTGACGGGCCAGACGGCCGGTCTCGAAGCGGATGGTGCGGGTGCCGAAGGAGCCGTTGTCGATGACGGCCTCGGCGTAGTGGGTCTCGTTCTCCACTATGGGTTTCTCCTACGTTCGTCTTTGGTCCGGGCGCCCGTGTGGCGCGGGACGGGTGCGGGAGAAGCTGTGAAGTGGCGGGCCGGTCTTCGATCGAAGCACCCGGGGACTTCGCCCGGGGGCCACTACCGAGGACCGGCGGCGTGCCGGCTGCTTCTCGCGCGGTCGTTCTTGTGGCGTTCTGCGACCAGAGTAAATGCCGGTCGGTACTTCGCGCACGTACAGCAAAGGGAGCGGCCCCCTGAAAGTGGGAACCGCTCCCTCCACGGCGTCCTTACTTGGCGCCGCCGGCCGCACCGCGGCGGATGCCGAGGCGGTCGACCAGCGTACGGAAGCGCTGGATGTCCTTCTTGGCCAGGTACTGCAGCAGGCGGCGGCGCTGACCGACCAGGATCAGCAGACCACGACGGGAGTGGTGGTCGTGCTTGTGGGTCTTGAGGTGCTCGGTCAGGTCCGAGATGCGGCGGGACAGCATGGCGACCTGGACCTCGGGGGAGCCGGTGTCGCCCTCCTTGGTGCCGAACTCGGCCATGATCTGCTTCTTGACGGCGGCGTCGAGAGCCACGCGGTTCTCCTCAGGTTTCGTGCCCACGAGTGCCCCTGGTCTACATCTCAGGGGAGCTTCCGTGACTCGGGAGCGGAGGTCCGGTGCGCGCTGTCCCCCGAAGCGGGGCCGATGCGGGGCATCGGCGGGGTGCTGCTGGGTGCTTCGGGGAGTGCGTACACAAACGGCCGTCACACAGCGTACCAGGCGGCTCAGGAGGTGAGCGCCCGGATGGAGTGGTAGACGTCGAAGACGGCGAGGCAGAGCGGCAGCAGCGTGAGCAGCACGAACGTCTCCGCGATCTCCAGGAAGCGACCCCAGAAGGGGGTGACGCCCTTGCGCGGGACGATCAGGCCGATGGCCGTGAGGAGCGCGGCGACGGCGGCGATGGCGGCGGAGAGCCAGACGGTACGGATGTCGAGCGCGGTGCCGTCGCCCTTCAGGGCCTCCAGGAGGAGCTCGACCGGCGGGTTCAGGGCGAGGCCGAGGCCGAGCAGGACGAGGGAGCCGAGGCCGGCCGCGAGGGCGCAGCCGACCTGCGCGGTGTAGCGGAAGAGGTGGGCGCGCATCAGCATCGCGACGCCGGTGGCGAGGGCGAGGAGCTGGCCCCAGACGGTGTCGGAGAAGCCGAGGACGGCGGCGGAGCCGACGGCGACGAGCGCGCAGCCGCCGACGAGGCCGACGAGCAGCTCGTGGCCGCGGCGGGCCTGGGCGGCGATCCGGGCGGCGTCGACCGGGCCCTGGGGCTCGGCCTCGGAGCCGTATCCGCCGACGGTGGTCCGGGGCGGTTCGAAGCCGATCGGGAGGCGGGCGAAGCGGGTGGAGAGGCCGGGCAGGAAGGCGAGCGCGCCGACCGCGAAGGGGGCGCAGACGGCGGCGGTCTCGGCCGGGGTGAGCGCGGTGAGGATGGCGGCGAAGGCGACCAGCATGCCGACGGCGGAGGCGAAGACGAAGGCGACGAAGGGGCCGTCGCCGCCCGGCGACACGATCGTGAGGATCACCGCGCAGACGAGGACGGCGGTGCAGGCGAGCAGGAACTGGAGCTTGCCGATGCCCTGGCCGGAGGCGAGGGCGAGCACTCCGGAGCCGGCGACGGCCGCGTTCGCCATCGCGCCGGTGCCGAGGGCCACGGCGGAGCCGCGGTCGTCGTAGACGCGGGCGCGGACGGCGGCGAGCGCGAGCAGCAGGACGGCGGTGACGCCGGCCAGGACGCCGGGCAGGCCGTGCATGTCGTGGCGGGGCTCGGACGTCCACAGGACGAAGGCGAGCAGGACCAGGAGGATCGCGCCGCCGAAGAGTCCCGCGCCGCGCATCAGGGCGTCGGACCACAGGGTGCGGTCCTTGGCGACGGCGGAGGCGACCGCGTCGGAGACGTCGTCGAAGACGGCCGGGGGCAGCGACTCGGCGAAGGGGCGCAGCGACAGCAGCTCCCCGTCGAGGATGCGCTGGGCGGCCAGCGAGCGGCTGCCGTCGAGGACGGTGCCGTCGCGGCGCACCAGGTGGTAGCCGACGGGGGCGCCGGGCGCCGGGGTCTGGCCGGAGAGGCGGAGCACCTCCGGGTAGAGGTCGGCGAGGGCGACGTCCTCGGGGAGGGCGACGTCGACGCGGCCGTCGGGCGCGACGACGGTGATCCGGCAGAAGCCGGTGCCGCCGTGGAACACGGTGGTGGGAGCCGACTGGCCGGCTCCGCCGGCCGTGGCTGGGGCCGTCATACTCACCTGCTGCTTCCCCTCGTGGTGATCCTGGTGCTCCTGGCCGGCGCGTCCGGTCGCCGGCGCGCGGCCGCGGAGCGGCTCGTGGACCGTGGTCCGGGAGCTGCGGATATTGCGCTCCGAATGACCCGATTTTTGCGATAGTTCATGGCCACGCAAATATTTCGGGCCACCCTACCGCCCACCCGTGACCCCGCACCAAAGTAGGATCCCTCCCCGCGGATGGATCCCGTCGCCACGGGGGCGTCTGGAGGAACTTTCCGTCCGGCAACGGAAATTGGTGAGCTGTGAGCCAGATCGTCGTCAAGCGCCCACCGCGGGCCCTGCCGTCCGAAGTGCCTGACGAGCAGGTGCAGTTGCAACCCCCTCCGGAGCTGCCCCGCGGGCAGCAGGAGGGCGCCCTGATGCAGCTCCTGCCGATGCTCGGCATGGGTGGCTCCGTGGTGTTCTTCTTCATGACGCCGAACCCGATCATGCGGATCATGGGCATGGTGATGATCGCGTCGACGGTGGCCATGGCCATCGCGATGCTGGTCCGCTACCGGCGCGGGACGCAGGGGCAGCTCGCGGACCTGCGGCGCGACTACCTGAAGTACCTGACGCAGACGCGGCGCGCGGTGCTGCGGACGGCACGGCTCCAGCGGGACGCGCAGTACTACCTGCACCCCTCGCCCGAACAGCTGTGGGCGCTGGTCGCCGAGGGCAGCCGGGTCTGGGAGCGGCGCATCGGGGACGGCGACTTCGGCCAGGTCCGGGTCGGTCTCGGCAGCCAGCAGCTGGCGACGCCGCTGATCGCCCCCGAGACGGCGCCGGTGGACGAGCTCGAACCGCTGACCGCCGGGGCGATGCAGCAGTTCCTCCACGCGCACGGCACGCTGGACGGCCTGCCGATGGCCGTGTCGCTGCGCGCCTTCTACCACCTCACGGTCGGCGGTGAGCCGGAGGCGGCCCGTTCGACGGCCCGCGCGATGGTGGGTTCGCTGGCGGCGCTCCACTCCCCCGAGGACCTGGTCGTCGTCGTCGCCACCGGCGACGGCGCGGCCCCCTCCTGGGAGTGGACGAAGTGGCTGCCGCACGTGCAGGCCTCGGGCCCCGGTGACGGGGCGGGCAGCCGGCGGCTGATCACGACGGACGCGCGCGAACTGGAGGACCTGGTCGCCGAGCGCCTCGACGGGCGGCCCCGCTTCCAGGGCCCCAACCACCCGCTGCTCGACTTCCCGCACCTCGTGGTGGTGCTCGACGGGCAGTCCGTGCCGCAGACCTCGCCGCTCGCCTCGCCGGAGGGCATCCAGGGCGTGACGATCATCGAGGTCGTGGACGGCCGGGGCACCGGCACCCGCGGCGACCTGTCCGTGATCGTGGAGGGCGGGACGCTCCGCCTCGAATCCGGGCACGGACACGTGTACGACGGCGCCCCGGACGCGCTGAGCCTGGACGCGGCCGAGGCGCTGGCCCGGCAGCTGGCGCCGCTGCGGATGGCGGGCGGTTCGGACGACGACGAGCCGCTGCTCGCCAACCTCGACTTCACCGACCTGCTGAACCTCGGCGACGCGGCCTCCGTCGACGTGAGCCGCACCTGGCGGCCGCGGTCCCGCTCCGAGCGGCTGCGCGTGCCGATCGGCGTCGGCGAGGACGGCGTGCCGGTGATGCTCGACCTCAAGGAGGCGGCGCAGGAGGGCATGGGCCCGCACGGCCTGTGCGTCGGCGCGACCGGTTCCGGCAAGTCGGAGCTGCTGCGCACGCTGGTGCTCGGTCTCGCCGTGACGCACTCCTCGGAGACCCTCAACTTCGTCCTCGCGGACTTCAAGGGCGGTGCCACCTTCGCGGGCATGTCCCAGATGCCGCACGTCGCCGCGGTGATCACCAACCTGGCGGACGACCTCACGCTGGTGGACCGCATGGGCGACTCCATCCGCGGCGAGCTCAACCGGCGCCAGGAGATGCTGCGCGACGCGGGCAACTACGCGAACATCCACGACTACGAGAAGGCGCGCGCGGCCGGCGCGCCCCTCCAGCCGATCCCCTCGCTCGTCCTCGTCATCGACGAGTTCTCCGAGCTGCTGACGGCGATGCCCGACTTCATCGAGATGTTCGTGCAGATCGGCCGCATCGGCCGGTCGCTCGGCGTCCACCTGCTGCTGGCCTCGCAGCGCCTGGAGGAGGGCCGGCTGCGCGGCCTGGAGACGTACCTCTCCTACCGGATCGGTCTGCGGACCTTCTCCGCGGCCGAATCGCGGGCGGCGATCGGCGTGCCCGACGCGTACTCGCTGCCGAACGTGCCGGGCTCCGGCTACCTCAAGTACGGAACCGACGAGATGGTGCGGTTCAAGGCCGCGTACGTCTCCGGCACCTACCGCGCCAACCAGCACACGGCGCTGCCCGGCGGACCGCTGCCGGTCGACCGGCGGCCGGTGCCCTTCACCGCCGCGCCGGTTCCCGTGCGCTACCTGGAGCCGGAGGCGCAGGCGCGCGTACCCGAGGCGCGGGAGGCGGAGGACGACGCGCTGGCGGACTCGGTGCTCGACGTCATCGTGCGCCGTCTCGAAGGGCGCGGCGTCGAGGCGCACCAGGTGTGGCTGCCGCCGCTGGACAACCCGCCGGCGCTCGACTCGGTCCTGCCGGGGCTCGCGGGCGTCGACGGCCGGGGGCTCACCCAGCCCGGTTACGAGGGCGCGGGCCGGCTCGTCGTCCCGCTCGGCGTCGTCGACAAGCCGTACGAGCAGCGCCGCGACACGCTCTACCGGGACTTCTCCGGCGCGGCCGGTCACATGCAGATCGTCGGCGGTCCGCAGTCCGGCAAGTCGACGCTGCTGCGCACCCTGATCTCGGCCTTCGCGCTGACCCACACCCCGCACGAGGTGCAGTTCTACGGCCTCGACTTCGGTGGCGGCGGCATGGCCTCGGTGGCGGGCCTCCCGCACGTCGGCGGCGTCGCCTCCCGGCTCGACCCCGAGCGGGTGCGGCGCACGGTCGCCGAGGTGTACGGCATCCTGTCCCGGCGCGAGGAGTACTTCCGCGCGGCGGGCATCGACTCCATCGGCACCTACCGCCGGCTGCGGGCCCGCGGCGACATCTCGGTGACCGAGCAGCCGTGGGGCGACGTCTTCCTGGTCATCGACGGCTGGGGCAACTTCCGCACCGAGTACGAGGGCCTGGAGCCGGCCGTCGTGGACATCGCGGCCCGCGGTCTCGGCTACGGCATCCACGTGGTCATCACGGCCTCGCGCTCCATGGAGGTCCGCGCCAACCTCAAGGACCATCTGATGAACCGCCTGGAGCTGCGGCTCGGCGACACGATGGACTCCGAGCTGGACCGCAAGATCGCGGCGAACGTGCCGACCGGCGTCCCCGGCCGCGGTCTCACCCCGGAGAAGCTGCACTTCATGGCGGCCGTGCCGCGCATCGACGGCATCAGCTCCGACAGCGACCTCGCCGAGGCGACGGCCGCGATGACGCAGGAGGTCACCCGGCACTGGACGGCGCCGGGCGCGCCCGAGGTGCGGCTGCTGCCGCGCGAGCTGGACGCGCGGACCCTGCCGGCGGGCCACGCGGAGCCGCAGCGCGGCGTCGCCTTCGCCATCGACGAGAACAACCTGGAGCCGGTCTTCGTCGACTTCGACCGCGACCCCTTCTTCCTCGTCTTCGGCGAGAGCGAGTCGGGCAAGTCGAACCTGCTGCGGCTGATGATCAAGCAGATCACGGAGCGGTACGACGGGGCCTCGGCGAAGTTCTTCGTCATCGACAACCGGCGCGCCCTGCTCGACGTGACACCGGCGAGCCACCTCGCCGAGTACGTCCCCATGTCCAACAACATGGAGCACCACGTCGACGCCCTCGCCGACCTGATGCGCCGCCGCTCGCCGTCGGCGGACGTCACCGCCCAGCAGCTGCGGGACCGCAGCTGGTGGTCGGGCCCGAACCTCTTCGTGGTCGTCGACGACTACGACCTGGTCTCCACGTCGAGCGGCAACCCGCTGGCCAAGCTGACGGAACTGCTCCCCTTCGCCCGCGACGTGGGCGTCCGCTTCGTCATCGCCCGCAGCGCGGCGGGCGCCAGCCGCTCCGCGTACGAGTCCTTCATGCAGCGCATGATGGAACTCGGCGCCCAGGGCGTCCTCCTCTCCGGCGACCCCCAGGAAGGCGACGTCCTCGGCGGCGTCCGCATGCGCCCGATGCCCCCGGGCCGCGGCATCTACGTCTCCCGGCAGCGGGGGAACCCGCTGGTGCAGACGGGGCGGATGCCGGAGATGTAGGGGCTGTCGCAGCCGGTGGCGGGGACGGTTACGGAGATCGTGGCGGGGACGGCGGGGACGGCGGGGACGGCGGGGATGGCGGGAGTGCGGCGGTGCGCATGATGGCGCTCCTGTTCGGGGGCATGACGGTGCTGTTCGTCATCGTGGTGTGCGGGGGTCTGGAGAAGCTGGACACCTTCTTCAGACGCCCCCGCACCCCCGAAGCCCGAGCCGCCCTCCGCGCCCGCCACCGCGGCGCACGATGGATCTTCGCGGTCCTCGCCCTGACGTCGGGCTGGCAGTGCGTGGAGTCGTTCCGACTCGCGGCGCAATGAGAGTGCGGGGAGGACCGCTCCTCGGCACGCCGGTCGGCGCCGCCTCGAAAGCGGCCCGCATCCTCCTCAGGACACGTTCGAAGAGATCACACGGCGCTCCTCGGAGGTCGGAGGCACCTTGGCCGTCGGGCGGCGGGAAGCGATCGTCGGCCCGGCGGCCAAGGAGGCCAAGGAGGCCGAGGAGGCCGAGGAGGCCGAGGAGGCCGAGGAGGCCAAGGACTTCGCGGACTCCGTCGCCCAGCAGAAGAACACCTGGTCCGGCGCGATCGGCACGGGCTTCGGCTTCGGCTTCGGTTCCATCGCCACCCCGGTCGGCGGAGGCGTCGCCAGTGGTGTCGCCGGCACGGTCAGCTCGGTGATTCCGGAGCACCGTGGCCCGTTCGCCCTCTCGTCCTCCTCGCTTCCGGATGCCGCCGGACCGGGCCGGAACAGAGCCGGGAGGGACCGAAGTCCGTCCCGTGCGGCTCCCCTTACGTGGAGATCGCCGGCCACGCCGGCGACGACGGGCTGCGTGCACCGGTCCCGGGAACGCGACAGGGTGGGCGCCTCCCGTGCACGCCCACCCTGTGTTGCCGTCGTCGTACGGCTGCGGTTTTGCTGCGGTTTAGAAGAAGCCCGCCGCGCGCTTGTCGCCCGCCTGGTAGGCCGGGGCGGCCTGGCGGACGGCCTTGGAGATGCCCTGCAGGGCCTGGTGGATCGCGCGCGTCTCCTGGTCCCACTTGGCGTGGGCGCCGTCGGCGGCGGTCTTCGCCTCGCCCTCCCAGGTGTTGGAGACCGAGCGGATCTTCGACTGGATGGCCTCCAGGGCCTCGTCCAGGCGCTTCGCCTGCGCGTCGATCTGGTTCGCCGCGTCGTCGAGCGAGGCGTACGTGACGAGCATGATGCCGTCGTTGCCGGCCATGGTCCCTCCGTTTTTCGGTGGTGTCGTTCAGGTGGGGTTGGTGCGTGGCTCCGACCCGGAGGTCAGAGGCCGGCGATGCCCGAACGGGCGGCCTTCTCGGCGCCCGCGTCGCCGGAGAAGCCCGCGGTCACGTCGACGCCGCGCAGGGCCGCCTCGACCTCGTCGTCCGTGTTGCTGGACGTCGTCCGGGTGACCTGGATGGCCTCCTGGAAGTTCAGCATCAGCTTGGCGATGCGCACCATGCCGTTGTTGATCTCGGTCTGCTTGGCGTCGAACGCGCCGGCGCCGATGCCCTTCCAGCGGCCTTCGAGGCTGTCGATGACGCCCTGGAGGGCCGACAGCTGGCCCTTCACGTCATCGAACTTGCGGGTGAGCTCGTCCTGGAAATCCTTGAGACTCTGATCGCCAACCTTCAAGACTGACATGTGTCGCTCTCCCTTTCTCGGGTTCTCTTTTGAGGCTGCGTTCGCAAACTCGCGCGGACGCAGGGAGGTTTGTGTGGGGTGCTGCCGCCGTCAGGCGGTCGTGCGTCGGCGGCGCGCGATGACGACGCCTGCGGCCGCCACGACGACCACGACCGCTGCCGCGATGCCGATGACGAGACCGGTGCTGCTGCCGCCGTCCGCGTCCTCGGACGCGCTCCCGTTGGAGCCTGCCACAGGTGCGTCGGACGACTGCTTACCGGACGGGGCTTGTGTCGAAGCTGTTGCGGAGGGGGCGGCGGAGTCGGACGTGCCGGGGGAGGCGGAGGCCGATGCGGACGCGGAGGCCGAGGCCGACGGGGTCGCCACGGTCGACTTGTTGGTGAGGGGGCTGATGTTCGGGTCACCCGGCGTGCCCTCGCCCCGCGAGACGTGGGCGTTGGGCCGGACGATGCCGTGACCGAGGTAGACGCTGACCGTGTTCGGCTCCCAGCCCTCGCCCCGCGCTGCCGAGTCGAGCATGACGCGGAGGACCTGGTTACCCGTCCAGTCGGGGTGCATCGACCAGATGAGGGCGGCGGAGGCGGAGGCGATGGCGGTGGAGAAACTGGTGCCTTCGCTCACGCAGTACTTCGTCAGGCTCTTGTCGCAGTAGCCGGGGATGCTGGTTCCCGGTGCTGCGATGTCGATGCTATCGCCGTGCTGCGAGTACTTCGCCACTGAACCGTCCCGGCCGCTCGCCGCGACTGCGACGGCTTCGGGGTAACTCGCCGGGTACTGTTCCTTGTTGCCTTTGGTGGCATTGTTACCGGCGCCCGCGAAGACCAACTTGCCCTTACTCTGGGCGTACTTGACAGCCTTACGCTCGTTTGAGCTGTAGTAATCGGAGGCGAAGGAGATGTTGATGATCTGCGCGTCGCTGTCGGCAGCCGCCTTGATCGATTCCTCCACGTCGAAGGCGTTGACGGCCTGCTCGTTCTGACGCTCGGTGTCGGCCACACGGTACGGAATCACCTTGGCATCGGGAGCCAGCCCTCTCAGGCCGCCGCCTGCACCCGATCCGACGATCACCTCGGCGATGGTCGTACCGTGGCCGGAGTAGTCGTCCGTCTCGTCACCCTTGGACTCGGACGCGTCCCATCCCTTCAGGACCTTGCCCTTGAGCGAGGGGGTGTCCGGGTCGACCCCGGAGTCGATCACGGCGACGGTGATGCCCTTCCCGGTCGACTTCTTCCAGATCTCCTCGGCCTTCATGGCATCCAGGTACCACTGCTGCGACCGTGCGTCGGCGGCGACTGCCGTCGGGGCGAGCCCGACGAGCGACGTCGTCAGCACCGCGATCGCCGTGGTGCCGAGGAGCGCCCGCCGGAGCCTGCCGCCGCTCTCGATCATTCGTGCCGTCATCCTGACTTCCGAGCCTTCCGAGTGGTTAGTCGATCACCGGCGGGACGGCGCCGCGCCGACGGTTCGTCCAGGTCTCTTCGTCTTCCGTCAGGTAGTCGGGGCGCGAAGAGCCGTCGCGGTCCTGTTCGTCGCGGTCCGGGCGCTGGCTGCCACGGCCGGCCATGCCACGGGGCGTCCCGACCACTCCGTTGGAGCTGGGGGTGCCTCGTCCGGCGGGGCGGGGCGCCGCCTTGGCGTTGTTGGCGCCGACCACGCCGCCCTGGCCGGGGCGTGCCCCCGCCGTGCGGCCCGCGGCCGGGCCCTCGCTGCCGACGACCGTGCCCCTCGGGATCCGCGCACCGGTGTTTCCGCCGGTGGGACGCTGCGGGGTGCCACCCATGATGGGGTTCGCCTTGCCGCCGGCCGTACGGCCCGTGGCGGGCTGCCCGGGGCGGCCCGTCTGCGGCTGGGCGCGGCCTGCCTGCGTGGACGGGGAGGTGGTCGGCGGTCCGCCCGCACGCCCCACGGGGCCGTTGGTGCGGCCCGTCGTCGGGGAGTTCGTCGGACTGCCCGGACGGCCCACCGCGGGAGAGTTCGTGGGATTGCCCGGGCGCCCCACCATCGGAGCGTTCGTGGGGCCGTTGGGACGGCCGAACGCCTGCGGGCCCAGCGGTCCCTTCGGTCCGCCCGTGCGGCCGACGGTCGGCGCGGTGGTCGGGCCGACCGGACGGCCGAAGCCGGTCCGGCCGGTGTTCGTGCGCGGCATGCCCGGGTTACCGGTGATCTTGGGTCCGCCGGTGCGCGGCGGGGTGCCGAGCGTGAGCGGGGGAGGCATCCCGGGACCCGTCGGGGGCGGGGTGTTCGTGGGCGCGGTCGGAGTCGGCGGGGTGTTCGGGAGAGTCGGCGCCGGCGGCGTCTTGACCGTGTCGATCTGAACCCTCGTGTCGTCCGAGGGCTTCTCGCGGATCGGGTCCGAGCCGTCGAGCTGGTCGCCGGTGCGGGGCATCGTCGGCGTGGTGCGGTCCTCGACGGAGCTGATGGGCCCGGACGACGCCCTCGACAGGCCGTCGCGAGAGGAGCTCGTACCCGAGTCTCCAGACCCTTCGGGCCCGAATACCCGCCCCGTCGGCCTCGGCACCGGCGCCTGATACGCCTCCGGCGGCTTCGGCATCTCCTGCCCCGCCAGGGTGCTCTGCGACACGGCGTAGAACGACGCCAGGCGGTTCATCTGGTTGATGGCCTCCTGACGGTCCTTCTCCACCGCTACGGCCTTCTGGTACTCCTCCTTCTTCTCGGTCTTCTCCAGTTCCGAGAATTCAGAGGGCTTGCGCTGGTCGGCGCGGGTGTCGCGCGGCGGGGCCGCGTTGCGGACCGAGGTCAGGCCGTCGTTGGCGACCTTCATCTGGGAGCCGACCGCGTTGGCGACCTTGCCGACGGACCAGGCGTAGTTCGCGACCTCGGAGCCGTACCGCTGGAACTCGACGGCGGCGTCGCCGTCCCAGTCGACGCTGCCGACGAACGTGGTCAGGGCCTTCGCCGCGGCGTTGAGTTCCTTCGTCGCCGTCTGCAGGGCGTCACCTGCGGTGGACAGCTGGGAGGGGTCCGCGCTGTCGAGCAGGTCGAGCATGGCGTTGAGCTTGTGGCCCTCGAAGGACGTCTCGCCGAAGACACTGCCCTTGGGCCGCAGGCCGAAGCTGCCGATGAAGGGGACGCGGATCTCGTCCAGCTTCTCGAGGACGTTCGTCGTCTGGTACTTGGCCTTGATGTCGGCCGTGTCCTTCGCCTGCTGCTGTTCCTGCGGCGTCAGATTCGACGGCGGGGCCGCGTCCGTGTCCGGAGACTTCTCTTCACTCATCGTTCGTCACCCGATGCTTTCCGTCGCGGTGTCGGCCCTGCCGGTGTTCTTGGCCGGCTGCGCCGGGTCCTTCGCCCGGGCCTGCTCCTCGCGCTCGATGGCCTCGTCGCGCTCCCGGTCCAGGCGGGTCTGGATGTCGTGGAACTGGCGACGCTGGTCCTCTTCGACGTTGTCGTAGCCGACATCGGCGGCGTGGACGCCGATCCGGAGGAGTTCGATCTGGCCACTGAGGGACTTCGACAGGGAGACGAGGGACGCGTGGACGCGCTCGTACTCCGTGAAGAAGCCGTCCGCCTCCGCGAAGGGGATGCCGGTGCCGAACGCCTGGCGCGTCACGCGGTTCTGGTTCAGCTTCGCGGAGCCGCCGGCGCCCTTCTCCAGGTTCTCGATGACGTGCTCGATGTCGCGCTGGAACTTCACCAGCGCGTCGACGCCGCGCTGAAGGTCACCCACGGTCACCACCCCCGTCACCCGTCACGTGAAACACGGGCCAATCCTCCCCGTTTGCTCCTGCTGTCCTGCATTGCGATCGTGGAGACTCGCCATCCCCGTTCGCGTGCGTACCACTCTAGTGATAGCTACTGACGGCCCCAAGTCTCTTGTTCGTCACGAGACTTCTACAATCGCACTGCTCACCGGACGCTATCAGGCGTGTGCGTCTGCAATGGTCACCGGCCCGCTGCCACCGCGGCACGCCGCTTCCGGTGGTCCCTGACCGCCACCGCCGAGCCCGCGATCACCGCGACCAGGACGCCTCCGCTGACGACGACGTAGGTGGCCAGGCGGGCGGCGCGCTGTTCCGGGGTCTCGCCGATGTGGACGGCGGCGGGGGTGGGTGCCTCGGCGCGGGTGACGCCTTCGCGGGCGACGGGCTTCTCGATGGGCTTGTCGTCCTCGGTGAGGGCCCGGACCGGGTCGACGACGCCCCAGCCGACGAGGCGGTCGTGGCCGGCGACGGAGCGTTCCGCGGTCTGCTGGATCTGGGCGACGATCTGCTCCTGGGTCCAGTCGTCGTGCTCGGACTTGATCAGGGCGGCGAGGCCGGCGACGTAGGGGGCGGAGAAGCTGGTGCCGTTGTCGGCGCAGTGGCCGCCGAGGGGGACCGTGGAGACCATGTCGACGCCGGGCGCGGCGACGCCGACGAAGTCGCCGGACTGGGAGAACGCGGCGCGTTCGTTGTTGCGGTCGGAGGCGGCGACGGCCAGGACGCCCTCGTACGAGGCGGGGTAGGTGGCCTTGACGTTGCCGCCGAGGCCGTCGTTGCCGGCGGAGGCCACGACGACGATCTCCTTGTCCAGGGCGGCCTTCACCGCCTGTTCCAGGAGGGGGGTGGGCTTGACCGCGTCCGCCGTGTCCTGGGAGATGTTGATCACGTCCGCGCCCTTGGCGATGGCGTGGCGGATCGCGGCGGCCAGGGTCGTCGTGGTGCCGTGGCCGTCGGCGTCGTTCTGCTGGATGGGGATGATCGTGGCGTCCGGGGCCAGGCCGACGAAGCCGGTGCCCTTGGCGGGGCGGGCGGCGATGATGCCGGCGACCTTGGTGCCGTGGCCGACGGTGTCGGTGGTGCCGTTCTCCTTGCCGCGCTTCAGCTTGTAGCCGTTGGCGTCCTTGGCGTCCTTCGGGATCAGGTTGATCCCGCTCTTGGCGTCGACGGCCTTGGCCAGCTGGGGGTTGCCGACGTCGACGCCGGTGTCGATGACGGCGACGCGGACGTTCTTGCCGGTGGACTGCGCCCACAGTTCGTCGAGTTGGACGCGCTGGAGGGACCAGGGCCGGCCCTCGTACTTCTTGTTGGGGAAGTTGCACTGTCCGCCGTCGTCCGCCGCCGCCGTGGAGGCGGTGGCGAGGGGCAGGCCGAGGGCGCAGAGCGCCGTCGCGGCCGCCATGGACGAGAGGCGTGTGAGCGGGAGGCGCCGGGGGCGGCGCGGCGGCGTGCTCATGAGCCCTGGGGCTGGCGTGCGCCGCCGGTGGAGAGACGGGGGCCGGTGGGGAGGAAGGTGGACCACTCGGCGGGCACGGGCAGCGGCTCGATGCTCTTGTAGCCGAGGCGGTTCTGCGCCTGCTGGGCCTCGGCCTGGCGGGCCTGCTTCTCCTCCTCGGAGCCGGAGGAGCCGATGCCGGAGTCGTCGGTGGCGGTGTCGCCGTTGGACTGCATCGCGTACCGCAGGCCGGTGTCGGTGACGAGGAAGAGGAAGCCGGTCGTGGTGGTGGAGCCGGTGAACTGGCGGAAGAGCTGGCCGGAGCCGGGGGTGACGTAGGCGCTGCTGGAGCCGGTCGGCAGGGTGGCGGGGAAGTCCTTGCCCGCCCACGTGCTGAGGGTGGTGCGGCCGTTGTCGGCGTCGACCCCGCGCAGCACGTTGCAGACGGTGTTGCGGCTGCCCTCGCCGGTGCCCGCCTCGTTGACGGGGACGGGCTCGGCCTTCGGCCACTTCTTGTCCTGGCCGAAGGCGGCGCCCGGCTGGAAGGCGCCGCCGCTGAGCTTGGTGGCCTGGCCGGCCTGGCCGAGCTCGACGAGCTGACGGCTGTTGAGCAGCAGCTTGGCGGTGAAGTCGGTGATGGGCGCGACCCGGTCCTGGAGGACGACGTACATCCTCCAGCCGGTGCCGTCGGTCGCGGTGAGGACCATGCCGACCTTGGCGAGCTCGGGCGACAGGCCGCTGACCCGGGCGGCGGCGCCCGGCTCGCCGGGGAGCTTCGGGAAGGAGATGGTGTCGCCCTTGTGCAGGGTCTTCAGCCAGGCGTCCGAGACGCGCTGGGGGACGCGGCCCTGGCCGACGAGCTGACGGAGCAGCAGTTCGTCCTTCTCGACGGGGTACGCGGTCCCCTTGGCGTCGACGACGTAGCGGGTGCGGTCCGGGCCCTCGACGTAGAGCAGTTCTCCGCCGGTGAGGCGTTCCTTGCCGTCGGTCCTGGCCTCCTCGCGGGCGGCGAGGACGAAGGCGGCCTTCTGGATGGCGCGGCCGCCCTCGCCGGGGCGTTCGCAGACGGCCCAGCGCTTGGCGGCGCCGGCCTCCTTCGGCTCGGGGAGGCGGTCGGGGGCGTACGGGATGCCGAGGGTGGCGCCGTGCGGGATCTTGCCGCTGTCGAGCACCGACTCGGAGACCGTGATGATCTTCTCCTTGTCGGGGTCGAGGAGGAGCCTCGCCGACGACATGTTGAGGACCGGGTGGAGCTGGAGCTTGTCGCCGGTCTTGAGGACCACGTAACGGGTCGTCGACTTGTCGGCGATGATCACGTTCTGCCCGGGCTTGTCCCAGTCCTTGGGGGCGACGGGCTTGAACATGCCCCAGGCCCCGAAGACGGCGAGGACGACCGCGCCGACGATGGCGCCCGGCACCACCGCGCGCAGCGGGCGCGGCGCGCCCTCCTCGGAGCCCGTCGAGTTCGGCTGCACGAACTGCGCGACCAATCTCCGCTTCGCGAAGGTGTAGGCGTTCAGTTCGTCGCGTCGTGATGCCATCTGTTGTGTCGTCCCTCTCCCCGCCGGCCGACCAGGTTGCCACACTCGGCGGGTCCTTCCGCCGTCCCGCCGCCCCCTACTATGCCTGGCGGCACCCGTGTCTCACCGCTCAGGTAGGGTGATCGCCCGGTCAACGCCCAGGGGAATTCGGCTATTACGGACACGAGGGGGCAACGCGGCGATGGGTACGGCGACGCGTGCGCGCGACGGGCGGCGGACCAGCGGCCGAGCGCCTCAATCTTCCCGACGGCAACGCAGCAACGAGCGCGGTGAAGCGCGGAGCGGCGCACCGGCGCGGGGGGCCGCGCAGACCGCCGTCCCGGCGACGACGACGCTCCGCCCGCTGTCGCGCACGAGCCGCGTCGGGCCCGTCCATCTCCGTCAGCTCGTGCTGGTGGAGGCGGCGCTCGCGCTGGTGGCCGTCGGTTTCGTGATGGGCGGGCTCTGGCTGGTCCCGACGTGTGTCGTGGCCGGCGTCCTGGTGCTGCTCGCGGTGATACGGCGTCGCGGCCAGGCCGTGCAGGACTGGATGGGGACGGCGCTCGCGCTGCGTTCGCGACGGCGCGACACCGCGCCCTCGGCGCCGGAGGCGGATCCGACGCTCGCCCCGGTCACCGAGAGCGTGCGGGGCTTCGGCGCCCGCCCGTACGTCGACCGCAACCACCGCACCGTCGGCATGCTGGGCGACGGCACGTTCCTGACCGCCGTGCTGCGCGTCGAGGCGAGCGGTTCGGCGCTGCGGCCGGTCTTCGGTGCCCGCGCCTTCCCGCTGACCCTCCTCGGCGAGGCCCTGGAGGTCGACGACATCGTGGTCGAGTCGGTCCAGCTGGTGCAGCAGGTCCGCCCGGCCCCCGCGCCGCACCTCCCCCAGCAGGCCGTGGCCCGCCTCTCGTACACCCCCCTCCAGGAGCGGACCGGGGCGCCCGCGCTGCGGCTGACCTGGGTGGCGGTGAAGCTGGACCCCGAGCGCTGCAAGGAGGCGGTCGCGGCGCGCGGCGGCGGCCTGGAGGGCGCGCAGCGCTGTCTGGTCCGGATCGCCGACCACCTGGCGAGCCGGATCACCGGCGCCGGCTTCCAGGCGGTCGTCCTGGACCAGGAGGAGGTCAACTCGACGATCGCGACCGCCGCCTGCACGAGCCCGCACGCGGCCGCGCGGGCGGGCCGGGCGGACGCGGCGCCTCAGCGGCGGACGGCCGAGACCTCCCGCGTCTGGCGGTGCGACGACCGCTGGCACACCACGTACGCGGTCGGGCGCTGGCCCGAGCTGGGCCGGGGCGCGGCGCCGCTGCCGCGCCTGGTCTCGCTGCTGACCTCGGTCCCCGCGTACGCGACGACCTTCAGCCTCACCGTCCGGCGCGGGACGCGCCAGGGCACGATGGAGGTCGGCGGCCACGTGCGGGTCACCGGCGGCTCCGACAACGAACTGGTCCGGGTGCGCCGGACCCTGGAACAGGCGGCGCGCACGGCGAAGGTCGGCCTGCTGCGGCTGGACCGCGAGCAGCTGCCGGGCGTGCTGGCGACGATGCCTCTCGGGGGTGCTCGATGATGGGCCGTGGTGGAGCGGTGAAGGGGCTGCGCGGTCTGATCGGCCCGCGGCACGCGGGCCACACCGTCCCGACGGCCGAACTCGGCGCGCTCTCCCTCCCGGTGGGCGACGACGGCGTGGTGATCGGCGAGGACTCCGAGGGCCGCTCGCAGTTGGTGGGCTTCCACCGCTCGACGCCGTACGACGTCCTGCTCATCGGCGGTCTGTGGACGGCGCAGGTGCTGGCGCTGCGCGCCGCCGCCACCGGGTCCAGGGTCGTCGTCGAGACCGGCCGCCCGCACGCGTGGGTGGGTCTGGCACAGGCGGCGGGCGCGGGCCTGGAGTGCATCACCCTCCACGAGGTGGGCCGGGTCCCGCCGCTGGGCGCGACCGTCGGCAGCCCGGCCGTCGTGGTGCGGGACTGCGGCATGCGGCCGCCGCGCGGCCGGGTCGTCTCCTCGCCGTGGCAGTCGGTGCTGACGCTCCTTCCGTACCTCAGCCCGGTCGCCCCGCGGTTGATGCGCGCGGCGACGCTCGTCGGCATCCAGCGGGTCTCGCCGCAGGAGGCCCAGCAGACCGGGCGCATCCTGGGCCTGACGCGGACCGAGGTCGACGCGCTGCCGACGCTCGCGGACGGCGTCACGCTGTGGTGCGCGGGCGGCGAGCGGCACTGGGTCATCACCAACGCCACGGACGCGGAGTCGGGCCTGCTCGGCACGGCCCGGCGCATGGACTGAGAAGAACGGCCCGGCGCGGGGGCTCCGGAGAGCGTCCCGGCGCGAGGGGCCGGAAAGCGCCGCACGGCCCGGGGACCGGAAGGCGCGGCTCGACTCAGAGGACCGGGAAGCGCGACGGTTCGTCGAAGCGGCCCCCGCGCGGAAGCCGGTGTCCCTAGTATTTCCCCTGGTGGCACGGGCGGGGCCCAACTCCCCCGCGCCACGGGACACATGGTCCGCCGACAGGCCGTGAACGAAAGGAACTCCCATGGGGAGCGCGCAGGAGAAGGACGAGTTGTACGCCCTCGACATCTCGGACGTCGAGTGGATCGGCGCCCCCGGCACGAGCCCGGACGAGGAGCGCGTCGAGATCGCTCATCTGCCGCACGGCGCCGTCGCCATGCGCTCCTCGCTGGACCACGGCACCGTGCTGCGGTACACGGAGGCGGAGTGGACGGCCTTCGTGCTCGGCGCGCGGGACGGCGAGTTCGACCTGAAGTGAGCCCACGGCCCCGCCCTCCGGTGGCGGGTCCCGTGTCGGACCGGCGGTCGGGTGCCCGGAAACGGGTACGCGGCCGCCGGTTCGTCGCATCACCCGTTCGGGCAAGGGACAGGCGTCGGCGCACGGCCGGCAAGGCGGTACGCAATACCCCTCGTTGCCCCGACTCGTACGGTTTTACCCCCGGTGCCTCCTCACGCTCCGCCGCACCGGCGTCACCCGGGCCGCGCTCCCGGACGGAACCGGGGCCTCCGGGGAAGGACGGGCCTGCCGCCCTGACGGCGGGGGCGTTTAGGGTGGGTGGGGGCGCGGCGGAGTATCCCTCGGAACGGTCGCCGGGTCCGAGGGGGAGAGCCGCCCGACCGGCAGCGAACGGTGGCCCCGACGCACGACGGCACAAGGGTGCTCGACCACACCAGGAGGCAAAGTGAACGGCGATCGTGACGAGATCCGCGGGGGCTGGAACGTGCCCGCCGACGAGTCCGACGCGGATCCCGCCGAGATGACGGGTGAGTTCACCATCGACTACACCCCGCCGGCCTGGTACACGCAGAACGCGCCGGGCGGTTCGGGAAGCGTCGGTGCCACTCCCCCGCCGCCGACGGGCGCACCGCTCCCGGTGCCCGGGACGCCCCCGGCCGGCCTCCAGCCCGGCTGGACGCAGGCCCCGCCGCAGACCCCGCCGCCGGGGCCCTACGGGGCGTACGGCTCCGAGGCCGGCGCCCCCGGCACGCCGCCCGGCTACCCGGCGGCCCCCGCGCCCGGACCCCAGGGAGGGTACGGCCCCGAGGCCGGCGCCCCGGCCGCGTACCCCCCGGCCGCGTACCCCCCGGCCGCGCCCGCGCCGGGCCAGGCCCCCGCGCCCGGACCGTACGAGGGATACGGCTCCGAGGCCGCCGCGCCCGCCGTGCCGCCCGCGTACCCGGCGCCCGCGCCCGCGCAGCCGGCCCCGGCGGCGCCCTTCGGCGGCGGCGATCTGGAGAGCGGCTCCACCATGCGCTTCAACCCGGCCGCGCTGCGGCAGGACGACGCCGCCGCGCAGCCCGTACCCGACGCGGCGGCCGGCCCCCTGCCGGGCTCCCCGGAGGCCGCGGGCCTGGCCCGCGCGGACGTCCCGCCGGTCCCGGCCGCGGACGAGTCCGCCCCCGCCGCCGAGGCCGAGGACCCGCGCGCGACCGTGGAGCCTACCCCGGAGGTCGCCACGGCGGAGGTCGCGGCCGAGCCGACGACGACCGAGCCGGAGGCCGAGCCCGAGGTCGGGTCCGAGGTCCGGTCCGAGCCCGAGGCGGTGGTCGCGACCGACGCCGCCGACGCCGCCTACACCGACACCGACACCGACACCGACCGGGAAGCGGAGGCAGAGGCAGAGACGGAGAGGGGGACGGAGACGGACGAGTCCGCCGCCGCCGTGGAAGCCGGCTCCGGCTCCGCCTCCGACTCCGACTTCGAGGTCGCGCCCGCCGACGCCGTCCCCGCGGCCGCTCCGCTGCCCGCCGAGGACGCCCCGGTCGACGCCGTCGCCCCGGTCGCCCCGGTCGTCCCGGCCGACGCGGGCGGTGCCCTGCCGCCGCTGCCGCCGGACTTCCCGCCCGCCTCCCCCGAAGCACCGCAGGCCCAGCAGATCCCGCCGGCCCCGCCGGCCCCGCAGGCCCCGGCGCCCGCGCAGCAGTGGCCCGGTCAGCCGGTGGCCGCCGCGCCCGGAGCCGTACCGCCTCAGGGCGGGTACGGGTACCCCCAGGGCGCCGCCCTGCCTCCGCAGGCCCAGCCTCAGGCACAGCCGCAGGCACAGCCTCAGGCACAGCCGCCGGCGGCGGCCCCCGCCCCCGGCGCGCCCGCCGGCTACGGCTATCCGCAGCCGCCGGCCGCCGCGCAGGGCGGTTACGGCTACCCCCACCCCGGCCAGCCGTCCGCGCCGACGCCCGCCGGGCAGGGAGTGCCGCCGCAGGCCCCCGTCCCCGGCGGATACGGCTACCCTCAGGGGCCCGGCGAGCAGGCGCCGCAGGGGCCGGAGGGGTACGGGTACCCGCCGGGCGGCGTCGACCCTCGGACCGGGGCGGCCTGGCCGCAGTCGGTCACCCACGACCAGCGCGAGCGTTCCGTGCCGGGCGCCCCGCTCGGGTACACGGCCGCCGTCGAGCTCTCCTCCGACCGGCTGCTGCGCAACAACAAGCAGAAGCCGAAGTCGAGCCGGAACCCCGGCGCGGCCTCCCGCTTCAAGCTGGGCGGCAAGAAGGAGGAGCAGGAGCGGCAGCGGAAGCTGGACCTGATCCGCACCCCCGTCCTCTCCTGCTACCGGATCGCGGTCATCTCGCTCAAGGGCGGCGTCGGCAAGACCACGACGACGACCGCGCTCGGCGCGACCCTGGCCACCGAGCGGCAGGACAAGATCCTGGCGATCGACGCCAACCCGGACGCCGGCACGCTCGGCCGCCGGGTGCGGCGCGAGACCGGGGCGACCATCCGCGACCTGGTGCAGGCGATCCCGTACCTCAACTCGTACATGGACATCCGCCGGTTCACCTCGCAGGCCCCGTCCGGTCTGGAGATCATCGCCAACGACGTGGACCCGGCCGTCTCGACGACCTTCAACGACGAGGACTACCGG
Organism: Streptomyces sp. NPDC047974; assembly: GCF_040653375.1. NCBI lineage: Bacteria > Bacillati > Actinomycetota > Actinomycetes > Kitasatosporales > Streptomycetaceae > Streptomyces > Streptomyces sp. NPDC047974. The sequence continues at coordinate 29,975 of NZ_JBEZNU010000008.1, forward strand.
CGGGCCATCGACGTCCTCGGCAAGCAGTACCCGGTGATCCTCACCGACTCCGGCACGGGTCTGCTCTACAGCGCCATGCGCGGGGTGCTCGACCTCGCCGACCAGCTGATCATCATCTCCACGCCGTCCGTGGACGGCGCCTCCAGCGCGTCGACGACGCTGGACTGGCTGTCGGCGCACGGCTACGCGGATCTGGTGCAGCGCTCGATCACGGTCATCTCGGGGGTCCGCGAGACCGGAAAGATGATCAAGGTCGAGGACATCGTGCAGCACTTCCGCACCCGCTGCCGGGGCGTGATCGTGGTGCCCTTCGACGAGCACCTGGCGGCCGGCGCCGAGGTGGACCTCGACATGATGCGGCCCAAGACCCGGGAGGCGTACTTCGACCTCTCGGCGATGGTGGCCGAGGACTTCGCGCGGGCGCAGCAGGCGCAGGGCCTGTGGACCGGCGACGCCCAGGGCGGCATGCCGCCGCACATGGCGCCGCCGATGCCGGGCCAGTACGCCCCCGGTCAGCCGATGCCCGGTCAGCCCGCACCCGGTCAGCCGATGCCCGGTCAGCCGTACGGCGCTCCGCCCGCGCCGGGACAGCCGTACCCCGGTCAGCCGATGCCGGGCCAGGCGGCGGCCGCGCCCGGACAGCCGGGACAGCCCGCCCCGGGGCAGCCGTACGGCGCTCCGCCCGCGCCCGGTCAGCCGTACCCCGGTCAGCCGATGCCGGGGCAGTACGCCCCCGGCCAGCCCGCGCCCGGTCAGCCCGCACCCGGTCAGCCGTACCCGCCGCAGGGTCAGCCGCAGCCGTACCCCCAGCCCGGTCAGCCCGGAATGCCCGGTCAGGGCGGATATCCCGGTCAGCCGTACGGGCAGCAGCCCTACCCGCCGGCGGCGACTTCCGGCCAGCCGGGGCAGCCCGGGCAGCCTCCGCAGCCGTACGGGCAGCAGCCCGATCCGGGGCAGCCGTTCGGTCAGCCGCTGCCTCCGCAGGCCCCGCCGCAGGCGCCCCCGCAGGCGCCGCCAGCCCCTCAGCAGTAGGGCGTCACAGGAGTAGACCAATGAGGCTCCGTACCGGTTCACCGGTACGGAGCCTCCTTGCATTCCCGCAGTCCACACGGGGTTTGAGTCATCGTTGACGACGGCAGACCACCGCTGATACATCTTCGCTTCACTTGACGTCAGCCCAAGATCCACGACTCCACGACAGATCCCCCGACGCGAGGTCACGTCCCATGGTCATGGTCACGAAGGTTCCCTCCCGCCCACTCCCCCGCCGGCCGGACCGGCCCCGCCGGACCGCACGTCTCCTGCTCGCCGCCGCCCTCACCACCGCCTCGCTCGCGGCCCTCCCCGCCACCGCGACCGCCGCTCCGGCCGCCGCCGGGGACGAGAAGTCCGGCGGCACGACGCTCACGGTGGCCGTCTCGCAGAGCATCGACTCGCTCAGCCCGTTCCTGGCCCAGAAGCTCACCTCGACCAGCATCCACCGGCTGGCCTACGAGTACCTCACCAACTACGACGCGAAGGACGCCAGGACCGTCCCGGCCTTCGCCACCGAGTGGTCCGCCTCGGCGGACAAGCTGACGTGGACGTACAAGATCCGCGAGGACTCCACCTGGTCCGACGGGAAGCCGGCCACCGCCGAGGACGCGGCCTGGACCTTCAACAAGATGATGACCGACCCGAACGCGGCCACCGCCAACGGCAGCTTCACGGCCAACTTCGCCGCGGTCACCGCCCCCGACCCGCGGACCCTCGTCATCCGGCTGAAGAAGCCGCAGGCGACGATGACCGCCCTCGACGTGCCGATCGTGCCGAAGCACGTGTGGGAGAAGGTCGGCGACTTCTCGAAGTTCAACAACGACCAGCAGTTCCCGATCGTCGGCAACGGCCCCTTCGTCATCACCGACTTCAAGGTCGACCAGTACATCAAGCTGAAGCCGAACAAGACGTTCTGGCGTGGCGCCCCCAAGTTCGACGAACTGGTCTTCAAGTACTACAAGGACGGGGACGCGGCCGTCGCCGCCCTCCAGAAGGGCGAGGTGTCCTTCGTACCGAACCTGACGCCCGCCCAGGCGGCGGCGCTGAAGACGCAGAAGGACATCAAGGTCAACGACGCCCCCGGGCGCCGCTTCTACGCGCTCGCCACCAACCCCGGCGCCCGCGCCCAGGACGGCAAGACCTTCGGCAACGGCCACCCGGCCCTCCTCGACCCGGCCGTGCGCAAGGCGCTCTTCCTCTCCGTCGACCGCGCCACCCTCGTCGACAAGGTCTTCCAGGGGCACGCCGTCGAGGGCGAGGGGTACATCCCGCCGCGCTTCGGCTCGTACTTCTGGAAGCCCGGCGCCGAACAGAAGCGGGCGTACGACCCGACCACCGCCGACAAGCTGCTCTTCGCCGCCGGGTACGCGAAGAACGGCGAGGGGAAGCGGATCGGCAAGGACGGCAAGCCGCTGAACTTCCGGATCCTGTGCCACGCCACCGACCCCAACGACAAGGCGGTCGGCAAGTACCTCCAGGAGTGGTGGGGCGCGCTCGGCATCGGCCTGACCGTCGAGTGCCTGGACAGCGTCTCCGACCCGTGGGTCAAGGGCGACTACGACCTCGCCTTCGACGGCTGGTCGGTCAACCCCGACCCGGACTACGTCCTGTCCATCCACACCTGCGGCACCCTCCCGGCCACCCCGAAGGACACCGGCGCCACGGACAACTTCATCTGCGACAAGGAGTTCGACGCGCTCTACGCGCAGCAGGCGGTGGAGTACGACACCGCCAAGCGGGCGGACCTGGTCAAGCGGATGCAGTCCCGGCTGTACGACACGGGGTACATGAACATCATGGCCTACCCGAACGCCCTGGAGGCGTACCGCACCGACCAGATCGCGTCGATCACCACCATGCCCGAGGCGGCGGGCAACCTCTGGGGGCAGGACGGCTACTGGTCCTGGTGGTCGGCCGTGCCGGCCGCCTCCGCCACCGGCTCCGGGGACGGCTCCGGCTCCTCCTCGACCGGCGTCCTCATCGGCGTCGGGGCGGCCGTGGTCGTCGTCGCCGGCGGACTGCTCCTCTTCCGGATGCGCCGGCGCGCCACCGCCGACGACCGCGAGTAGCGATGACGACGGCAAGCACCCCCGCCGGCGTGGCGCGGGCCGAGGAGGCCCGCGCCACGGACGGCGCACCCCGCACCGGCGTCACCTCCGGCTACCTCCGCCACGCGGCGGGGAAGCTGGGCGGCGCGCTCGTCTCCCTCTTCGCCGTCCTGGTCACCAGCTTCTTCCTGTTCCGGATCATCCCCGGCGACCCGGTGAAGGCGATGACCCACGGCATCCCCACCTCGGCCGAACAACTGGCCACCCTGCGCCGGCAGTTCGGCCTCGACCTGCCGCTGTGGCAGCAGTTCACGGACTACTGCGCCAAGGCGCTCACCGGCGACCTCGGCACCTCCTTCCAGTTCCGCGCCCCGGTCGGCGAGCTGATCGCGGCGAAGCTGCCCGCGACGCTGCTGCTCACCGGTGTCGCCGTGGTGCTCTACTCGGCGCTCGGGCTGTGGCTCGGCACCCGCTCGGCGTGGCGCCACGGCCGCCTCGGCGACAGGGTGAACACCGGGATCGCGCTCACCCTGTGGTCGGTGCCGTCGTTCTGGCTCGGCCTGCTGCTGATCATCGTCTTCTCGGTGGGCATGGGCCCGATCCCGGGGCTCTTCCCGACCGGCGGCATGGAGTCGGGGACCGGCGAGACCGGCTTCGCGTACGTCCTCGACGTCGCCCACCACCTGGTCCTCCCGGTGGTGACCCTGGTCGCGGTCGGCTACGCGCAGACGCTCCTGGTGATGCGCTCCTCGCTGCTCGACGAGATGGGCGGCGACTATCTGACGACCGCCCGGGCGAAGGGGCTCAAGGACGACGAGGTGCGGCGCCGCCACGCGGTGCCGAACGCGCTGCTTCCGACCGTCACCATGGTCTTCATCAACCTGGGCCACGTGGCGGCCGGTTCGATCCTGGTGGAGACCGTCTTCTCCTGGCCGGGGCTCGGCGGCCTCTTCTACCAGGCGCTCAGCGTGCCCGACCTGCCGCTCGTCCAGGGCCTGTTCGTCGTCTTCGCCGGAGCGATGATCCTGATGAACCTGATCGCCGACCTGCTCTATCCGCTGCTCGACCCCCGGGTGGGCCGATGACCTCTCTCGCATGGGAGCGCCGCAGGGGCTCCGCGGCGCGCTTCTGGAAGGCGTACCGGAACCACCGGGCGGGCCTGTACGGGCTCGCCGGCCTGGCCCTGATCGCGCTGCTCGCGCTCACCGCCCCGTGGACCGTCGGCGCCGACGTCCAGTCGGTGACGAACGCGCCGGGGACGGCGCTGGAGCCGCCGAGCGCGGAATTCCCGCTCGGCACCGACCAGTTCGGGCGCTCACTGCTCGGCCTGCTGGTCTGGGGCGCGCGGATCTCGCTGCTCGTCGGACTGCTCGCGGCGACGCTGTCCGTCGCCATCGGCACCCTCGTCGGGGTCCTCGCCGGGCACTACGGCGGCTGGCTCTCCACCGTCGTCATGCGGATCACCGACTGGTTCCTGGTGATGCCGACCCTGGTCCTGGCGATCGTGCTCGCGACGGTGATGTCCCGGTCGATGTGGACGGTGGTGCTGGCCATCGGCGTCACCTCCTGGCCGACCACCGCCCGGCTCGTGCGGGCGCAGACGATCGCCGTCGAGTCCCGCCCGTACATCGAGCGGGCCACCGCGCTCGGCGGCGGCCACGGGCACGTCATGGCCCGGCACGTGCTGCCGAACGTGATGCCGCTGGTGCTCGCGCAGACCACCCTCGGCATCTCCACCGCGATCCTCACCGAGGCCACCCTCGCCTTCCTCGGCCTCGGCGACCCGACGGTCGTCTCCTGGGGCGGCATGCTCCAGGACGCGCGCGAGGCGGGCGCGGTCTCCTCCGGGCACTGGTGGTACCTGGCCCCGCCCGGGATCGCGATCGCGCTGGTCGCGCTCGCCTTCACGCTCTGCGGCCGGGCCGTCGAATCCGTGCTCAACCCGAGGCTGGGGGTGGGGCGTTGAGCCTCCTGGAGATCAGGGACCTGAGGGTCACGTACGGCTCCGGGGCCGGGGCCGTGCCCGCCGTGCGCGGGGTCGACCTCAGCCTGGAGGCCGGGTCGAAGCTGGGCGTGGCCGGCGAGTCCGGCTGCGGCAAGTCGACGCTGGCGCTCGCCCTGCTGCGGCTGCTGCCGACGACCGCCCGGCTCGAAGGGGAGATCCTCCTCGACGGGGAGGACGTCCTCGCCATGAAGTGGGGACGGCTGCGGGCGGTCCGCTGGGCCGGCGCCTCGATCGTCTTCCAGGGCGCGATGCACTCGCTGAACGCGGTGCGCAGGATCGGCGACCAGATCGCCGAACCGCTCCTGGTGCACCGCCAAGCCACCCCCGCCGAGGCGCGCAAGCGGGTCGGCGCCCTCCTCGAACAGGTCGGCCTCCCGGCCTCCCGGGCCGCCGGCTATCCGCACGAGCTGTCCGGCGGACAGCGCCAGCGCGTGATGATCGCGATGGCGCTCGCCTGCGAGCCGCGTCTGATCGTCGCCGACGAGCCGACGACCGCGCTCGACGTGATGATCCAGGCGCAGATCCTGCGGCTGATCGAGCGGCTCGTCGCCGAGGAGTCCATCGGCCTGATGATGATCAGCCACGACCTGGCGGTGCTCGCCGACACCTGCGACCGGCTCGCCGTCATGTACGCGGGCCGGATCGTCGAGGAGGGGCCGGCCCGCGAGGTCTACCGGGCGGCCGCCCACCCCTACGGGCGGGCGCTGTCCTCGGCGTTCCCCCGGATCGGGGACCCGGCCTCGCGGCGGGCGCCGCGCGGTCTGCCCGGCGACCCGCCGGACCCGGCGGCGCTGCCGGACGGCTGCGCCTTCCACCCGCGCTGCCCGGTGGCGGTGGCGGAGTGCGCCGAGGACGACCAGGAACTGCGGACGGCGGGCGCCGGGCACCGGGCCGCCTGCGTCCACGTGGGGAGGGAGAGCCGATGACGGAGGCGCTGCTGACGGCGAGCGGGGTGCACGTCACCTTCCCCGGGCGGCGCGGCGCGCCGCCCTCCCGGGCCGTCGACGGGGTGGACCTGGAGATCGGCGCGGGCGAGATCGTGGCCCTGGTCGGCGAGTCCGGCTGCGGCAAGACGACCCTGGCACGCACCCTCCTCGGCCTGGTGAGGCCCGGGGCCGGCACGGTCTCCTTCGCCGGGCGGCCGCTCGCGTACTCCGGCAAGGCGCTCAAGGCCTACCGCCGGCGCGCCCAGCTCGTCCTCCAGGACCCGAGCGGCTCCCTCAACCCCCGGCACACCGTGTACGAGGCGGTCGCCGAGGGCCTGCGGATCCACGGCCACGACGGCGACGAGCGCGCGGCGGTCGCGGAGGCCCTCGCCCGGGCCGGACTGCGCCCGCCCGAGCGCTTCTTCCTGCGCTACCCGCACGAGCTGTCCGGCGGGCAGCGCCAGCGGGTGGTGATCGCCGGGGCGCTCGTCCTGGAGCCCGAACTCATCGTCGCGGACGAGCCGGTGGCCTCCCTGGACGCCTCGGTACGCGGCGAGATCCTCGCGCTGCTGCTCCGGCTGCGCGACGAACTCGGCCTCTCCGCCCTGGTGGTGACGCACGACCTGGGCCTGGCGTGGAACATCGCGGACCGGGTGGCGGTGATGTACCTGGGGCGGGTGGTGGAGACGGGCCCGGTCGAGTCGGTGCTGACCGCGCCCCGCCATCCGTACACCCGTGCGCTGCTCTCGGTGCTGCCGGAGTCGGAGACGGCCCCGGTGGTGCTCGCCGGCGAGCCGCCGGACCCGGCCCGGATCCCCGGCGGCTGCCGCTTCCACGCCCGCTGCCACGTCCTGGCCTCGGGCGAGGCGGCCCCGGTCGCCGACCGCTGCCGTACGGAGCCCCTGCCGGTCCTGCGCGCGGGCGGCGGGGAGCGCGGCGTGGCGTGCCACTGGGCGACGGCCCGGGACGACGGCTGACCCGCGCGCGACCGCCCGGCGACCCTGGGGGCGGCGGGTCGCCGGGCGGTGGTGCGGGGGTGGAGGTCAGCCGGCCGGCCGGGCTGCCTCCGGGGCCGCGGGCCGGGCACCCGCCGGGGCCGCGGGCCGGGCACCCGTCGGGGCCGCCGGCTGAGCGCCCACCGGGGCGGCCGGCTTCGCGCCGGACGGGGCCTGCGGCTTCGCGCCGGACGGGGCCGCCTTCGGCAGCACCTCGCAGGCGCTGATCGAGGTCCGCGTCGAGACCGACTTCACCGTGCAGGTGTCCTTCCCGACGCCCGCGTCGACCATGCCCCAGTGCGGGCCGACCGTGAGGATCGCGCCGCCGGGGCCGCTGATCGTGTCGTCGCCGGGGCCCGCCTGGATGAGGCCGCCCGACTCGGGGCCGAGGCCCGCGGCCTCGATGGTGTCGGCCTCGCTGCCGCCGAGCACCCGGCCGGAGAAGTCGACGACGCCGACCTTGATGGTGTCGGCGCCGTCGTTGCCGGTGACGATCCCGCCGCCCCGGTTGAACTTGCCGGGCGCGCCGCTCACCGAACCGGTGGTGATCTTGTCGTCGCCGTCGTCGCCGTGGACGACGGCCCCGTGCTCGGCGCCCTCTCCGACGACCGTGGCCACCTTGATGACGTCGTTGCCGCGGTTGCCGCGGACCATGCTGGAGGCGTTCTGCGGCACGAGGTGCTTGGCCCGGATGACGTCGTCGCCGTCGCCGCCCATGACGGCCGAGTCGATGACCAGGCCGCGCACCTCGATCATGTCGTTGCCGCCGCCGCCCCAGACGGTGACGTTCTCCAGGTCGCTGTCGCAGAAGATGTTGTCGTCGCCCGAGGTGCCGTTGACGAGCTCGCCCGGCGGGGCGGACACGCCGTTGACCCAGCACTGGTGCATCGGCACCCGGGCCGCGGCCTGGGCGGGCGTGGCGGTGTACGAGGCGGCGGCCGCTCCGGCGAGCAGCGCGGCGAGCACCGCGGGGCCGCGCGGGCGGCGGGAGGGCGGCGTGGGGGGCATACGACTCTCCTTGCAGGACGACAACGGACTGGGGACTACGACGACGGACTGCGGACGGCGGGCTGCCGGCGGTGGTCTACGGGCGACGGTCTTCCGGCGGCGGGCTGCCGGCCGCGGGTTCAGGCCCTGCTGCGGGCGTGCTGGAAGCGCGGCGAGTAGCCGACGATCCGGCGGGCGGTCAGCGGCGGTTCGGCCGGATGGGCGGCGGTGGTCCAGCGCCCCAGGCACATCTCGGCGGTGATCCCGGGACCGAAGCCCGCGAGGATGCCGCGGGCGCCCTCCGGCTGCCCGCCCTCCTCGAAGAGCCGCCGGACCGCGTCGAGGACGACGGCGCTGGCGATGTTCCCGTACTCCGTGAGGGTCGCCCGGCTGAACCGGAAGGCGTCCGGCGGGACTTCGAGGAAGAGGCTGAGGTCGTCGAGGATCCGAGGCCCGCCCGCGTGGATGATGTAGAAGTCGAGGTTGCCCGCGTCCCAGCCGTGCGCGCCGGCGATCTCGCGGAGCGCGGGGGCGAGCGGCTCCATCGTCTTGGGCACCCGCTTGTCGAGCAGGAAGTGGAAGCCGGTCTCGCGGACGCTGTAGGCGATCCACTCCTCGGTGTCGGGCACCAGGTGGGAGTCGTTGCGCTCCAGGGCGATGCCGGAGCCGCCCCGGCCGCGCACCACGGCGGCGGCGACGGCGTCGCCGAAGAGGCCGTTGGAGAGCAGCGAGCCGACGCCGAGGTCGGTCGGCTGGTAGCAGAGCGAGCAGAACTCGCAGGCCACGATGAGGACGTTGGCGTCGGGGTAGGCGGTGCAGAAGTCGTGCGCCCGGTTGATCGCGGCCCCGCCGGCGGCGCAGCCGAGCTGGGCGATGGGCACCTGCCGGGTGTGGCTGGGGAAGCCCATGGTGTTGATCATCCACGCGGTGAGCGAGGGCATCATGAAGCCCGTGCACGACACGTAGACGATCATGTCGATGTCCGCCGGGCGGAGCCCCGCGTTGCCGAGGGCCTCCTCGACGACGGCGGGCACCCTCGCCTTGGCCTCGGCCTCGTACAGCTCGTTGCGTTCCTGGAAGCCGGGGTGCTCCAGGGTCCGTTCGATGGGCTGCACGATGTGCCGTTTGGAGACCCCGGTGTTGCCGATCAGGCGCAGCGCCAGGGGGAGTTGGGGATGGTCGGCGTGACGCGCTCGGGCGAGGTCGAGGGTCTCCTCCATCGTGATCACGTGCTCCGGCACGGCCACCGCGGGTTTGCACAAGGTCACCACGGCACTCGCTCCTTCTTGTCGATCGGGCGAACTGCCGCCCACACTCGCCCCGTGCTCCCGAGGCCGCAACCGCGAGCGCGTCCGCCCCGTCACGGAGGGTGAGCGGGGGGATCGGCCGTACGGGGGGCTGTGCGGCCTTCGGCGTGTCGCGTCCGTCCGCCGCCGGGAACAAGGCACGGCATGACCTCCGAACCACTGACGTCGCAGCCGCCGGCGTCCGAACCGTCACCGCCCGGACGCCCCGCGCCCGGCGCCGTCCCTCCCGGCTGCCCCGCCGGGGCCCGTCCGGCCCGCGTGTGGTCCGTGGACGACCTGCCCGCCCTGGACTTCGACCCCCTCCTGGCCGAGCTGCTCGCGAAGGAGCCGGTCTCCCGGATCAGCCTGCCGTTCGCCGCCGAGAACGAGGCCTGGCTGGTCACCCGTTACGCCGACGTACGGGCCGTGACCTCAGACCCTCGGTTCAGCCGGACGGCCCTGCTCGACCGCCAGGTCACCACGATGACCGGCCACATGGTGGCCTCGAAGGCGGCCCTGAACTACGCCGATCCGCCGTACCACACCCGGCTGCGCAAGGCGGTGACCAAGACCTTCACCGGCCGGGGCGTCCAGCGGCTGCGGCCCCTCGCCCAGGCGTCCTGCGACCGGCTCCTGGACGCCATGGAGGCGGCGGGACGGCCGGCCGACCTGATGGCCCATCTGCACGGTCCGCTCCCGATGGCGGTCGTCTGCGACCTGCTCGGCATCCCCGAGGAGGACCGGGCCGAGCTGGCGTCCTGGCCGGACCTGATCCTCTCCTCGGGGCCCGGCCCGGAGAGCAGCCGCGCCGCCAAGGCGCAGATCCACGGCTATGTCACCCGACTGCTCGACCACCGGATGGCGGAGCCCCGGGAGGACCTGGCGGGTGAGCTGGCCGAGGCGCTGGCGGAGGGCCGGATCGGCGCCGACGAGGCCGTGTCGCTGGCGATGGCGGTGCTGATCAGCGGCGCCCACGCGGTCCGCAACAACAGCGCCAACATGGTCTACGTGCTGCTCACCCGTCCGGAACTGCTCGCCAGGCTGCGGGCGGAACCGGAGCTGCTGCCGCAGGCCGTGGACGAGCTGCTGCGCTGGATCCCGCACCGCAACGGCGTCGGACTGCCCCGGATCGCGACGGAGGACGTCGAGGTCGGCGGGGTGGTGATCCGGGCGGGCGAGGCGGTGTACGCCTCCTACCTGGCGGCCAACCGGGACCCGGAGGTCTTCGCGGACCCGGAGGCCCTCGACTTCGACCGCGCGGGCACCGGCCACCTCTCCTTCGGGCACGGGCCGCACCACTGCATGGGCGCGATGCTGACCCGGATGGAGTCCGAGGTGATGCTCGCCACCCTGCTCGCCCGCTACCCGGAGCTGCGGCTCGCGGGCCCGCCCGAGTCCGTGCCGTTCCAGTCCCAGGGCCTCATCCGCGGCCCTCGGGAGCTGTACGTCACCTGGTGACGGGCCCGGTCACCCGGTGACGGGCCCGGGAGGGGTCACTCCCCCGCGGCGTCGTACTCGGCCGTCAGGGTCCGGCACGTCGCGACGTCCCCGGCCATGGCGACGAGCAGGTCGTCGAGGGTGTCGAACTTGAGCATGCCGCGCACGTAGGCGAGGAAGTCGACCGTCACGTGGAGCCCGTACAGGTCGAGGCCCTCGCGGTCGATCGCGTACGCCTCCACCGTCCGCTCCTTTCCGTCGAACTGCGGGTTGGTGCCGACGGAGATCGCCGCGGGCATCCGCTCGCCGTTCGCGGTCAGCCAGCCGGCGTAGACGCCGTCGGCGGGGACCGCGGTGTGCGGCAGGGTCTCCACGTTGGCCGTGGGGAAGCCCAGTTCGCGGCCGCGCTGGGCGCCGCGCACGACGATGCCCTCGACGCGGTGCGGGCGGCCGAGGATCTCGGCGGCGCCCGTCATGTCGCCCTCGGCGACGAGCCGCCGGGTGAGGGTGGAGGAGAAGGGCTGCCCGCCGCCGGCGGAGCCGCTCACGTACAGGTCGATGACCTCGACCTCGTAGTCGTAGGTGGCGCCCAGCTCGGTGAGGTACTCCACGGTGCCCGCGGCGCGGTGGCCGAAGCGGAAGTTGGGGCCCTCGATGACGGCCCGGGCGTGCAGCTTGTCGACGATCACCTTGACGATGAAGTCGGCCGGCGACAGCTGCGAGAACTCGGCCGTGAACGGCAGCACGAGGACGGCGTCCACGCCCAGTTCGGCCATCAGCTCGGCGCGCCGGTGGTGCGGGGCGAGCAGCGGCGGGTGGCTGCCGGGGCGCACCACCTCGGAGGGGTGCGGGTCGAAGGTGACGACGACGGCGGGGACGCCGAGCTCGCGGGCGCGCTCCACGGCCCGCCCGATGATCAGCTGGTGCCCGCGGTGCACACCGTCGTAGGAGCCGATGGTGACGACGCTGCGCCCCCAGTCCTGGGGGATGTCCTCCAAGCCACGCCAGCGCTGCACTGTGACCGCTCCTCGTCCGCCTGTTCGCCCTGTACGCCCATTACGCAGGTCTAAGACTGCCATGCCCACGCCCGTCGGTCCGCATCGGCATGGAAGTGCCGGGTGTTCGGGGCGCCGGCAGGGCCTGTGCGAGCAGTGCGGCGAAGGCCGGATGGTCGGCGGCGAGCGCCGCCAGCAGCCGGTCCCGGTGGGCCGCGCCGCCCGGATCGCGGGCGTAGAGGGCGGCGGTACGGGCGAGGAGGGCGCGGTTGCGCGGGAGCGAGCGGCGGGCGGCTCCCTCGGCGGCTGCGGTCAGCAGCGCGTCCGCCACGGCGAGGTCGCCGGGCCCGGTCGCGTACGTCTCGTGGTCGAGGAGGACGTCGAGGAGTTCGGCCCGCAGATGGCGGGAGGCGCCGGTGCCGGGGGCGGCGAGCACGGGCGCGAGGGCGCGCCGGACGGCGGCGGGCGGGCCGTGGACGAGTCCGACGACCAGCGGGAAGAGCACCGCCCGCGCGGTCGGCCCCTCCTCGAACCGCAGGTCGACGTAGCTCGCGGCGTGGGCGGCGCCCTCGGGGTGGCGGTGCGCGTACTCCCGGACGAGGCCGGCGATCCGCCGGGTGAGACCGGGCGCGTCGACGGCGGCGAGGGCGCGCAGCGCGCCGCCCGGGTCCCGCCCCTGGTCGAGGCGGTCCCGGAAGGCGTCGAGCACCGCCTCGGGGTGCTCGGCCAGCGCCCCGACGAGCGCGTCGGCGGGCACCCGGGCGTCGGCGAGGGCGCGCGCGAGGTAGGCGCCGCGGGTGTCGGGGTCCCGGACGAGGATGCCGAGGGCGGCCCCGTACAGCCCGCGGTCGGCGGCCCGGCCGAGCAGGGCGCCCGCCGCGTACCGCAGCAGCTCCCGCTCCTGCCCGTGCTGCCCGCGCGCGGCGAGCAGGGTGCCGTGGACGGCGGCGGCGAGCCGCCGCTCCGGCCGGCCGTCGTCGTGCGCCCACCGGTCCACGGCCCGGCAGAGCGCGGCCGGCTCGTCGTCGACGAGCGCCGTGAGCAGCCCTTCGGCGAGCGGGTGCGCGGTGCCGACGAGGGCCTCGCAGAGGTCGTCGGCGGCGAGCCCCCGCCGGGTGTGCAGCAGCTCCTGCGCGACGGTGCCCACGGTGACGTACGGCCGTCCGGGCAGACCCCTGCCGTCGGTGAACCAGCGGCAGAGCAGCGGCTGGACCTCCCGGGTGCGGGCGACGAGGAGGTCCTCGACGAGGGCGAGGCAGGGCGCCGGGTCGGCGGTGACGATCCGGCGCAGCAGGTCGAGCCGCTCGTCCTCGCCGACGGCGAGCCGTCCCCACCACGCGGTCCCGAAGCCGTCGAGGGCGCCGGCGCGGCCCGCGCCCTCCCCCACCCGGTCGGCGAGCCGGCGCAGCACGGGCAGGTAGGGGCGCAGGTCGCCGACCCGGTCGAGGGTCCGCGCGAGCAGCGTGCGCGCCCACCAGACGGCCTCCTCGGGCGTCTCCTCCGCGCATCCGGCGAGGGCGCCGACGATCCGCTCGAGCGCCGGCGCGAGCGCGGCGGGCCCGCCCTCGCGGTGCACGAGCAGCAGCGCCTGGAGGACGGTCCCGACCCGGTGCCGGGGCACGGCCGGCCGCCCGGTGCCGGCCTCGGCCGCCCCTTCGGACTCCGCCTCGGACTCCGCCTCGGACTCCGCCTCGGGCTCCGTCCCCGGGGCGCCGTGGACCGGGGTGCCGTGGACCAGGGCGTCGAGGGCCGTGTCGAGGTCGAGATGGGCGGCCTGGAGCCAGTCGGAGAGCTCCTCGTGGGCGAAGCGGTAGCCGGTGCCGGCGGGGACGAGGAGGCCCTCGGTGAGGACGGCGGGGGCCCAGCCCTCGCGCCAGGGGAACAGTTCCTCGAAGGAGGCGCGGTCGAGGAGGCCGTGGCCGGGGCCGAGGCAGCGCCGGGCGGCCTCGTGGACCTGGCCGGTGACGCGCGCGGCGAGCCGGCGGACGGCCCGGCCGCCGGGCCGGGGGCGGGTGTCGGCGGCGATCCTGACCGCGATCCGCAGGCACATCAGGTCCAGGTGCGCGGTGAAGATCTCGGCCCGCCCGGGCCGTCCCGGCACCTCGCCGGGGAGCGCGGCCCGCACCTCGGCGAGCAGCCGCAGGGCGAGCGGGTGCCGGGCGTCCGCCGCGTCGAGGTCCTCGTCCCCGATTCCGTACCCCTGGCGTACGGCCCTGGCCTCGGCCTCCGTGAGGTCGCCGAGCGCCAGCAGGGCCGGCGCGGCGCTCCACAGCGGGGCGGCCTGCTCGGCGTGCTCGGGGCGGCAGGCGAGGGCGAGCCGGACGCCGTGGGCGCGCAGCCAGCGCTCGGTGGCGGCGGTCCAGTCGGCGAGCCGGTGGGCGAGGGGCGGCGGCATCTCCTCGGGGCCGTCGAGGACGACGAGGAGGGGGCGTCCGGCCTCGCGGGCGAGGGCGGCCGCCCGCTCGGCGGTGACGGGGTCGCCCGCGGTACCCGAGGCGGCGGCGATCCGGGCGGCCCGGTCGAGGACGCGCCCGACGGCCTCGGCGAGGGAACCGTCGTCCTCGCGCAGGTCGGCGCCGCGCAGCCGGACGGTCGGCGCGGGCGCGACGCCCCGGGTCCGCGCCTCGCAGGCCGCGGCGAGCAGGGTGGTGCGCCCGCACCCTGGCTCGCCGACGACGGTGAGGACGGGGACGTCACCGGAGGGAGTCGCCCCGCGGGCGAAGCCGGTGACGGCGCGCAGCGCGGTGGGGCGGGCGGCCGGGGCGGGCCAGGGGGTGGGCTCCGCGGGCGGGAGCGCCGTGGCGGCGGTGAGCTCCAGGAGGGCGGCGAGGTTCAGGTCGGGGCCGTAGGCGGGGATCGTGGCGGAGTTGCGGCGCACCAGCGCGCCGAGGGGGCCGTCGGGGCGGATCGGGACGGCGTGTCCGGCGGCGCGCGGGTCGCCCTGGAGGGCGGTGCCGACGACGCCGAGGACGGTGCCGGTGGCGCTGTCGACGACGGGTCCGCCCGCGGCCGGGCCGCCGAGCCGCAGCGCCTCGGCGCCCTGCGTGCCGATGGCGAGTTCGAGGGCGTCGGGCAGGACGTGGAAGCGGTCGGTGGCGGTGTAGGTGACGGCGGCGGGGCCGAGCACGCGGGCCTCCCGCCAGCCGTGCGCGGCGATCCTGACGTACGTGCCGGGTTCGACGGCCGCGCGGGTGGCGAGCGGCAGCGGGGGCACGCCCAGGCCCTCGGTGCGGATCAGGGCCAGTCCCTGCTCGGGGAAGGGGGTGATCGCGTCGGCCTCGGCGAGCCGGCTCCGCTCCCCCGGCGCGTGCAGCACGACGCGCGTCAGCCCGTCGACGGCTTCGTGACTGGTGACGAGGGTGCCCTCGTGGTCGGCGAGGAATCCGGTGCCGCGCGGCCGGCCCGCCAGATCGCAGATGCGTACCAGCCCCACCGGCTCCGCCAGGTCCCCGCGTCCCATGGTGTGGAGGGTAGGTCGGCGACGGCCTCCGGAGGGCGCCGAGCGGCGAAGGCGCCCCCTCGCACTCCCCCGGTTCACTCCGAGCGCTTCCCCGATGGGGTGAAGAAACGCGAAAGGGCGGGCGCGCAGCGCGCACCCGCCCTTCCTTCCGGAGGATCAGCCGAAGACGGCCAGGCTCTTCGCCTTGCCCCGCTGGTCCTCCACCAGGGCGAGCAGCTTGCCGTCCGGCCCGAAGACCGCCACGGCGCCCTTGGGGTACTCGGGCATCTCCAGGCGCACCCCGTTGAGCAGCAGCCGGGCCCGCTTCTCGTCGACGTCCCAGCGCGGGAACGCCGCCGCGGCCGCGTCGGCGACCGGCATCACGGTCAGCTCCTCCTGGAGCTGGTCGAGGGTGCGGGCGCTGTCCAGCTTGTACGGGCCGACCCGGGTGCGCCGGAGCGCGGTGAGGTGCCCGCCGACGCCGAGCCCGGCGCCGAGGTCCCGGGCCAGCGCCCGGATGTACGTACCGGAGGAGCAGACCACCGAGACGACCAGGTCGACGACGGGGGTGCCGTCCTCGGCCGTCGCCTCGCGCACGTCGTACACCCGGAAGGAGGAGACGGTGACCGGCCGGGCCGGGATCTCGAACTCCTCGCCGCCGCGCACGCGCGCGTAGGACCGCTTTCCGTCGATCTTGATCGCGGAGACCTTCGACGGCACCTGCATGATGGCGCCGGTCAGCTCCGCGACGCCCGCGTCGATCTGCTCGCGGGTGACCTTCGACGCGTCGACCGACGCCGTGATCTCGCCCTCGGCGTCGTCGGTGATCGTGGTCTGGCCCAGGCGGATGGTGCCCAGGTACTCCTTCTCGGTCAGCGCGAGGTGACCGAGAAGCTTGGTGGCCCGCTCCACGCCGAGGACGAGGACGCCCGTGGCCATGGGGTCGAGCGTGCCGGCGTGGCCGACGCGACGGGTCTTGGCGATCCCGCGCATCTTGGCGACGACGTCGTGCGAGGTGAAGCCCGACGGCTTGTCCACGATGACAAGCCCGTCGGGCGTCTGGATCTTGTCGCTCATTCGGCGGTGTCGTCCTCGCCCGGCTTCTTGTAGGGGTCCGCGTCGCCCGCGAAGGCGGCGCCCGAGGACGCCTCCCGCACCTGGGCGTCGGAGGCCCGCGCCTTGTCGAGGAGGTCCTCGATGGTCCGGGCGTTCTCCGGGAGGGCGTCGGCCACGAAGGCCAGGGTGGGGGTGAACTTGGTCCCCGCCGCCCGGCCCACGGCCGAACGGAGGATGCCCTTGGCGCTCTCCAGGCCGGCCGCGGCGCTCGCCCGGTCCTCGTCGTCGCCGTAGACCGTGTAGAAGACCGTCGCCTCCCGCAGGTCACCGGTGACGCGGGTGTCCGTGATGGTCACGTGCGTACCCAGGCGCGGGTCCTTGATGCCGCGCTGCAGCTTCTCGGCGACCACCTCCCGGATGAGGTCCGCCAGCTTCTTCGCCCGCGCGTTGTCGGCCACTGGTCCGTCTCCTTCTTTGCCTTGCTCATTCAGTCTTCATCAGTGTGGAGCCTTCGGCGCACCGACAGCAGCTCCACCTCGGGCCGGGCGGCAACCAGCCGCTCGCAGCGGTCCAGGACGCCGTTGAGGTGTCCGAGGTCCCCCGACACCATCGCGACGCCGATCTCGGCCCTCCGGTGGAGGTTCTGGCCGCTCACCTCCGCCACGCTCACCGAGAACTTCCGCTGGAGTTCGGCGACGATCGGCTTCACGAGGGAGCGTTTCTCCTTGAGCGAATGGACGTCGCCGAGGAGCAGGTCGAAGGACAGAGTCCCCACATACATGTATGTCCGGATGTCCCGCCGGTTCGGGGTCAGTGGCCCCGCCCACCGCTGGACGGGAACACCGAAACCGTACACGGAACGGCCGGGGCCGATCGACGGAATATCCTCCGCCGACCGGCCCCGGCACTTCACCGTGTGTTACGCGCGCGGCTTCTCGCGCATCTCGTACGTCGCGATGACGTCGTCGATCTTGATGTCGTTGAAGTTTCCGAGGTTGATACCACCCTCGAAGCCCTCGCGGATCTCGGTGACGTCGTCCTTGAAGCGACGCAGACCCTCGATGTTGAGGTTCTCGGCGATGACCTTGCCGTCGCGGATGAGGCGCGCCTTGGTGTTGCGCTTGACCTCGCCGGAGCGGATGAGGACACCGGCGATGTTGCCGAGCTTGGACGAGCGGAAGACCTCGCGGATCTCCGCGGTGCCGAGCTCGACCTCCTCGTACTCCGGCTTGAGCAGACCCTTGAGGGCCGCCTCGATCTCCTCGATCGCCTGGTAGATGACCGAGTAGTACCGGACGTCCACGCCCTCGCGCTCGGCCATCTGCTGCGCACGCCCGGCGGCGCGCACGTTGAAGCCGATCACGATGGCGTCGGAGCCCATCGCCAGGTCGATGTCCGACTCGGTGACGGCACCCACGCCGCGGTGCAGGACGCGGATGTCGACCTCCTCGCCGACGTCCAGCTGGAGCAGGGAGGACTCGAGGGCCTCGACGGAACCAGAGGCGTCACCCTTGATGATCAGGTTCAGCTGCTGGATCTCGCCGGCCTTGAGCACCTTGTCCAGGTCCTCGAGCGAGACGCGGCGGACGCGCTTGGCGAAGGCCGCGTTGCGCTCGCGGGCGGCACGCTTCTCGGCGATCTGGCGGGCGGTGCGGTCCTCGTCGACGACGAGGAAGTTGTCACCGGCACCCGGGACGTTGGTGAGACCCAGGACGAGGACGGGGGTCGACGGGGTCGCCTCCTCCACGTTGTTGCCCTTGTCGTCGAGCATGGCCCGGACACGGCCGTACGCGTCGCCGGCGACGATGGTGTCGCCGATGCGCAGCGTTCCGCGCTGGACCAGGACCGTCGAGACGGCACCACGGCCACGGTCGAGGTGGGACTCGATCGCGATGCCCTGCGCGTCCTGGTCCGGGTTGGCCCGGAGGTCGAGCGAGGCGTCGGCGGTGAGGACCACGGCCTCCAGCAGGGAGTCGATGTGCAGACCCTGCTTGGCGGAGATGTCGACGAACATGGTGTCGCCGCCGTACTCCTCGGCCACCAGACCGAACTCGGTCAGCTGACCGCGGACCTTGACCGGGTCGGCACCCTCGACGTCGATCTTGTTGACCGCGACGACGATCGGGACGCCGGCGGCCTTGGCGTGGTTGAGCGCCTCGATCGTCTGCGGCATGACGCCGTCGTTGGCCGCGACCACGAGGATCGCGATGTCGGTCGACTTCGCACCACGGGCACGCATGGCGGTGAACGCCTCGTGACCCGGGGTGTCGATGAAGGTGATGCGACGCTCTTCGCCGTTGACCTCGGTGCCGACCTGGTAGGCACCGATGTGCTGGGTGATGCCACCGGCCTCGCCCGCGACGACGTTCGTCTTGCGGATCGCGTCGAGGAGTCGGGTCTTACCGTGGTCGACGTGACCCATGACGGTCACGACCGGCGGACGGGAGACCAGGGCCTCTTCGCCGCCCTCGTCCTCGCCGAACTCGATGTCGAAGGACTCGAGAAGCTCGCGGTCCTCCTCCTCCGGGCTGACGACCTGGACGACGTAGTTCATCTCCTCGGCCAGCATGACCAGCGTGTCGTCGGAGACGGACTGCGTGGCCGTGACCATCTCGCCGAGGTTCATCATGACCGCGACGAGCGACGCCGGGTTGGCGCCGATCTTCTCCGCGAAGTCGGTGAGGGACGCACCGCGCGACAGGCGAATGGTCTCGCCGTTGCCGCGAGGCAGCATCACGCCGCCCACGGACGGGGCCTGCATGGCCTCGTACTCCTGGCGCCTCTGCCGCTTCGACTTGCGACCGCGACGCGCGGGACCGCCGGGACGACCGAAGGCGCCCTGCGTGCCACCACGGCCACCCGGGCCGCCGGGACGACCGCCGAAGCCGCCGGGACGACCGCCGAAGCCGCCGCCACCGCCGCCGGGACCACCCGGACGACCGCCGCCGCCACCGGGACCACCGGGACGGCCGGCGAAGCCGCCGCCGCCACCGCCGGGACCGGCCGGACGACCGGTGAAGCCGGGACGACCGCCGCCGCCGCCGGGACCACCCGGACGACCGCCGGGGCCACCGGGACCACGACCGCCAGGACCGGGACGCGGGCCGGCAGCGGGACGCTGCGGCATCATGCCCGGGTTCGGACGGTTACCGCCGGGCGCGCCGCCCGGACGGGGAGCCTGCGGACGCGGCATGCCACCGGGGGTGGGACGCGCGCCGCCCTGGCCCTGCGGGCGCGGGGCGCCGCCGGGGCCGCCCTGCGGACGCGGGGCACCCGGAACGGCACCGGGGCCGCCGGGACGCGGAGCACCGCCACCGGGACGGGGCGTCTGCGGACGCGCCATGCCGGTGGAGCCGCCGGAGGTGAAGGGGTTGTTGCCCGGACGCGGGCCGGCCGGACGCGGGGCGCCCGGACGCGGGGCCTGCTGGCCGGGACGGGGGGCCTGCTGACCACCGGGGCGCGGCGCGGCCTGGCCCGGACGGGCACCGGCCGGACGCGAACCGGAGGCGGCACCGCCGGGACGCTGACCACCCGCGGCCGGAGCCGCCGGAGGCGCGGTGAACTCCGGGTTCGTCGGAGCCGGAGCGGCGGGCGCCGGCTTGGGCGCGGGAGCCGCGGGCTTCGGACCCGGGGTCGGACGCGGGCCGGAGGCGGCCGGCGTCACGGGCTTCTCTGCCGCCGCGGGCTTGGGCGCCGGGGTGGGCGCGCCAGGCTTCGGGGCAGCGGGACGTGCGGCTGCGGGCGCCGAAGGCGCCGGCGCGGCCGGCTTGGGGGCGGGCGCCGCCTTGCGGGGCGCTCCGGGCTTGGCAGCGGTCTTGCCGGCGGAACCGCCGGGACCCTGCAAAGCGTCAGTCAACTTGCGCACGACCGGCGCCTCGATCGTCGAGGACGCCGAACGGACGAATTCACCGAGTTCCTGGAGCTTGGCCATGACGACCTTGCTCTCCACACCGAACTCCTTGGCGAGTTCGTATACCCGGACCTTAGCCACTTCGCTCCTTTGAGGTCCGGTTACCGCCGGACCGTCGCTACTTCATGGGCGTACTCATCGCGTACTCATCGAGTGCTCATCGCAATCTCGACCTACTTCCGACTCGCGAGGTACCTGACCGCACGGTGTTCCGTGCCGTACTTCCTTTTCACTGCGGTGCCGCCTGCGCGGCCTGCTCGATGTGCTCCCGCAGGGCCGCCGTGTCGAGCGGGCCCGGGGTCTTGAAGCTCCTCGGGAACGCCCGTCGGCGGACCGCCAGGTCGAGACAGTGCAAGGCGGGGTGCACGTACGCACCCCGGCCGGGCAGCGTACCGCGATGGTCGGGGACGCACTCGTCCTTATCCATCACGATCCGCAGCAGTTCGCTCTTGGCCGCTCGCTCCCGGCATCCCACACAGGTTCGCTCAGGGCACGCGCGGGCATGCGTCCGGCCAGACACGATTAAGTCTACCTCCCCGTACCGACCTCACCCGTTTGGGGCAAAAATCGAACACCTGTTGGCCAAAAACGATCCTGGGCTTGCGGCGGGCCGCTCAGCCCTCCTCGCCCTGGACCTCGGTGTCCGGGCGGATGTCGATCCGCCAGCCGGTGAGGCGCGCGGCGAGGCGGGCGTTCTGCCCCTCCTTGCCGATGGCCAGGGAGAGCTGGTAGTCGGGGACCGTCACCCGGGCGGACCGGGCGGCGGCGTCGACGACCTCGACCTTGGAGACGCGGGCCGGGGAGAGGGCGTTCGCCACCATCTCGGCCGGGTCGTCCGACCAGTCGACGATGTCGATCTTCTCGCCCAGCAGCTCGGCCATCACGTTGCGCACCCGGCTGCCCATGGGGCCGATGCAGGCGCCCTTGGCGTTCAGGCCCGAACGGGTGGACCGGACCGCGATCTTGGTGCGGTGACCCGCCTCACGCGCGATCGCGGAGATCTCGACGGAACCGTCGGCGATCTCCGGCACCTCCAGGGCGAAGAGCTTCTTCACCAGATTGGGGTGGGTGCGCGAGAGCGTGACCGACGGACCGCGGACGCCCTTGGCGACCCGGACGACGTACGTGCGCAGCCGCAGGCCGTGCGTGTAGTCCTCGCCCGGCACCTGCTCCTGCACCGGGAGGATGGCCTCCAGCTTGTCGTCCAGCTTGACGAGGACGTTCTTCGGGTCCTTGCCCTGCTGCACCACACCGGCGACGACATCGCCCTCACGGCGGGCGTACTCGCCGAAGGTGACGTCGTTCTCGGCGTCGCGCAGCCGCTGCTGGATGACCTGGCGGGCGGTGCTCGCCGCGATGCGGCCGAAGTCCGACGGGGTGTCGTCGAACTCCTTGGGCTCCTGCCCCTCCTCCAGGTCGGCCGGGTCCTCCTCGGCCCACACCGTCACGTGACCGGTGTGCCGGTCCAGCTCCACGCGCGCGTGGCGGCGGGCGGACGGGGTGCGGTGGTACGCGATGAGGAGGGCCGACTCGATCGCCTCGACCAGCATCTCGAAGGAGATTTCCTTCTCCTGTGCCAAGCCCTTCAGGAGCTTCACGTCGATGTCCACGGCTACGCCTCCTCTTCCTTCTTGTCCTTGCGGTTGAACTCGATCTCGACACGCGCCTTGGCGATCTCGGCGAACTCCACGCGGCGGGCGGTGGCCTTGCGGCCCTTCACGCCCGGGACCTCGGTGTCGATGCCGTCCTCGTCCACGGCCACGATCCGGGTCACCAGGTCGCCGCCCTCGGTGAGCTGGAGCTTCACGAGGCGGCCGGTGGCCCGGACGTAGTGGCGGTGCTCGGAGAGCGGACGGTCGGCACCGGGGGAGCTGACCTCCAGGACGTACTCGCCGTCGCCCATGGCGTCGGTCTCGTCCAGCTTCGCGGAGATGGCGCGGCTCAGTTCCGCGCAGGCGTCCAGCTCGACGCCCTCTTCCGAGTCGACGACGACCCTCAGCAGTCCGCGGCGGCCGGCCCGGGAGACCTCGATCTCCTCCAGATCCAGGTGCTCCGCGTGGACGAGCGGCTCAATGAGTCCGCGCAGCCTGTCGCTCTGGGTGGTGCTCATCCGGGTGACTCCTCGGCCGCGTGTGCTGTTGTGGGTGCGTCGCTCGTCGCTGCTTCTCGCTGCGTGTCGGATCAAGGGTATCCGGTCCCGGAGGGTGTTGCCGTCCACCGCACGGGGCCCCGCGGGTACGCTCGCCTGCGGTGATCTTCGACGGGCGGCCGGGAGGGGTCCGGAATGCTGAGGGAGAGAGCGTGACGACGACGGGCAGACGCGCCCTGCTCGTGGCGGGGGCCTCGGCCGCCGCGGCGGCCCTGACCGGATGCACCTCCGAGGACGCGGGGCCGCGCCGGCCCGGCGCGGCGGAGGAGGCGGCGGCCCGGGAGGCCGAACGGGTGGCCCGCGCCGAGGCGGCCCTCCGCCGCCGCGCGGTGGCCGCCTCGCGGACCCTCCTCGCGCGCTACGACGCCGCCCTGGCCGCCCATCCCGCGCTCCACGCGCGCGTGGCCCCGCTGCGCGCCTCCGCCGCGGCCCACGCGAGCGCCCTCGGCGAGGGCGACCGCCCGGTCCCGGACACCTCCCCCGGGACCCCGGGACCCGGTACGGCCTCCGCCGCCGCGACGCCGAGCGCCGGCGCGGGCGCCGCCACGGCCGTGCCCGCCGATCCGAAGGCCGCGCTGCGGGAGCTGGCCGCCGCAGCCCGGGCCGCCTCCGACGCGCACACCGCCGAGCTGCTCGCGGCGCCGCCCGAGTACGCCCGGCTGCTGGCCTCCGTCGCCGCCGCCGGCGCCGCCCACGCCTACCTCCTCACCGAAGGAGCCCGCGCATGAGCGCCCTCCTCCGGGCGGCCCAGGCCGCCCTCGCCGCCGAGCACGCCGCCGTGTACGGCTACGGGGTCGTCGGCGCCCGGGTCGCCGAGGAGCGCCGGGCCGAGGCGACCGCCTGCTACGAGGCGCACCGGGCCCGCAGGGACGCGCTGCGCCGCACCGTCGGCGACCTCGGCGGCACGCCGGTCGCCGCGGCCGCCGCGTACGAGCTGCCGTTCCGGGTCGCCGACCCGGCCGGGGCGGAGCGGCTCGCGGCCGTCCTGGAGGACCGGGTGGCCGGTGTCTACTCCGACCTGGTGCGGGCCGGCGACGGCGCCGTGCGGCGCGAGGCCGCCGCCGCGCTCCGGGAGGCGGCCGTCCGCGCGGTGCGGTGGCGCGGCAGCGACGTAACCTTTCCTGGGCTCGCCGAGCGGGTGTGAGTCCGGCCCCCACCAGCTCTGATCGCCCCGCCCAAGGAGAAGGAACAAGGCACGCACATGGGTTTCGAAGCGCCCCGGCGACTGGTCACGGCGCTCCACGAGAAGTACGGCGAGACCGCCGCGGCCGAGTGGCTCGGGCGGCTCCCCGGCCTCGCCGAGCGGCTCCCCGAGGCGGCCGGAGTGACCGTCGAGCGGGTGGTCGCCCCCGGCGGCCGCGGCAGCCTGGTGCTGCTCGTCCGCGAGGCCGACGGCACGCCCGCCGCGCTGAAGATCGCGCCGCCGTTCACCCGGCCGGCCCTGGAGCGGGACGCCCTCGCGCACTGGAACGGCTGGGGCGCCGTCCAGCTCCGCGCCGAGGCGCCGGAGGACGCCCTCGTCCTCGAACGCCTGCACCCGGAGGTGTCGCTGCGCTCGCTGCCGGAGGCCAAGGCGCTCCTGGAGGCCGCCGGGACGGTCCGGAAGCTGTGGGTCGAGCCGCCGGCCGGGCACGGCTTCGAGTCGCTGGCCGAGCGGACCGCGCGGCTCGCCGAGGCGATGCGGCCGTACGCCTCCGACGCCGTCGCCGGCGGGCTCGTCGCCTCGGCCCTGGGGGCCCGCGAGGAGCTGCTCGCCGGGGCCGCGGACGAGGTGCTGCTGCACGGGGACTTCCGGCAGGGCAAGGTCCTCGCCGGCGACCGGGCGCCCTGGCTGGCCGTCGGCCCCGACCCGCTCGTCGGCGAGCGCGCCTACGACCTGGCCCGGCTGGTCCGCGACCGGGTCGAGGACCTGGTGGCCGCCTCCGCCGGCGCGCCGGCCGCGCGACGGCGGGTGAACAAGCTGGCCGACTCGCTCGACGTGGACCGGGAGCGGCTGCGCGGCTGGACGCTCTTCCGGGCCGTCGAGTCCGGCACGCGGGCGCTGGCCGCCGGGCGGCGGCAGGAGGCCGAATGGCTCCTGGAGTTCGCCGGCTGGCTCTGAGGTTCCCGGGCCGGCCGCGAGTTCGCGGGCCCCGAGAAGGGGAATACCCTTTTTGTATCCCTTTGTCAGGGGGCCGTGATGCTCGAAGAACTCCTGATGGCCGCAGCGGCGACGGGGGTGGCCGCCGTCGCGTACGTCGGTGCGGCGGCCCGTGTGGTGAAGCAGTACGAGCGGGGCGTCGTCTTCCGCTTCGGCCGGCTGCGCGGCCAGGTGCGGGCGCCCGGCTTCACGATGATCGTCCCGGCGGTGGACCGGCTCCACAAGGTGAACATGCAGATCGTCACGATGCCGGTGCCCGCGCAGGAGGGCATCACCCGGGACAACGTGACGGTACGCGTCGACGCGGTCGTCTACTTCCGGGTGGTCGACGCGGCGGAGGCCCTGGTCAGGGTCGAGGACTACAAGTTCGCGGTCTCGCAGATGGCGCAGACCTCGCTGCGGTCGATCATCGGCAAGAGCGACCTCGACGACCTGCTGTCCAACCGCGAGAAGCTCAACCAGGGCCTTGAGCTGATGCTCGACTCCCCCGCGATCGGGTGGGGCGTGCAGATCGACCGCGTCGAGATCAAGGACGTGTCCCTGCCGGAGACCATGAAGCGCTCCATGGCCCGCCAGGCGGAGGCGGACCGGGAGCGCCGCGCCCGTCTGATCAACGCGGACGCGGAACTCCAGGCCTCGAAGAAGCTGGCGGAGGCGGCGCACCAGATGGCGGAGGCCCCGTCGGCCCTCCAGCTCCGCCTCCTCCAGACGGTCATGGCCGTGGCGGCCGAGAAGAACTCGACCCTGGTCCTCCCGATCCCGGTGGAGCTCCTCCGCTTCCTGGAACGGGCGACCCCGGAACCGCCGGCGGCCGCGCCCCCGATGCCGCCGCCGGCGCCGCTGCCCCCCGTCGAGGACCTCACCGGTCCGTCCGTGGACCCCGCGCCCCGCGCGACGCCGGGCGACATGGCCGCGTGACGGCCCGCGGGGCGCGCAGCCCGGGGATCAGGCGGTGAGGGCCGCCAGGGCCGCCTCGACCGTGAGCTCCTCGCGCTCGCCGGTGCGGCGGTCCTTCAGTTCCAGGACGCCCTCGGCGGCGCGGCGGCCGGCGACGAGGATCTTCGGGACGCCCATCAGCTCCGCGTCGGTGAACTTGACGCCCGGGGAGACGCCGGCGCGGTCGTCGACCAGGACGCGCAGGCCCGCGGCCGCGAGCTTGTCGGAGACCTCCAGGGCCAGTTCGGTCTGGAGCGCCTTGCCGGCGGCGACGACGTGGACGTCGGCGGGGGCCACCTCGGCCGGCCAGCACAGGCCCTTGTCGTCGGCGGTCTGCTCGGCGAGCGCGGCGACGGCGCGGGAGACGCCGATGCCGTACGAGCCCATGGTGACGCGGACGGGCTTGCCGTTCTGGCCGAGGACGTCGAGCTTCAGCGCGTCCGCGTACTTGCGGCCGAGCTGGAAGATGTGGCCGATCTCGATCGCCCGGTCCAGCTTGAGGCCGGTGCCGCACCGGGGGCAGGGGTCGCCCTCCTGGACGACGACCACGTCGACGTACTCGGACACCTCGAAGTCACGGCCCGCGACGACGTTCTTCGCGTGCATGCCCTCCTTGTTGGCGCCGGTGATCCAGGAGGTGCCGGGGGCCACGCGCGGGTCGGCGAGGTAGGTGACCTTCTCCAGGCCCTGGGGGCCGACGTAGCCGCGCACCAGGTCGGGGCGGACCGCGAAGTCCTCCTCCGTCACCAGCTCGACCGCGGCCGTGGGGCCGAAGTGCTCCTCGACCTTGTCCATGTCGACCTCGCGGTCGCCGGGCACGCCGATCGCGACGATCTCGCCGTCGACCTTCACCAGGAGGTTCTTGAGGGTGGCGGAGGCCGGGACGCCGAGGGAGGCGGCGAGGGTCTCGATGGTGGGGGTGTCCGGGGTGGGGATCTCCTCGGCGGCGGGGACGGCGGAGCCGTCGACCGCCTTGACCTCCTGGTGGACCGCCTCCGTGTTGGCCGCGAAGTCGCAGTTCGGGCAGTCGGCGAAGGTGTCCTCGCCGGCCTCGGCCGGGGCGAGGAACTCCTCGGACTTGGAGCCGCCCATGGCGCCGGCGGTGGCGGCGCAGATGCGGTAGTCGAGGCCGAGGCGCTCGAAGATCCGCTGGTAGGCCTCGCGGTGCAGGCCGTACGACCGGGCCAGGCCCTCGTCCTCGGTGTCGAAGGAGTAGGAGTCCTTCATGAGGAACTCGCGGCCGCGCAGGATGCCGGCGCGGGGGCGGGCCTCGTCACGGAACTTGGTCTGGATCTGGTACAGGATGACCGGCAGGTCCTTGTAGGACGAGCACTGGTCCTTGACCAGGAGGGTGAAGATCTCCTCGTGGGTGGGGCCGAGGAGGTAGTCGCCGCCCTTGCGGTCCTGGAGGCGGAAGAGCTCGGCGCCGTACTCGTCCCAGCGGCCGGTGGCCTCGTAGGGCTCGCGGGGCAGCAGCGCGGGGAGGGAGACCTCCTGGGCGCCGACGGCGTCCATCTCCTCGCGGACGATCCGCTCCACGTTGGAGAGGACCTTCTTGCCGAGCGGCAGCCAGCTCCAGATGCCGGCGGCGGTGCGGCGGACGTAACCGGCACGGACGAGGAGCTTGTGGGAGAGGACCTCGGCGTCCGCCGGGTCGTCGCGCAGCGTCTTCGCCATCAACTGGGACATGCGCTGGACCGGTGCGTTGGCCATGGTTCTCGTACTCCTGCCGGGACTGAAGATGATGGCCCCGAGGTTATCCGGGCGGCCCCGCCCGCGAGAAATCAGTTCCGGCGCGGGAGCGGGAGCGGCGCGCCCATCACCGCGTACGGGCGGGCGGCGCTCGGGAAGTGGACCTGGCGGGCGAGGTCGGTGTAGCCGAGGGAGCGGTAGAGGCCGCGGGCCGGGGACTCGGTGTCGATGGCCGAGAGGATGGAGCGCTTCTCGTCGGCGGTGTCGGTGATGGTGGTGATCAGCCCGCGGCCGAGGCCGATTCCCTGGAAGTCGGGGTGGACGTGGAGCTCGGTGATGACGAAGGAGGCGTCGAGCCAGTCGGCGGTGCCGGTGGCGCGCAGGTACGGCTCCACGACGGTGGACCACCAGTGGGTGCGGTCGTTGGGCATCCCGTACACGAAGCCGACGAGCCGCCCGTCGGGGGTCGTGGCCCCGTAGGCGCGGGCGCCGGGGTTCATCAGGTGCCGCAGCACGATGTGGCGGCGTACGGCGACCTCCTCGGCGTCGAGGCCGAAGGCGACCGCCTGTACGGCGAGCGCCTCGTCCACCCGGGCGGCGAGGTTGACGGGTCCGATCACGGCGAGGGCGGCGGCGTCCATGCGGCGCACCCTACAAGCGGCCGCCGGTTCAGAACAGCACGCTCATGAAGGCGCCGGTCTCGCGGAACCCGACCCTGCGGTAGGCGGCGCGGGCGGGGGTGTTGTAGTCGTTGACGTACAGGCTGACGACGGGCGCGACGTCGGCGAGGGCGTACTGGAGGACGGCGGCCATGCCGGTCTCGGAGAGGCCCCTCCCCCGGTGCTCGGGGGCGACCCAGACGCCCTGGATCTGGCAGGCCTGGCGGGTGGCGGCGCCGATCTCGGCCTTGAAGACGACCTTGCCGTCGTCGATGCGGGCGAAGGAGCGGCCGGCGGCGACGAGCTCGGCGACCCGGGCCTGGTAGAGCAGCCCGCCGTCGCCGGCCATCGGGGAGACGCCGACCTCCTCGGTGAACATGGCGACGCAGGCGGGCATGATCACGTCCATCTCGTCCTTGCGGACCCGGCGGACGAGCGGGTCGGGGCCGACCGTCGCGGACGGCTCCTCGGCGACCATGAGGGGCTGGTGGGCGCGGACGTCGCGGGCGGGGCCCCAGGAGGGTTCGAGGAGCCGCCACAGCTCGGCGGTGGGGCCGGCCGGGCCGACGATCGAGGAGCAGCGGCGGCCGATCCGGCGGGCCCGCTCGGCGAAGGCGCGCACGGCCTCGGGGGTGGCGCAGATCGGGACGAGGTTGGCGCCGGAGTAACAGAGCGAGGTGAGCCGGCCCTCGGTGTACCAGCCCCACATCTCGCCGCCCAGCCGCCACGGGTCGAGCCCGGCGACGCGGACGCGGGCGGTCACGAAGGCGTTCTCGACGGGGGCGCTCTCCAGGACGGCGAGTGCGGCGCCGAGGTCGGCGGGTTCGAGGACCCGGGTGGTGGTCTGTGTCAACACGAGGGGGCCTCACCGTGCGGGTTCTGCTGGTCCTGGCACCTTACCCCCAGGATCTGGGAAGGGCTCCCGCTCATGGCGAAACCCCGCCGTCCCCCCTGCGGGTGGGGGCGGCGGGGTTCCGGGTGGTCGGGTGCCTCAGCCGGCGATGGCGACGGTCGGCTCGCCGCTGGCGACGCCGTCCTTCTCCATCTGCTCGGCGATCTTGAGGGCTTCCTCGATGAGGGTCTCGACGATCTTCGACTCGGGGACGGTCTTGATGACCTCGCCCTTGACGAAGATCTGGCCCTTGCCGTTGCCGGAGGCGACGCCGAGGTCGGCCTCGCGGGCCTCGCCCGGGCCGTTGACGACGCAGCCCATGACGGCGACGCGGAGCGGGACGGTCATGCCGTCGAGGCCGGCGGTGACCTCCTCGGCGAGCTTGTACACGTCGACCTGGGCGCGGCCGCAGGACGGGCAGGAGACGATCTCCAGACGGCGCTGGCGGAGGTTGAGCGACTCCAGGATCTGCATGCCGACCTTGATCTCCTCGGCCGGCGGGGCGGAGAGGGAGACCCGGATGGTGTCGCCGATGCCCTGGGAGAGCAGGGCGCCGAAGGCGACGGCCGACTTGATGGTGCCCTGGAAGGCGGGGCCGGCCTCGGTGACGCCGAGGTGCAGCGGGTAGTCGCACTGGGCGGCGAGCTGGCGGTAGGCCTCGACCATGACGACCGGGTCGTTGTGCTTGACCGAGATCTTGATGTCGCGGAAGTCGTGCTCCTCGAAGAGGGACGCCTCCCAGAGGGCGGACTCGACGAGCGCCTCGGGGGTGGCCTTGCCGTACTTCTTCAGGAGGCGGGCGTCGAGGGAGCCGGCGTTGACGCCGATGCGGATCGGGGTGCCCGCGTCCTTCGCGGCCCGGGCGATCTCCTTGACCTTGTCGTCGAACTGCTTGATGTTGCCGGGGTTGACGCGGACCGCCGCGCAGCCCGCGTCGATCGCGGCGAAGACGTACTTCGGCTGGAAGTGGATGTCGGCGATCACGGGGATCGAGGACTTCCGCGCGATGGTGGCGAGCGCGTCGGCGTCGTCCTGGGTCGGGCAGGCCACCCGGACGATCTGGCAGCCGGAGGCGGTCAGCTCGGCGATCTGCTGGAGGGTGGCGCCGATGTCGGACGTACGGGTCGTCGTCATCGACTGCACCGAGACGGGTGCGTCACCGCCGACGGCCACGCTGCCGACCTGGATCTGCCGGCTCTTGCGGCGCTCGGCGAGCCGGGTCGGGACAGAGGGGATACCGAGAGAAATCGCGGTCATGAGTTTGTGCAACCTCAAGGTCGTGCGTCGGCGGGCTCGGGCTTCCGAGGTTACCGCCCCGGGGGCGGGGGGCCGGACACGGCGGTGGACGGCCCCCCTGAGGGCTACGTCAGCTTCACCGGGTTGACGAGGTCGGCGGCGAGCACGAGCAGCGTGAAACAGACGAAGACGCCGGCGACCACGTAGGCGGCGGGCATCAGCTTGGCCACGTCGAACGGGCCGGGGTCGGCCCGCTTGAAGAGCCGGGCGGTGTGCCGGCGGACCGACTCCCACAGGGCGCCCGCGATGTGGCCGCCGTCGAGCGGCAGCAGCGGGAGCATGTTGAACAGGAACAGCGAGACGTTGAAGTACACCAGCAGGTTCATGAACATGACGAGGATCCGCTCCGGCGGGGCGTCCACGGTCATGAGTTCACCGGTGATGCGGGCGGCGCCGACGACGCCGACCGGGGAGTCCTCGGCGCGCTCGCCGTCGCCGAAGGTGGCGTCCCACAGGCCGGGGATCTTGCCGGGGAGGGCGATGACCGACTCGACGCCGTTCTCCAGGAGGTCGCCCATGCGCTCGGTGGTCTCGACGAAGGAGAGCGGCGCGACCGCGCTGCCCGCCTGGAAGCCGAGGTAGCCGGCGGGGACGTACGCGGCGGGCCGGACGATCTGGCCGTCCTCGTCCTTCTTCAGGACCTGGTTGGAGACGAGGGTCGGGTGCAGGTCGAGGCGCTGCCCGGCCCGCTCCACGGTGATGGTGGCGGGGCCGATGGTGTCCCGGATGCGGTCCGAGAGGGTGTTCCAGTCGGAGACGGGGGTGCCGTCGAAGGCGACGATGGTGTCGCCCTCCCGCAGGCCGGCCTTGAACGCCGGGGAGACCGGATCGCCCGCCGCGCAGGCGTCGCGGCCGGCGTCCTGCTTGATGACGCACTTCTGGACGCCGGCGACCTTGGTGGTCTGCTGCTCGATGCCGAGGGTCATCAGCGAGCCGTAGAAGAGGCCGAGGGCGAGGACCAGGTTCATGAACGGTCCGGCGAACATGACGATCACGCGCTTCCACGGCTTGCGCGTGTAGAAGAGCCGGGTCTCGTCGCCGGGCTGGAGCTCCTCGTAGGAGGCCTCGCGGGCGTCCTCGATCATGGAGCGCCAGGGCGAGGTGGAGCGGGCCTCGATCTTGCCGTCCTCGCCGGGCGGGAACATGCCGATCATGCGGATGTAGCCGCCGGCCGGGATGGCCTTGATGCCGTACTCGGTCTCGCCGCGCTTCTTCGACCAGATGGTGGGGCCGAAGCCGACCATGTACTGGGGCACGCGGATGCCGAAGAGCTTGGCCGTCGAGAGGTGGCCGAGCTCGTGCCAGGCGATGGAGACGAGCAGTCCCAGGGCGAACAGGACGATGCCCAGGACGTACAGGAGCGCTTCCGTCATGCGCGTGCCTCCGCGGTTGCCTTCGCTGCGAGCTCTCGGGCCCGGGCCCGTGCCCAGGTCTCCGCTTCCAGGACGTCCGGCACCGTCAGGGAGGTTCCCCCGGTGGGCCGACCGTGTTCGGTGACGACCGCCGTGACGGTGTCCATGATGCCGTTGAAGGGGAGCCGGCCGGCGAGGAACGCCTCGACGCACTCCTCGTTGGCGGCGTTGAAGACGGCGGGGGCGGTGCCGCCGAGCTCGCCGACGTGCCGGGCGAGGTTCACCGACGGGAAGGCCTCGTCGTCGAGCGGGAAGAACTCCCAGGTGGAGGCCTTGGTCCAGTCGAAGGCGGGGGCCGCGTCGGGGACCCGCTCGGGCCAGCCGATGCCGATCGCGATGGGACCGCGCATGTCGGGCGGGGTGGCCTGGGCGAGGGTGGAGCCGTCGGTGAACTCGACCATCGAGTGGACGTACGACTGGGGGTGGACGACGACCTCGATCCGGTCGAAGGGGATGTCGTAGAGGAGGTGCGCCTCGATGACCTCCAGGCCCTTGTTGACCAGGGTCGCGCTGTTGACCGTGATGACCGGGCCCATCGCCCAGGTCGGGTGGGCCAGCGCGTCCTCGCGGGTCACCTGCTCCAGGTCGGCCCGGGTGCGGCCGCGGAAGGGGCCTCCGGAGGCGGTGACGACCAGCTTGCGGACGTCGGCGCGGGTGCCGGCGGCGAGCGCCTGGAAGAGCGCGGCGTGCTCGGAGTCGACCGGGATGATCTGGCCGGGCTTGGCGAGCGCCTTCACCAGCGGGCCGCCGACGATCAGCGACTCCTTGTTGGCGAGGGCGAGGGTGCGGCCGGCCTCCAGGGCGGCGAGGGTCGGCGCGAGGCCGATGGAGCCGGTGATGCCGTTGAGGACCGTGTGGCACGGGGAGGCGGCGAGCTCTTTCGCGGCGTCGGGACCGGCGAGGAGCTCGGGCAGCGGCTCGGAGCCGTACAACGCCCCCAGGGCCGTACGCAGCTCCGCCACGGTCTCCTCGCGCGCGACGGCGACCTGGGCGACCCGGAGGCGGTGGGCCTGCTCGGCGAGCAGGCCGATCCGGCTGCCGGAGGCGGCGAGGGCGGTGACCCGGAAGCGGTCGGGGTGGCGCAGCACCAGATCGATGGCCTGGGTGCCGATGGATCCCGTCGAGCCGAGGACGACGATGTCCCGGCGGCCTTCGGCGGGGTCGAAGGCAAGGTGGGGGTCGGCGAGAGGAGAGGGGCGGTCGCTCATGCCCCCCATTCTTGCCCCAAACGCTGTGGGCTCTTCACGGGGTCCGGGCGAACGCGCCGAACTCGTGGTGGAAGTCGGGGAAGGTCTTCTTGACGCAGCCGGGGTCGTCGAAGGTGATGCCGGGGGTGAGCAGGGCGGTGACGGCGAAGGACATGACGATCCGGTGGTCGCCGTGGGTGGCGATCTCGGCGGGGCCGGACGGCGTGCCGGGCTCGATCTGGATCCAGTCGGGGCCGGTGGTGACGGTGACGCCGAGGCGGCGGAGGTTCTCGGCGCAGGCGTCGAGCCGGTCGCACTCCTTGACCCGGGTGTTGGCGACGTCCTCGATGCGGACCGGCCCGTCGGCGAAGGGGGCGATCGCGGCGAGGGTCGGCATGGTGTCGGAGATGTCCCGCATGGTGACGGTGAGTCCGCGCAGGGTGCCGGTGGAACGGACGGTGGTGGAGCCGGCGGTCACCTCGACGTCGGCGCCCATGCGGCGCAGCACGTCGACGAAGGCGAGGTCGCCCTGGAGGGCGCCGGTGCCGAGGCCGGGGACGGTGACGGAGCCCCCGGGCCGGAGGGCCGCGGCGGCGAAGAAGTAGCCGGCCGTGGAGGCGTCGGGCTCGATGCCGTAGGAGCGGGCGCGGTAGCCGGTGGGGGCGACGCGGTAGGTGCGGCCCCGCTCGTCGTCCTCCCGGCGCACGTCCGCGCCGAAGGCGCGCATCATCGCCAGGGTGATCTCGACGTACGGCTCCGAGACCAGGTCGGTGACCGTGATGTCCAGGCCCTCGGCGGTGAGCGGGCCGAGCATCAGCAGGGCCGTCAGATACTGGGAGGACTGGCCCGCGTCGAGGGTGAGCGCGCCGCCCTTCACTCCGGCGGCGTGCACGGCGAGCGGGTGGTGGCCGTCCTTCCCGCCGTGCCGCAGGTCGACGCCGAGCTCGCGCAGGGCGGTGGAGAGCGGGCCGAGCGGGCGGCGGCGCATCTGCGCGGAGGCGTCGAAGCGGAAGGTGCCGTGGCCGGCGGAGGCGAGGGCGGGCAGGAAGCGGGCGGTGGTGGCGCCGTCGCGGCAGTACACGTCGGCGTCCGCGGTCCCCGGTCCGGCCGGGCGGCCCTCGATGTGCCAGGCGCCGGGCTCCTTCCGGACGGTGTAGCCGAGGGCGCCGAGGCCTTCGGCGAAGCCCTCGGTGTCGTCGGAGACGAGGGGGCGCAGAAGGGTGGTGGTGCCCTCCGCGGCGGCGGCGAGGAAGAGCGCGCGGGCGGTGACGGACTTGGAGCCGGGGATGTCGATGACGGTCACGCCGGTCATCCTGCCGCGCGGGGCGGGGTGCCCGTCGGCGCGGTCCGCTCCGTGGACGGGCGGGGCCGCGGGGGGAGGCGTACGACCGCGGGAGCACGCACGAGAGGCGGCCCGAGCCCCCGCACAGTGGGCTCGGACCGCCTGGTCTCGTGGGACGCGGGTCCTACAGGGCGAGGCCGGTGAGGACCAGCACGCGCTCGTAGGTGTAGTCGTCCATGGCGTACGCGACGCCCTCGCGGCCGGTGCCGGAGCGCTTGGCGCCGCCGTACGGCATCTGGTCGGCGCGGTACGAGGGGACGTCGCCGACGATCACGCCGCCGACCTCCAGGGCGCGGTGGGCGCGGAAGGCGGTCTGCAGGTCGTGGGTGAAGACGCCGGCCTGGAGGCCGAAGTCCGAGTCGTTGACGGCGGCGAAGGCCTCGGCCTCGCCGTCGACCTTGGCGACCGTGAGGACCGGGCCGAAGACCTCGGCGCGGGCCAGGGTGACGTCCGCCGGGAGCTCGGTGAGGACGGTCGGGGCGTAGCTCGCGCCCTCGCGCTTGCCGCCGGCGAGGAGCTTGGCGCCGGCCGCGACGGCCTCGTCGACCCAGGACTCGACGCGCTGGGCGGCGGCCTCGTCGACGAGCGGGCCGACGTCGGTGGCGTCGTCCGCCGGGTCGCCCGTGACCTGGGCCTCGACGGCCGCGACGATCTTCGGGAGCAGGCGGTCGTAGACGGAGGCGTCGGCGATCACGCGCTGCACGGAGATGCAGGACTGGCCGCCCTGGTAGTTGGAGAAGGTCGCGATGCGGGTCGCGGCCCAGTCCAGGTCGGCCTCGGAGGACCAGTCGGCGAGGACGACGGCGGCGGCGTTGCCGCCGAGCTCCAGGGTGCAGTGCTTGTGCGGCACGGAGGCCTGG
Source organism: Streptomyces sp. NPDC047974 (assembly GCF_040653375.1). Taxonomy (NCBI): domain Bacteria; kingdom Bacillati; phylum Actinomycetota; class Actinomycetes; order Kitasatosporales; family Streptomycetaceae; genus Streptomyces; species Streptomyces sp. NPDC047974. Next base: position 64,659 of record NZ_JBEZNU010000008.1, read on the forward strand.
ATGGCGTAGCCGACCTTGTCCGAGCCGGTGAAGGAGATGACCGGGAGGCGCTCGTCCTGGACGAGGGCGGGCATCCGGTCGTTCGGGACGGTGAGGATCGACCAGGAGCCGGCCGGCAGGTCGGTCTCGGCCAGGATCTCGCCCAGGATGAGGGAGGAGATCGGGGTGGCCGGGGCCGGCTTGAGGATGATCGGGGCACCGACGGCGATGGCCGGGGCGACCTTGTGGGCGCTGAGGTTCAGCGGGAAGTTGAAGGGCGCGATGCCGAGGACGACGCCCTTGGGCACGCGGCGGGTGAGGGCGAGGCGGCCCGCGCCGCCGGCCTCGGTGTCCAGGCGCTGGGCCTCGCCGGCGTTCCAGCGGCGGGCCTCCTCGGCGGCGAAACGGAAGACGGAGACGGCGCGGCCGACCTCGCCGCGGGCCCACTTGATGGGCTTGCCGTTCTCGGCGGAGATGACCTGGGCGATCTCCTCGGTGCGCTCGGCGAGCCGCTTCGACACGTGGTCGAGGGCGGCGGCGCGGACGTGCGCCGGGGTGGCGGCGAACTCGTCGACTACCGCGTGGGCGGCGGCGACGGCCTCCTCGACCTGGGCCTCGGTGGGCACGGCGACCTTGCCGACCAGACGTCCGTCGTACGAGTTCGTGACGTCGAAGGTGGTGTCGCCGGTGGCCTCGCGGCCGGCGACCCAGAAGGCGTGGGTGGTCGTCATTGTGCGTCCCGGCCCTTTCCGTTTCGGGGTGCGAGCGGTTGCTCTGGTCCCCACGTTAGGGCCGGGACGCACGGGTGACGTTTGTCCGTGGTGGAGTGGTGGCGGTGTCGGTCTGTCCGCTTCGGCCGAAGAGGCGAAGGAAGCGGTGGTGGCGCGACGGCGGAGCGGCCGGCGGTCCGGTGCCGGTCAGCGCTCCTCGTACGCCGTGAAGGGCCGGTCGTATCCCGCGGTCCGGGCGAGGACCAGCCGCCCCTCGTGGAAGAGGACGTCCTGGAGGTCGCCGGTGGAGGAGGCGACCGAGTCGGGGAAGGTGCGCAGGTCGCGCTCGTCGCCGGTGTCGGCGTCGAGGACCACGAGCCCGTCCTCGGCGGACGAGCCGTAGAGGTCGACCGGCACGGTGACCCGGCCCCCGGCGATCCCCAGGCCGAGGGCGTCCTCGCGGAGCTCCAGCCGGGCCCGCCACAGGCGCCGGCCGCTGCGCAGGTCGAAGGCGGTGACGGTGTCCTGGAAGACGGAGCCGATGAGGTACAGGCGGCCGTAGGCGACCTTCGCCACGGCGGGCCGGTCGCCCTCGAAGTCGTCGTTGGGCCCTCCGGAGGCGATACGGCCCTGGGGGCGTCCGTCGGCGGAGAAGGAGAGGAACGTGTCGGCGCCGCTCTCGTCGAGGCTGCCGACGCGCACCACCACCGGGTCGGCGGAGAGGAACTCGGGGGCGTGGGGGATCGGCTGGACGTGCCGCCGCTCGTCGAGCGGGGTGTTCCAGCGGTGCTTGCCGTTCGCCGGGTCGAAGGCGGCCAGCCGGATGTCCACGCGGTCGCAGACGAGCAGCGCGAGGACCTGGCGCTCGGCGGCGGCGACGCGGTACGGCACGCACCCCTTCGGCATCCGGGCCGTCCAGCGGGGCTTGCCGGTGCGCAGGTCGAGGGCGCGCAGGGCGCGGTCCGGGCGGACGGAGCCGGGGCGCTCGCCGGCCCAGGAGTACGACCAGTCGGGGTCCTCGTCGCGGACGACGGCGAGGCCGCCGCCGACGGCGACGAGGTCCCGCTCGTCCTGGATCAGGTCGGTGGCCGCGACGCGGGTGGTGCGCCACAGCTCGCGGCCCCGCGCGAGGTCGAGGGCGGTGACGGTGGCGCAGCCCGCGCCCTTCGCGGGCTCGCCCAGGGTGCTGGGGGTGCCCTCGGCGATCAGGACGACGCCGTCGGCGGCGGTCCGGCTGACGGAGCAGACGGTGGCGCCGTCGACCGGCTCGTGGCGCCAGCGCCGGGCGCCGGTGCGGGCGTCGTAGCCGGTGACGCCGTCGGCGCGGGAGGCTGCGAGGGTGTCGCCGGAGGCCCAGGAGGCGTTGCCGGACTCCGAGGAGCCGTGGTCGCCGTACGGGGTGTTCCACACCTCGCGCATCGAGTCGCCGGGGAGGTAGCCCTGGTCGGCGAGGACGCCGACGGTGATGCCGCCGACTCCGGCGAGGAGGGCGAGGAGGAGGCCGCCCACGACGGTGTACCGGACGGCCCGCGAGGCGGGCGGCGGCGTGCCGCCGTTCCGGGTGCCGTCCTTCGCCTTCCCGTTCCGGGTGCCGTCCTTCGCCTTCCCGTTCCCGGCGCCGCCGCCCGCCTTGCCGTTCCTCGCGCCGTCGCCGTCCGCTCGGCCGGCCGCCTTCGTCGCCGTGGCCACCCGGACCCCACCCCCGTCGTCATGCTCACGTCCATCGGATACGAGGGATCAGATTAGGGCCAGGACGGCCTGAACCCGTCACCCCCTCCGTTCGGTGGAGACGATCAGGCAGACGGCGGCCACGACGATCGCGCCGCCGAGCACGATCGGCCAGGTCAGGGCCTCGCTCAGGATCAGCGTGCCGAGCAGTACGGCGACGACCGGATTGACGTAGGCGTAGGTGGCGGCGAGCGAGACCGGGGCGGACTGGATCAGCCAGGCGTACGCGGTGAAGGCGATCAGCGAGCCGAAGACGACCAGGTAGCCGAGGGCCACCCAGGAGCTGGTGGCGACGGCGCCCGGGTCGAAGCCGCGGTGCTCGCCCCGGAGCAGGCCCACGACGACGCCGCCGATGCCGCCGGCGAGCATCTCGTACACGCTGGCGGTGAAGGGGTTGGCGGGCATCGGCAGGCGTGCGGAGGAGACGGTGCCGGCCGACCAGAGCAGGGCGGCGAGGAGGACGAGCAGGACGCCGCCGATGCCGACCTCGCCACTGAGCCCGGGAACGGTGAGGACGGCGAGGCCGCCGAGCCCGATCAGGACGCCGCCGTACGCGCCGAGCCCGGGGCGCTCGCCCGCGGCGGTGCGCAGCAGGACGACGAAGACGGGGACGGCGGCGACGAGGAGGGCGGCGAGACCGGAGGGGACGGTGGTCTCGGCGAGGTTGACGAGGCCGTTGCCGCCGAGGATGAGGAGGACGCCGACGAGAGCGGCGGAGCCGAGCCGGCGCCGGTCCACCTTGAGGGCGGAGGGGCCGTGGCGCCAGGCGACGATCGCGGCGAGGAGCAGCCCGGCGACGATGAAGCGGGAGCCGGAGGCGAGGAAGGGCGGGATGGTCTCGACGACGAAGCGTATGCCGAGGTAGGTGGAGCCCCAGACGACGTAGACGATGGCGAGGGCGACCCACACGGCACCGCCGATGCGGCGGCCCGACGGGGCGGGTGTGGCGGCGGCGGAGGCGGAGGCGGTGGCGGGGAGGGACTTGGTGCCGCCGGCCGGGGGCGCGGAGGCAGGATCGACGGCAGGGCTTGTCATGAGCAGGAGATTAGGGAATCACCCGGCTTCCCACCAGGAATTCTGCCCGGGACCGGGCAGGGGCAAGGGAAACGAAGGGGATCCGCGGGCAGAGCGGGGAGCTGGGGGGTGCCCGGGAGGAGCGGACCCTGGAGGAACGGACCCGGGAGGAGCCGACCCCGGAGGAACCGGCCCCGGAGGAACCGGCCCGGGGGAAGCCGGCCCGTGAGGAACCGACCCGGGGGGTTACTGCGTGTCCTCCCCCGTCGCCTTGAGGGCCAGCCACAGCTCCATGCGGACGTCCGGGTCGTCCAGCGAACGCCCGAGGATCTCCTCCACGCGCCGCATCCGGTAGCGCAGGGTGTGCCGGTGCACGCCGAGGTCGGCGGCGGCGGCGTCCCACTGCCCGTGCCGGGAGAGCCAGGCGCGCAGGCTGGCCACCAGATCGCCGCGGCCGGTGGCGTCGTGTTCGCGCAGCGCCCGCAGCATGCCGTCGGCGAAGGCGCGTACGGCGTCGTCGGCGAGGAGCGGCAGGACGGAGCCGGCCGCCAGGTCCTCGTGCTCGACGAGGGCGCGGCCGCGGCGGCGGGCCACCGAGAGGGCCTGCTCGGCCTGCCGGTGCGCGGCGGCCGCGGTGCCGGGGACGGCGGGGGCGGAGAGCCCCACGACGACACCCGCCTCCTCGGCCTCGCGTTCGGCGTACCCGGCGCAGGCGGCGACGACCGCGCCGTCGTCGCCGGCGAGGACGACGAGCCGCTCCTCGCCCTCGGGCACGGTGAGCACCGCCTCGCCGGCCCGGGCGGCGGCGGCCTCCAGGGCCTCGGCGAGGACCGGGAGCGGGGGTTCGGGCGACGCGCCGGCGGTGGCGGGTTCGGCGACGAGGATCCGGAAGGGGGCGTCGAGGAGGCCGCCGTAGACGTCGCCGGCGACCGTACGGGCATGCTCCGACTGCCCGGCGAGCATCAGGCGCAGCACGGCGGCGCCGAGGCGGTGCTCGGCGGCCTGGAGGGAGCGGGAGCGTTCGGTGGTGAGGGTGAGCAGGGCGATCGCGGAGTGGACGGCGTACCGCTCGGCGGTGCCGAGGGGGGCGGCGGTGCCGACGGCGAGGGCGCCGCGGACCCGGCGGCCGGTTCCCAGGGACTGCAGCTCCACCCGGTCGTCCGTGCCGCCGACGACGGCGCTGGCGGGGGCGGGGCGTTCGCGCAGCCGCTCGACGTCCGGGGTCAGCCGGGCGGCGCGGCGGGCCGCCCACTCGGGCGAGACGGCGACGACGGCCCCGGAGGCGTCGTAGAGCGCGGCCCAGCCGTCGACGTGCGCGGCGAGCCGGGCGACGACCGCGTCCGGGCCCTCGGCGAGGGCGGCGCGGGTGAGCTCGCGCTGCGCCTCGAAGCCGGCGGTCACCGCGCGGTACTGGTCGGCGGCGATGGCGGCGGAGACGGCCTTGCTGATGGCGAGGAAGGGGGTGCGGCGCGGCACTTCGAGGAGCGGCAGGTGCTCGGCGCGGGCGGCGTCGAGGAGCGCGTCCGGGATCTCCTCGTAGTTCACCCCCACGGCGAACCCGAGCCCCACGACCCCGGCCCCGAGCAGCCGCCGCACGTACCGCCGCATCGCCTCCGGGTCCTCGGCGTCGAGCGTCAGGGCGGTGGTGAGCAGCAGCTCGCCGCCCTCCATGTACGGCACGGGGTCGGCCAGCTCGCTGACGTGCGCCCAGCGGACGGGCGTGTCGAGACGGTCCTCCCCCGCCCGGGCCAGGAGCCGGAGCGCGGAGTTGTGGACGAGCGAGGCGAGGGTGGGCGGCATCGGGAACCGGCGGACCTTACGAGCGGAGGCCGGGGCGCGAGACCCGCGGCCGGCGAGGGAACGCCGCTGGGGAGCGCGGCCCACCCGATTGTGCCAGGCCCCCCGCCCCGCCGCGCGGGGCCGTGCTCAGGCGCGCAGGTCGACGAGGAGGGGGGGCGTGCTCGCCCCGTCGACGGTCGCCAGCGACACGACGGCGTGACCGGGCGGCAGCGAGTGCGCCAGCTCGGAGGCGGACCAGCGCTCGCGCTCGACCCTCTTCAGGGTGACGGCGTCGGTCGTGACGGCCTTGCCGGTGACTCGCTTGCGCAGGGCGTGCAGCGCCCGGGTCATGGGCTGGTTGGCGAAGACGGTGTGGTGGGCGACCTCCTCGGTCTCCACCCATTCGGTGCCCCACGCCTCCGCGAAGCCCCGGCCGTCCCAGGTGGTGACGCCCGCGAGGGCGGCCCGGCACCCGACGGCCGCGAGCAGTGGCCCGTGCAGGTGCTCCGGCACGTCGCCGAGGGTCCGCAGGCCGAGGACGACGCCGGCGTCGTGGGTGCGCAGCCGCTGGAGGGCGCGGACGGTGCCGCCCGTGAGCGCTCCCGTGGCGTCGTCCAGTACGAGACCGGCGAAGTGGCTGCGGCGCTTCGTGGCGCGGGCGGCGGCCAGGAACTGGGCGAGGACCAGGCGGGCGAGCAGCCGGGACGCCTCTTCGTGGCCGTGCTCGGGCAGTTCGACGCGGACCCGCAGCGGGTGGTGGGCGACGGTGTTCAGCGCGAAGGGCTGCGCCGCGCCCGTGCCGGCGCCGAAGAAGTCCGCGAAGGCGGGGCGGTCGAGGAGGGCCAGCCGGTCGGCGAGGAGCGGCCCGGGGTCGGCGGGTCCGCCCGCCTGCCGGATACGGCCCTCCAGCTCGCGCCGCAAGGCGGCGGCTTCGGCGGGCAGCCGGTCCCGGAGGGCGGTGAGCTGTCCGGGGCCCGCTTCCAGGAGCTCGCGCAGCACCGGGACCGGGGGGAAGGTCCCGTGGACGGTCCGGTAGGGGCCGAGGAGCTGGGCGAGGACGGTGACGGCGCGGCGCTGGTCGAGCGACTCGACGTCGCCGGCGAGGCCCTCCGCGAGCAGGGCGGCGGCTTCGTCCGGTTCGGTGAGCCCGCCGTAGAGGTCCAGGTCGTAGGGGGAGCCGGGGTCGCCGAGCCGGACCACCACGTCGTAGGCGCCGTCCGGCCCGTACGGGCTCGTGGGTCCGCCGACGGCGACGACGGCGCTCGCTCCGGTGAGAGCCTGGAGGGCGAGGGCCTCGGCGGCGGCGGCGGTAAGGCCCCCGGCGGGGGCGCCGCCGGTCGGTCCGACGACGAGCATCGAGGTGCCGAGCGCGGCGGGGTCGAGCGCGACGCCCGCGCCGCGGTAGGCGGCCGGGTTCCGCTCGGCGGCCGCGGCCCGGCCGATCCGCACCTGGCCGAGCATCAGGTCGTGGGCGGCCGTCCGGCGCGGCAGCTCGCGGTCGCCGGAGGGGTGCGCCCAGGCGGCCGCTCCCTGTCGCACGACGGTGTCGGCGAAGCCCGCGAGGCCGCGGGCGTCGTCCCGGTTCCTCTCCCACTGGCGCCGGATCCGCGCGACGTCCACCTCGTTCATCCGCCCGGCCAGCACCTCCGCGGACAGCAGATCGGCCACCTGCCACTGGCCGGCGTCCCTGGGCCCTGGCCAGGTCGAAGCGGGGGCGGGGGCGCCGGGGCCGGCGACGGTGGGGCGGCGGGAGGCACGCCGGGCCCGGAGCACCCCGCGCCAGTCGCCGACACGGGCGAAGGGCCAGAGCACGCCGACGGTGATGAGGACGGTGAGGAGATAGACCGGGACGGTCGTGATGATGTCGTAGCCGCCGCCCAGGAGGGCGAGGAGGGAGAAGAAGGGGGAGGCGATGGGCAGCGGGTCCCAGCCGACGAAGGGGAACCACTCGGGCCAGACGAAGGTGAGGGTCACGATCCCTGCGCCGGCCGTCAGCGCCGCCCGGGCGGACGGCCCGTACGGCTCCAGGAGATGACGTACGACGGTGCCCCAGGCCCCGAGCCGGGCGACGGCGAAGACGATCGCGCCGAAGACGACGCCGCTGTAGACGATGTGCGCCTCGACGCCGTGCCAGTCGCGGGCCGTGGTGGTACCGGCGTACCACCAGTCCTCGGGGGTGAGGACCTGGAGCGGGACCCACAGGTAGGGAACCCCTCCGCGGCGCCACACGGACCACAGGATCAGGGCGATGACGACGGGGATGAGGAGCCCGGCCAGGGTGACGGGGGCGAGCCGGCTCCGCTCCCGGGGCGGGGCCGGCGGCACGTGCCGGAAGCGCCAGACGCCGGGGGCCGCCTCGGGGCGGGGCGCGTCCATCCATTCGGCGATGACGCTGCGGGGGCCCGGGGCCCCGGCCGGCCGGGGAGGGACGACGGAGGGCGCGTGGGCGGGCGGCGGAGGCACCGGCGGAGCCGCCGGGCGCGGGACCGCTGCCCCCCTCGTGTCGCGTGACTCGTACGTGCCGTCGGTCTCCATGAACCCCTGCCCCCTGACCAGCCAGGTCGCCGCGTCTGTGCCAGCGTCAATCTAGTGGGCCGGGGGCTTCCCGGGAGGGTTTCGGGGGCGGCTCCCGCGTCGGGGCGGCCGAGGAGGGCCATCAGGGTGGCCTGTCCATCCCGTCCAACGACACGCCCCCAACACTCCCGATCGGCGCATGCCTGGAGCCCTCCCCCGCGCCTAGCCTGCGGAGGAAACCCGCAAGAGCGTCCAGAACACCCCAGGAGCCCCGCATGAACGCTGTCCCGCAGGAGCGGCGCGTCGTCACCGCCATTCCCGGTCCGAAGTCGCAGGAGCTTCAGGCTCGCCGGCTGGAGACGGTCGCCGGGGGCGTGGGCTCCACGCTGCCCGTGTTCACCAAGCGCGCGGGCGGCGGGATCATCGAGGACGTCGACGGCAACCTGCTGATCGACTTCGGGTCCGGCATCGCCGTGACGTCCGTGGGCGCCTCCGCCGAGGCCGTCGTGCGCCGCGCCTCCGCGCAGCTGCAGGACTTCACCCACACCTGTTTCATGGTGACGCCGTACGAGGGCTACGTGGAGGTCTGCGAGGCGCTGGCCGAGCTGACCCCGGGCGACCACGCCAAGAAGTCCGCGCTGTTCAACTCGGGCGCCGAGGCCGTCGAGAACGCCGTCAAGATCGCCCGTTCGTACACCAAGCGCCAGGCCGTCGTCGTCTTCGACCACGGTTACCACGGCCGTACGAACCTGACCATGGGCATGACGGCGAAGAACATGCCGTACAAGCAGGGCTTCGGTCCGTTCGCGCCCGAGGTCTACCGCGTGCCGGTCGCCTACGGCTACCGCTGGCCCACCGGTGCGGAGAACGCCGGCCCGGAGGCCGCCGCGCAGGCGATCGACAACATCGTCAAGCAGATCGGCGCCGACAACGTCGCCGCGATCGTCATCGAGCCGGTCCTCGGCGAGGGCGGCTTCATCGAGCCGGCCAAGGGCTTCCTGCCGGCGATCGTGAAGTTCGCCAACGACAACGGCATCGTCTTCGTCGCCGACGAGATCCAGGCCGGCTTCTGCCGCACCGGCCAGTGGTTCGCCTGCGAGGACGAGGGCATCGTCCCGGACCTCATCACCACCGCCAAGGGCATCGCGGGCGGTCTGCCGCTCGCCGCCGTCACCGGCCGCGCCGAGATCATGGACTCCGTCCACGGCGGCGGCCTCGGCGGCACCTACGGCGGCAACCCGGTGGCCTGCGCCGGTGCGCTCGGCGCCATCGAGACGATGAAGGAGCTGGACCTCAACGGGAAGGCCAAGCGCATCGAGGAGGTCATGAAGGCCCGCCTCGCCGCGATGCAGGAGAAGTTCCCGGTCATCGGCGACATCCGCGGCCGCGGCGCCATGATCGCCATCGAGCTCGTCAAGGACCCGGAGACGAAGGAGCCGGCCGCCGAGGCCGCCGCCGCGCTCGCCAAGTACTGCCACAACGAGGGCGTGCTCGTCCTCACCTGCGGCACCTACGGCAACGTGCTGCGCTTCCTTCCGCCGCTGGTCATCGGCGAGGACCTGCTCAACGAGGGTCTGGACGTCATCGAGGCGGCGCTCGCCGCCCTCTGACGGACGCTCCGGCCGACGCTTCGGCGCAAAGAGTGAAGACTCTGTGGGGGGCCGATGGCGGGACGCGTTTCCCGCTGTCGGTCCCCCGTCGCGTGCCGTACGGTCGTTCCCAGATGAGAGAAACACCCGGGGCGGAGCATCCCCAGCCCCGCCCGGACCGTGCCGAAGCGCACACCACCGGAGCCTCGTGCTCCGGGATTCCTCACCGATCGGATGGCCGCCCGCCCCACACCCCCCGGGGCGCGCGGCAGCCCGATCCTCCCGGCCGCCCCGGAACCACCCCCCCTGTTCCAGGGCGGCCGGCTCTCTTCTCGGCGCTCGTCGCCCTCGCCGTCGTGACCTGGCAGGTGCTCGTCCACGGCCCCTTGACCAGGCTCGACGAGCGGGTGTCCCGTTCCCTCGTGGACACCGTCCCCCGGTGGCTGAGCGAACTCGCCTCCGACCTCGGCAATCTGACGGTCGCCCTCCCCGTGCTCGCCGCCGCGATGGCGTACGCCGCCTTCCGCGGCCGTCGGCGCCAGGCCCTCCTCGCCGGCCTCGCCATGGCCGCCGTACCGCTCCTGGTCGTCCCCCTGAAGGAGTGGACGGCCCGGCCCGGCCCCCTCGAACCCTGGGCCCACGGCTACTACCCGTCCGGTCACACCGCCACCGCGATGGTGGCGTACTTCGGCGCCGCCTACCTGGTCTCGCGACGGCTCGTCCCCGTCGCCGCCGTGCTGACGGCGGTGACGGGGACGGGGCTGGTCCTCCGGGGCTTCCACTGGCCGCTGGACGTGCTGGCCAGTGGGTGCCTCGGCTTCCTGATCCTCGGGATCAGCTCCAGTTGTACGCGTCGAAGTTCCGGCTGAACTCCCACTGGTTGAAGCGGTCCCAGTTGATCGACCAGGTCATCAGGCCGCGCAGCGACGACCAGGTGCCGTGGGTCTGGTAGGTGCCGCAGTTCTGCTTCTTGGTGAGGCAGTCGAGGGCCTTGTTCACCTCGGTGGGGCTGGTGTGGCCGTTGCCGGCCTGGGTGGAGGCCGGGAGGCCGATGGCGACCTGGTCGGGGCGCAGGCCGGGGAAGAAGCGCTCGGCGTTGCCGGCGACCGGGAAGCCGGTGAGCAGCATGTCGGTCATGGCGATGTGGAAGTCGGCGCCGCCCATGGAGTGGTACTGGTTGTCCAGGCCCATGATGGAGCCCGAGTTGTAGTCCTGGACGTGCAGCAGGGTGAGGTCGTCGCGCAGGGCGTGGATGACCGGGAGGTACGCGCCGGCGCGCGGGTCCTGGCCGCCCCAGGGACCGGAGCCGTAGTACTGGTAGCCGAGCTGGACGAAGAAGGTCTCGGGGGCCATCGTCAGGACGAACTTCGCGCCGTACTTGGCCTTGAGGGTCTTGACCGCCTGGATCAGGTTGACGATCACCGGCGAGGTCGGGTTGCGGAAGTCGGTGTCGCCGGTCTGGAGCGAGAGCGAGTGGCCCTCGAAGTCGATGTCGAGGCCGTCGAGGCCGTACTCGTCGATGATCTTCGAGACGGAGGAGACGAAGGTGTCGCGGGCGGCGGTGGTGGCGAGCTGGACCTGGCCGTTCTGGCCGCCGATGGAGATGAGGACCTTCTTGCCCGCGGCCTGCTTGGCCTTGATCGCCGCCTTGAAGTCCGCGGGGGACTCGACGTTCGGGCACTCCGTCGCCGGGCAGAGGCTGAAGCGGATGTCGCCGGAGGTGACCGAGGTCGGTTCGCCGAAGGCGAGGTTGACGACGTCCCAGGAGTCGGGCACGTCGGCCATGCGGGTGTAGCCGGATCCGTTGGCGAAGCTGGCGTGGAGGTAGCCGACGAGGGCGCGGGCGGGCAGCTCGCCGCCTCCGCCGCCGCCTCCGGAGGTCGTGGTGGCGGTGACGGCCGTCGAACGGGCGGACTCGCCGGCGCTGTTCACGGCCGAGACCTGGAAGCTGTACGCGGTGCTCGGGGTGAGGCCGGTGGCGGTGTACGAGGTGCCGGTGGCCGTGCCGACGGCGGTGCCGCCGCGGTAGATCCGGTACGAGGTGGCGCCGGCGACCGCGGGCCAGCTCAGCGGCACCGAGGTGGAGGTCGGGCTGCCGGCGGTGAGGCCCGTGGGGGCGGCGGGTATGTCCACGGGGGCGCCGCCCGGGCCGTACAGGGAGAGGTCGTCGGCCTGGTAGGCGGGGGTGCCGTACCAGCCGTGGGTGTAGACCGTGACCGAGGTGGTGCCGGCGCCGGTGGTGAAGGAGGTGCTGAGCTTCTGCCAGTCCGGGGCCGACTGGGTCCAGGTGTACCCGTCGGTGGTGCCGGTGCCGGTGACGCCCAGGTAGACGTAGCTGCCGCGCACCCAGCCGCTCAGCGTGTACGCCGAATTGGGCTGCACGGTGATGGTCTGGGAGCACTTGGCGTTGTCGCTGCCGGCGGGGGTGGCCTGGAGGGCCTTCGTCCCGCCGTGCACGGGCGAGGAGACGACGGCGCCGCTGCCCGCCGTACAGCTCCAGCCGTCCAGGCCGGCCTCGAAGCCGCCGTTGCGGGCGAGTTCGGAGTCGGCGGCCTGGGCGGCCGGTGAGAGCGCGGCGAGCCCGCCCATGGCGAGCGCGCCCGCCAGGAGCAGGGTCAGGGGTCTGGTGCGGTCCACGACAGCCTCCGGGGGTGGGGGATCGGAGTGGAGCGCGCCACAGCATGGTCCAGACCAATCGAGTGGTCAAGACCTCTGTACGGGAAAGGACTTGGGAGGGGTGCGCGCACGGGGGCGGGTTCAGGAGGCGCTCCCCCGCTGCCCCTGCTCCCCGGCGAGCGCGCCCGCCGCCTCGTGCATGGCCAGTTCGAGCAGCGAGGCGTCGGTGAGGGTGCCGAGCCCGTCGGGCGCCACCAGCCAGCGCGCCGCGCCGGTGGCGCGGCCCGGGTACGGGACGACGATCCAGGTGCCGGGTCCGGCGCCGCGGACCCCGGTGCCGAGCCAGCGGGCGGCGGTGCCGGGCGGGACGAAGAAGCCGATCCGGGCGTCGCCGAAGTCGGCGAGGACGGGTCCCGGCCGGTCGACGAGCCGGGTCAGGACGTCGAGGGTGGCGTGGCCGAGCTCGCCCGGCAGGATCAGTACGTCCCAGCGCCGGCCGGCGGGCAGCAGGGCGACCCCGTGCGGGTTGCGCTCCCACTCCCAGCGGCAGGCGTCGGGATCCGGTGCGACCGCGGCCAGCCACTCCACCGCGGCCTTGACGCCGGAGGCCCCCGTAGATGTCATCGTGCGAACTCCTCTCCGTGGGGACGCGCGGTGGTGCGCGTCCACACGGAGAGAGCGCGGGGGGTCCCCGCTCTTACGCGGGTTTCACCTCCATGAGATGTGACCTACATCACATCTCATGGGGCGGGGTGTCAGCTGTCGAAGCCGAGGCCCAGTTTGTCCATCGTCTTCAGCCAGAGGTTCCGCCGGCCGCCGTTGGCGTCCGCGCGGGCCAGCGACCACTTGGTGATCCCGATGCCGGCCCAGGCGATCGGCTCCGGCGGGAAGGGCAGCGGCTTGGAGCGGACCATGTCCAGGGAGGTGCGCTCGGTGCGCTGCCCGGAGAGCAGGTCCAGCATCACGTCGGCGCCGAAGCGGGTGGCGCCGACGCCGAGGCCGGTGTAGCCCGCCGCGTACGCCACCTTCCCCTGATGGGCGGTGCCGAAGAAGGCCGAGAAGCGCGAGCAGGTGTCGATCGCGCCGCCCCAGGCGTGGCTGAAGCGGAGCCCCTCCAGCTGCGGGAAGCAGGTGAAGAAGTGCTGGGCCAGCTTGAGGTACGTCTCCGGGCGGTGGTCCATCTCCGCCTGCACCTTGCCGCCGAAGCGGTAGACGGCGTCGTAACCGCCCCACAGGATCCGGTTGTCGGCCGTGATCCGGAAGTAGTGGAACTGGTTGGCGGAGTCGCCGAGGCCCTGCCGCCCCTTCCAGCCGACCGCGGCGAGCTGCTCCGCGCTCAGCGGTTCGGTGACCAGCGCGTAGTCGTACACCGGGACGGTGTAGTGGCGCAGCCGCTTGACCAGCGACGGGAAGACGTTGGTGCCGAGGGCGACCCGGCGGGCGGCGACCCGGCCGTAGGGGGTGCGGACGGCCATGCCCGCGCCGGCCGAGACCAGGTCGAGGCCCGGGGTGTTCTCGAAGATCCGCACGCCGAGGTCGAGGCAGGCCCGCTTGAGGCCCCAGGCGAGCTTCGCCGGGTGGAGCATGGCGACGCCCTCGCGGTCCCAGAGGCCGCCCAGGAAGGACGGCGAGTTCACCTCGGCGCGCATGGCGTCCCCGTCGAGGAGGGTGAGGCCCTCGGCGAGGCCGAGCCGGTCGGCCTCCTCGTACCACTCGTGGAGCTCGTCGACCTGGTAGGCCTCGGTGGCCACGTCGATCTCGCCGGTGCGCTCGAACTCGCAGTCCAGCGCGTAGCGGGCGACGGCCTCCTCGATGGCGTCGAGGTTGGCCGTGCCGAGCCGCTCCAGCTTCGGCAGCTCCCCCGGCCAGCGGGAGAGGCCGTTGCCGAAGCCGTGGGTGAGGGAGGCGGCGCAGAAGCCGCCGTTGCGGCCCGAGGCGGCCCAGCCCACCTCGTGGCCTTCGATCAGCACGACGTCCTGGGAGGGGTCGCGCTCCTTGGCGAGGAGCGCGGTCCACAGTCCGCTGTATCCGCCGCCGATCACGAGGAGATCGCACTTCTCGGTACCGGTGAGGGCGGGCAGGGCGCCGGGCTTGCCGGGGTCTTCCAGCCAGAAGGGGACGGGCTGGGCGTCGGAGAGAGATTGTGCAGCGAGACGCATGGCGACTGGGGCCATGGTTTCCAACTCCTTCGGTGCCTGAGGGCTTCCTACGCTCAGGCTGTTGCTGTTTTCTTGCGCCGGTTCGTAATGATTTGCCCGGCCACGACGATCACTACCGCGAGGACGAACATCGCGGTACCGATCACGTTGATCTGAACGGGGGTGCCGCGCTGTGCCGAGCCCCAGACGAACATGGGGAAGGTCACGGTGGAGCCCGCGTTGAAGTTGGTGATGATGAAGTCGTCGAACGAGAGCGCGAAGGCGAGCAGGGCGCCGGCCGCGATGCCGGGAGCGGCGATCGGCAGCGTGACGCGCAGGAAGGTCTGCGCGGGCCCGGCGTAGAGGTCGCGCGCGGCCTCCTCCAGGCGCGGGTCCATGGACATGACCCGGGCCTTGACGGCCGTCACGACGAACGACAGGCAGAACATGATGTGGGCGATGAGGACCGTCCAGAAGCCCAGCTCGATCCCCATGTTCAGGAAGAGGGTGAGCAGCGAGGCGGCCATGACGACCTCGGGCATCGCCATCGGCAGGAAGATCAGCGAGTTGATCGCGCCGCGCGCCCGGAAGCGGTAGCGGACCAGCGCGAAGGCGATCATGGTGCCGAGGACGACGGCGCCGACGGTGGCCCAGGCGGCGAGCTGGAGCGAGAGCGTGAGCGACTCGCACATGTCGGCGACGCCGCAGGGGTCCTTCCAGGCGTCGAGGGAGAACTGCTGCCAGGAGTAGTTGAAGCGCCCGTTCGGCTTGTTGAACGAGAACACCATGACGACGACGTTCGGCAGGATCATGTACGCCAGCGTCAGCAGGCCGGCGATGACGACCAGGTTCTTGCGGATCCAGCTCATCAGACGAGGTCCTCCGTTCCCGCCTTGCGGATGTAGACGGTGACCATGAGGAGCACGATCGCCATGAGGATGAAGGACAGGGCGGCGGCCGTCGGGTAGTCGAGGACGCGGAGGAACTGCGACTGGATGACGTTGCCGATCATCTTGGTGTCGGTGGAGCCGAGCAGTTCGGCGTTGACGTAGTCGCCGCTCGCCGGGATGAAGGTGAGCAGGGTGCCGGAGACGACGCCGGGCATCGACAGCGGGAAGGTCACCTTGCGGAAGGTGGTCGCCGGGGAGGCGTAGAGGTCCTGCGCGGCCTCGTGCAGCCGGCCGTCGATCCGCTCCAGCGAGGTGTAGAGCGGCAGGATCATGAACGGCAGGAAGTTGTACGTGAGGCCGCAGACGACCGCCATCGGCGTGGCGAGCACCCGCTCGCCCTCGGTGAAGCCGAGCCAGCTGGTCACGTCGAGGACGTGCAGCGCGTTGAGCACGTCCACGACGAGGCTGTCGTCGGCGAGGATCGTCTTCCACGCCAGCGTCCGGATGAGGAAGCTGGTGAAGAAGGGCGCGATCACCAGGACGAGCAGCAGGTTGCGCCAGCGTCCGGCCTTGAAGGCGATGAGGTACGCGAGCGGGTAGCCGAGCAGCAGGCAGAGCGCGGTCGCGGTGCCCGCGTACAGCAGGGAGCGCAGCAGCTGCGGCCAGTACTCGGTGAAGGCGTCGACGTACGTCCGGAAGTGCCAGGTGACCTGGAAGCCCTCTTCGAGGGAGCCGGTCTGGACCGAGGTGGAGGCCTGGTAGACGAGCGGCAGGGCGAAGAAGACGAGCAGCCAGAGGATGCCGGGGAGCAGCAGCCAGTAGGGGACGAGCCGCTTGCGGGTGGGAGGCTTGCGCAGAACCGGTTCCTCGACCGGTCCCGGGGCCTCCTTGGCGAGGGTGGTGGTCACGAGGCGTCCTCCACCGTCTCCACGCCCGCGTCGCCCACTGTCCCGGCAAGCAGGGACTGCGCCGCGTCGAGGCCGAAGGTGTGGGCCGGGTTCCAGTGCAGGACGACCTCGGCGCCGGGGCGGAGCCGCGCGTCGCGCTCGATGTTCTGCTCGTAGACCTGGAGCTCCGCTCCGGCCGGCGAGTTCACCACGTACTGGGTGGAGACGCCGATGAAGGAGGAGTCGACGATCCGGCCGGTGACCCGGTTGCGGCCGTCGGCGATCGAGCCCGCGTCGTCGGCGTGCGCGAGCGAGATCTTCTCGGGGCGGACGCCGACGAGGAGCTTGCCGCCCTGGCGGACGGCGTCCGTACAGCGGTCGCCGGGGACCCTGAGCTTGCCGCCGCCGGCGGTGACGACGACGTCGGAACCGGTCTCGGCGACCTCGGCCTCGATGAGGTTGGAGGTGCCGAGGAAGTTGGCGACGAAGGTGGTCCTCGGGTTCTCGTAGAGGTCGGCGGGGGCGCCGAGCTGCTCGACCCGGCCGCCGTTCATGACCGCGACCTGGTCGGCCATGGTCATGGCCTCCTCCTGGTCGTGGGTGACGTGGACGAAGGTGATGCCGACCTCGGTCTGGATCCGCTTGAGCTCCAGCTGCATCTGGCGGCGCAGCTTGAGGTCGAGGGCGCCGAGCGGCTCGTCGAGGAGGAGCACCTGCGGGTGGTTGATGAGCGCGCGGGCCACGGCGACGCGCTGCTGCTGGCCGCCGGAGAGCTGGTGCGGCTTGTGCCTCGCCTTGTCGCCGAGCTGGACGAGCTCCAGCATCTCGTCGACCTGCTTCTTCACCGACTTGATGCCGCGCCGGCGCAGACCGAAGGCGATGTTCTCGGAGATGTCCATGTGCGGGAAGAGCGCGTAGGACTGGAAGACGGTGTTGACCGGACGCTTGTAGGGCGGGAGGTCGGTGACGTCGCGGTCGCCGAGGAAGACGGTGCCGGTGGAGGGGTCCTCCAGGCCGGCGATCATGCGCAGGGTGGTGGTCTTGCCGCAGCCGGAGGCACCGAGCAGGGCGAAGAAGGAGCCCTGGGGGACGGTGAGGTCGAGGGGGTGGACGGCGGTGAAGGAGCCGTAGGTCTTGCTGATCCCGGTGAGTCGGACGTCGCCGCCGGTGGTGTTCTCAGTCATGGGTTTGCGGTCCCGGATCTTCGTGGCTTCGTGGCCTGGTGACGGTGGACGACGGCTCAGGCGCCGATGAGCTTGGCGAACTTCTCCTCGTACGCCGTCTCCTCCTCGCTGGTCAGCGAGCGGAAGGCGCGCGACTTCTTCGCCATGGCCTTGTCCGGGAGGATCAGCGTGTTGGCGGCGAGCTCGGGATCGATCTTCGCCAGTTCGTCCTTGACCCCGTCGACGGGGCACACGTAGTTGATGTAGGCGGCGAGCTGGGCGGCCACCGGGAGCTCGTAGTAGTAGTCGATGAGCTTCTCGGCGTTGGCCTTGTGGCCGGCCTGCGTGGGGACCAGCAGGTTGTCCGTGGACGTGATGTACCCGGCGTTGGGGATGGCGTACTGGATGTCCGGGTTGTCCGCCTGGAGCTGGATGACGTCACCGGCCCACGCGAGACAGGCGGCGAGGTCGCCCTTGTCCAGGTCGGAGGTGTAGTCGTTGCCGGTGAAGCGGCGGATCTGCTTCTTGTCGACGGCCTTCTGGAGACGGCCGACGGCCGCGTCGTAGTCGGCGTCGGTGAAGGTGCCCGGGTCCTTGCCCATGTCGAGCAGGGTCATGCCGATGGTGTCGCGCATCTCGGTGAGGAAGCCGACCCGGCCCTTGAGCGCGGGGTCGTCGAGGAGCTGGCTGACCGAGTCGACCTTCTTCCCGCCGGTCGCCTTCACGTTGTAGGCGATGACGGTGGAGATGCCGGTCCAGGGGTACGAGTAGGCGCGACCCGGGTCCCAGTCGGGGCGGCGGAACTGCGCGGAGAGGTTGGCGTACGCGTTCGGGAGGTTCGCCGGGTCGAGCTTCTGCGCCCAGCCCAGGCGGATGATGCGGGCGGCCAGCCAGTCGGTGACGCAGATCAGGTCGCGGCCGGTGTCCTGGCCGGCCGCGAGCTGCGGTTTGATCTTGCCGAAGAACTCGACGTTGTCGTTGATGTCCTCGGTGTACTTGACCTTGATCCCGGTGCGTTTCGCGAACGCCTCCAGGGTGGGGCGGGACTTCTCGTCCTCGCTGACGTCCATGTACTCGGTCCAGTTGGAGAAGCTGAGGGTCTTCTCCTTGGCGGACCGGTCGGTGGACGCGGGGCCCTGTCCCTCCCGCTTGGCCGGCGGGATGCCGCAGGCCGTGAGGCCGGCGAGACCGCCGACCGTCAGCGCGCCCACGCCACCGGCCCGCAGCAGCGAGCGGCGGCTGAGGGCGCCACGGCCGCTCGTCATGCTGCGCCGGATCGCCGCGAGCTGGGCGGCGGAGAGGCGGTCGGGCTCGTACTGCTCCATGCGCTGTGCCCTTTCGGGATGGTTGCGCCGCTGGTCGGGCGGCTGACTGCTATCGGTCCCCGAAGATCGTGCGGTGCCAGTCCTTGGCCGCCACCGCCGTGTTGTCGAACATCACGTGCTTGACCTGCGTGTACTCCTCGAAGGAGTAGGCGGACATGTCCTTTCCGTAGCCGGAGGCCTTGTAGCCGCCGTGCGGCATCTCGCTGATGATCGGGATGTGGTCGTTCACCCAGACGCAGCCGGCCTTGATCTCGCGGGTGGCCCGGTTCGCCCGGTAGACGTCACGGCTCCAGGCGGAGGCGGCGAGGCCGTACGGGGTGTCGTTGGCGAGCCGGATGCCCTCGTCGTCGGTGTCGAAGGGCAGGGCCACCAGGACGGGTCCGAAGATCTCCGACTGCACGACCTCGCTGTCCTGCGCGGCGCCGGTGATCAGGGTGGGCCGATAGTATGCGCCGTTCTCCAGCTCTCCACCAGGGGCTTCGCCTCCGGTGACGACGGTCGCGTAGCCGCGGGCCCGCTCGACGAAGCCGGCGATCCGGTCGCGGTGGACGTGGGAGACCAGCGGGCCGAGGTCGGTGGCCGGGTCGGCGGGGTCGCCGAGCCGGACGGTCTCCATGAGCTCCGCGACTCGGGCGACGAAGGCGTCGAAGAGGGGCCGCTGGACGTAGGCGCGGGTGGCGGCGGTGCAGTCCTGGCCGGTGTTGATGAGCGAGGCGGCGACGGCGCCGTGGGCGGCGGCCTCCAGGTCGGCGTCGTCGAAGACGACGAAGGGGGCCTTGCCGCCGAGCTCCAGGTGGAGCCGCTTCACGGTGGCGGTGGCGACCTCGGCGACCCGCTTGCCGACCGCGGTGGAGCCGGTGAAGGAGGTCATGACGACGTCGGGGTGGCCGACCAGGTGCTCGCCGGCCTCGCGCCCGCTGCCGGTGACGACGTTGATCACGCCGTCGGGGATGCCGGCGTCCGTGGCCGCCTGGGCGAACATCAGCGAGGTGAGCGGGGTCAGCTCGGCCGGCTTCAGGACGATGGTGTTGCCGGCGGCGATCGCCGGGAGGATCTTCCAGGCGGCCATCTGGAGGGGGTAGTTCCAGGGAGCGATGGAGCCGACCACGCCGATCGGCTCGCGCCGGACGTACGAGGTGTGGTCGCCGGAGTACTCGGCGGCGGACTGGCCCTGGAGGTGGCGGGCCGCGCCGGCGAAGAAGGCGGTGTTGTCGATCGTGCCGGGCACGTCGAACTCGGTGGTGAGCCGGATCGGCTTGCCGCACTGGAGGGACTCGGCCCGGGCGAAGTCCTCGGCCCGCTCGGCGAGGATCCCGGCGAGGCGGTGCAGGGCGTCGGAGCGCTCCCCGGGGGTGGCGCCCGCCCAGCCGGGGAAGGCCGCCTTGGCGGCGGCCACCGCCTCGTCGACGTCCGCGGTGGAGGCGAGCTCGTAGGTGTACACGCTCTCGCCGGTGGCCGGGTCGACGACGCTGTGCGTCCGTCCCGAGGTCCCGGCGCGGAGCTTTCCGCCGATGTACTGCGCGCCGTCCGCGAAGCGGTCCGTCACCTGGAAGCGGTTGCCCATGACGCTCTCCGTTGTCCCAGCTCGAATTGAGTGCCGATCCTGACAGAGGGATACGGCCCTAACAAGGGATTCCGTTGTTGCCTTTTGGTTACTCGACGGAATCGGTCGACCAAGTGTCGAGGTCGCGGGAAAATCTTCGTACGGTCTGTCGCTCGCGGATGCCAGACTCGCGTGCATGATGACCGTCGAAGCGCTGACACAGCAGGTCAGCAGGGGTGAGAAGGTGAAGTGGCTGCACTTCTGGGGCCACCGGCCGGCCCCGGACGGACGGCTCACGCAGAGCTGTCTGAGCCAGTGGTGGCCGTCGCCCTTCGAGGTCGACGGCGTGCGGTACGCGACGGCCGAGCACTGGATGATGGCCGGAAAGGCGCGGCTCTTCGGCGACGCCGAGGCGGAGCGGACGGCGCTCGCCGCCCGCACCCCGGCGGAGGCGAAGAACGCCGGCCGGCTGGTCCGCGGCTTCGACGAGACCGTGTGGGCGCGGGAGCGCGCCGCGATCGTGGTGGCCGGCAGCGTCCACAAGTTCGCCTCGGACGAGGGCCTGCGGGGCTTCCTGCTCGGGACCGGCTCCCGGGTGCTCGTGGAGGCGAGCCCGCTGGACCGGATCTGGGGCATCGGCCTGGCCGCCGGCGACCCCGGCGCCCACGACCCGGCCCGGTGGCGCGGGCTCAACCTCCTGGGCTTCGCGCTGATGGAGGCCCGGGAGCGGCTGCGTACGTCCTGACCCGCCGGTCAGCGGCGGTCGTCGACCACGAGGACCGCCGAGGTCGACTCCTGCACGTCGTTGTCCTCGTACTCGTCGACGCTGATGACGGCCCAGACGATGAAGGCGATCAGCGCCACGCCGAGGACCATGGAGACGATGCCGAGGACGATGCCCGCGGTGGCGGCGCCGCCGTTGCTCGCCTCGCCGCGGTTGGCGCGCCTGCGGCCGACGACGCCGAAGATCAGCGCGAGGATCCCGAGGATGATCGACGGGACGCCGTAGAACCAGAAGAGGCAGGTGCCGATGATGCCGAGCACCATGCCGGCCGTGCCCATGGCGTTGTACTGACCGGGCATCGGTCCGTACGCCGCCGGGTGGACCGGCGGGTAGCCGTACGTGGTCGGGCCGGGCGGCGGGTAGCCGTACCCGGCCGGCGGGCCGGCCTGGTGGCCGTAGACGGGCGGGGACGCCGGCGCGCCGTAGGCGGCCGGGCCGCCGGGGGCGACGGGCGGCGGCGGCAGCTCCCCGTCGGCCGGGCCGGTGGGTATCGAGGTGACCGTCAGCTGGTCGTGGACCGGGGTGCCGGCGGCCGGCCGCTTGCCGAGGTCCACCGGCCCGGCCTGCTCGGCCGGTTCGGCCCGCCGCTCCGGCGGGGCCCACGGATCGGTGGTCTCCCGGTTCCCCGGGCGCGGCTCTGCGTTCTCGGACAATCTGGGCTCCCCTCGTGGTCCCGTCATGCTACGGCGTCACGGACGCCCGGCCCCGACCGGCCTACGATGATCCGATGACCGACCTCCACCCCTTCATCGCGGGCCTTCCCAAGGCCGAGCTGCACGTCCACCACGTGGGCTCCGCCTCCCCGCGGATCGTCTCCGAGCTGGCCGCCCGGCACCCGGACTCCAAGGTCCCGACGGACCCGGAGGCGCTCGCCGACTACTTCACGTTCACCGACTTCGCGCACTTCATCGAGGTGTACCTCTCGGTCGTGGACCTGGTGCGCACCCCGGAGGACGTCCGGCTCCTGACCTTCGAGGTCGCCCGTGACATGGCCCGGCAGAACATCCGCTACGCCGAGCTGACCGTCACCCCGTACTCCTCCACCCGCCGCGGCATCGACGAGCGCGCCTTCATGGCGGCGATCGAGGACGCCCGCAAGGCGGCGGAGGCCGAGTTCGGCACCGTGCTGCGCTGGTGCTTCGACATCCCCGGCGAGGCCGGCCTGGAGTCCGCCGCGGAGACCGCGCGGCTCGCCACCACCGACGGCATCCGGCCCGAGGGCCTGGTCTCCTTCGGTCTCGGCGGCCCGGAGATCGGGGTGCCGCGCCCGCAGTTCAAGCCGTACTTCGATCAGGCCAGGGCGGCCGGGCTCCACTCGGTGCCGCACGCCGGCGAGACCACCGGGCCCGAGACCGTCTGGGACGCGATCCGCGACCTGGGCGCCGAGCGCATCGGCCACGGCACCAGCTCGGTCCGCGACCCGGAGCTGCTCGCGTACCTGGCGGAGCACCGGATCGCCCTGGAGGTCTGCCCGACCTCCAACATCGCGACCCGCGCGGTGGCCACCCTCGACGAGCACCCGATCCGGGCCATGGTCGACGCCGGGGTCCTCGTCACGGTCAACAGCGACGACCCGCCGATGTTCGGCAGCGACCTCAACAACGAGTACGCGGTCGCCGCCCGGCTCCTCGGCCTCGACGAGCGCGGTCTGGCCGCCCTGGCGAAGAACGCCGTGGAGGCGTCCTTCCTCGACGCGGACGGCAAGCTGCGGCTCGCCGCCGAGATCGACACGTACACGGAGGACTGGCTGGCGCGCTGAGCCCCGGCGAAGAATGGCCCCATGCGATCCGTCACTGTCGTAGGCCACCGCGGCGACCCGTACCGCGCCCGTGAGAACACCCTCCCCTCGATCGGCTCCGCCTTCGAGCGGGGGGCGGACGCGGTCGAGGTCGACGTCCGCCTCACCGAGGACGGCGTGCCCGTCCTCCTCCACGACGACACCCTGAAGCGGCTGTGGGGCCACGACCGCCCGCTCTCCTCGCTCACCCACGCGCGGCTGCGCGAGCTGACGTCCGACGGGGTGCCGACGCTCCGCGAGGCGCTGCTCGCGGCCGGGCCGCACCGGCTGATGCTGGACCTGCCCGGCGGGAACGAGGAGTCGGTGCGGCGCATCGTCGGCACGGTCCGCGAGGCGGGCGCGGGCGAGCGGGTCTTCTACTGCGCGGGCGCCGTCGCCATGCTCCAGGTGCGGGCCGCCGACCCGCACGCCGAGATCGCGCTCACCTGGACCTCGCTGGCCCCGGCCCGCCCGGTGCTGCTCGACGCGGTCCGCCCGAAGTGGCTCAACTACCGTTTCGGGCTGGTGAGTCCGGCACTGACCGAGCGCGTGCACCGGGACGGGCTGCTCGTCTCGGCCTGGACGCCGGACACCCGCAGGAGCATGCGTAGGCTGATCGCGAACGGGGTCGACTCGATCACCACGAACCGGGTCGACGTCCTCGCCGCCGTCCTGCGAAAGGCTCCCTGATGAACGACCGGATCCGCACCGACATCGCCCACAACGCCCGGGTGTGGAACTACTGGCTGGGAGGCAAGGACAACTACCCGGTGGACCGCGCGGTCGGCGACCAGGTCACCGCCTTCCACCCGGGCATCGGCGAAGTCGCCCGCGCCGACCGGGCGTTCCTCGGCCGCGTGGTGACCCGGCTGGCCGGGGAGGGGACGCGCCAGTTCCTCGACATCGGGACCGGGCTGCCGACCGCCGACAACACCCACGAGGTGGCGCAGCGGGTCGCGGCGGACGCCAGGATCGTCTACGTCGACAACGACCCGATCGTCCTCACCCACGCCCGCGCCCTGCTGACCAGCTCCCCCGAGGGCGTCACCGAGTACGTCGACGCGGACGCCCACGACCCGGAGAAGATCCTGGCGGCGGCCGGTGAGGTGCTCGACTTCTCCCGCCCGGTCGCGGTCCTGATGCTCGGCATCCTCAACTTCGTCCTGGACACCGACGAGGCCCGCGGGATCGTCCGCACCCTGATGGCGGCCGTGCCGTCCGGCAGCCATCTCGTCCTCACCCACCCGACCCTCGAACCGGAGCTGGGCGGCGAGGGCAACAAGGCGGCGATGGCCTTCTGGAACGCGAACGCCACGCCGCCCATCACCGCCCGCACCCGCGAGGAGTTCACCTCCTTCTTCGACGGCCTGGACCTCCTCGCGCCCGGCATCGTCTCCTGCTCCCGCTGGGGCGCCCCGGACGCCGCCGCGGTGGCCCAGTTCGGTGCGGTGGGCCGCAAGCCGTGATCAGGCCGACGCCGTGCGGACCGCCGTCGGAGCGACGCCCTGGGCGGCCTCCAGCCGCTTGATGAGCCGGCGGACGTGGAGCAGCGGCAGGATCCCGAAGACGCCGAAGGACATGTCGATCACCGACCACCAGAAGGGGATGTCGCGGATCGGTCCGCAGATCAGGGCGAGGGGGATGATCCCGACGCAGGCGATCATGCCGAACTCGACGACCCAGATGTTGCGGACCGGGTCGCGGTAGGGCCCGTAGAAGGCGACGGCGATGACGAGGTGGGCGAAGGCGAGCCAGTCGGTGCCGTAGAGGAGGTACGGGGCGTCGGCGCCGGCCGCCTCGACTCCGCCGGCCACCTTGTGGATCCATTCGGCGAGCCCGGGCAGGGCCTCGGCGACGGGCGCGGCCCAGCCGGTCAACGAGGAGTCGAGCCAGCGGAGTTCGGTGACGAGCGGGAAGGCCGTGGCCCCGCTCAGGACGAGGCAGACGACGAAGAGGATCAGCCAGGCGCGAATGCGCGCGAGAAGGGCTCTCGGCCCGTTCGAGTCGCTCATGGGGGTAGCGTACGCCCCCACTTGAACGCGTTCAGATCCGGGGGCGAGACGGCGGGCGGCCGTGTGCGCGAGGACCGTCGCCCCGGCGGCGGGAGCCCGTGGGCGGCCGTCCGGGGCCTCGGTCCGCGCGGCCTGTGGCCCGATCAGGTCACAGGCCGACGATCCCGTTCCAGCGCTTGGCCATCGCCTTGCGCTCGGCGGAGGTGATGTCGCGGGCGGTGGCGAGGCGGGCGCGCATCTCCTTGTCCGGGAAGACGAGCGGGTCCTCGGCGAGGGCGGCCAGTTCCTCGTCGCCGGAGTCGGCGAGGACGGTCCGGGCGGCCGGGACGGGGCAGACGTAGTTGACCCAGGCGGCCAGTTCGGCGGCGACCTCGGGCTCGTAGTAGTAGTCCACCAGCTTCTCGGCGTTGGCCTTGTGGCGCGCGAGGTTGGGGATCAGGAGCGACTCGGCCCACAGTTCGCCGCCCTCCTCGGGGACGACGAACTCGATGTCGGGGTCGTCGGCCTGGAGCTGGATGACGTCGCCGGAGTACGCCTGGCAGGCCAGGACGTCGCCGGCGGCCAGGTCCTTGATGTAGTCGTTGCCGGTGAAGCGGCGGATGTGCTTCGTGCGGACCAGGTCCTCGATCCGGTCGCAGACGGCGTGGAAGTCGTCCTGGGTCCAGCGGGTGACGTCCGCGCCGTCGCCCTGCATGAGCAGCGGGATCGCCTCGTCCAGGCCGGAGAGGAGGGTGACCTTGCCGCGCAGGTCGGCGTCCCAGAGCTGGCGGGTGGAGCGCAGTTCGCGGCCGAGCCTGCGGCGGTTGTAGGCGATGCCGGTGATGCCGGACTGCCAGGGCACGGAGTGGAGCCGGCCGGGGTCGAAGGCGGGGCGGAGGAGCTGGGGGTCGAGGTGGCCGGCGACGTTCGTCTGGGCGGCGCGGTCCATCTTCTGGACCCAGCCGAGACGGACGAAGCGGGCCGCCATCCAGTCGCTGACGACGACGAGGTCGCGGTCGACGGGCTGCCCGTTCATCAGGGCCGGGCCGATCTTCCCGAAGAACTCGTCGTTGTCGTTGATCTCCTCCGTGTAGTGGACGGAGATCCCGGTCCGCTCCCGGAAGGCGTCGAGGCTGGGCCGCCTGCGCGGATCGTCGTCGTCGGTGTCGATGTAGAGCGGCCAGTTGGCGAAGGTGAGGCTCCGCTCGCGGCCCGACAGGTCCCGGGCGGCGCGCCGGTCCTCGGAGACGTACGCGGGCTTCACGCCGCACGCGGCGAGGAGGCCGCCGGCTCCGGCGGCGCCGAGGCCCGTCAGGACGGACCGGCGGGTCATGGGTTTCCTGGCTGTCGCTCTCACCCGCCGAGCATCCCGCCGGGCTCCGGGCCGTCGCAATGGACGGTCCGTCGAGCGGCACGGCACGGCCCCGACACCTTGTCGATCATCGGATCGACCGGTGCCGGGGCCGTACGCGGTGCTACCGGGCGGTTCAGCCCAGCGAGGTCATCACGTGCTTGATGCGCGTGTAGTCCTCGAAGCCGTACGCGGAGAGGTCCTTGCCGTAGCCGGACTTCTTGAAGCCGCCGTGCGGCATCTCGGCGACCAGCGGGATGTGGGTGTTGATCCACACACAGCCGAAGTCGAGCGAGCGGGACATGCGCATGGCGCGCTGGTGGTCCTTGGTCCAGACGGAGGAGGCCAGGGCGAACTCGACGCCGTTGGCGTACTCCAGGGCCTGCGCCTCGTCCGTGAAGGACTGGACGGTGATGACCGGGCCGAAGACCTCGTTCTGGATGATCTCGTCGTCCTGCTTGAGGCCGGAGACGACGGTCGGGGCGTAGAAGTAGCCCTTGTCGCCGACGCGGTGACCGCCGGCCTCGACCTTGGCGTGGGCCGGGAGGCGGTCGATGAAGCCGGCGACCTGCTTCAGCTGGTTGGCGTTGTTGAGCGGGCCGTAGAGCACGTCCTCGTCGTCCGGCTGACCGGTCTTCGTCTCGACGGCGGCCTTGGCGAGGGCGGCGACGAACTCGTCGTGGATGGACTCGTGGACGAGCACGCGGGTGGCGGCGGTGCAGTCCTGGCCGGCGTTGAAGAAGCCGGCGACGGAGATGTCCTCGACGGCCTTCTCGATGTCGGTGTCCTCGAAGACGACGACCGGGGCCTTGCCGCCCAGCTCCAGGTGGACGCGCTTGACGTCCTTGGACGCCGACTCGGCGACCTGCATGCCGGCCCGGACGGAGCCGGTGATGGAGGCCATCGCCGGGGTCGGGTGCTCGACCATCGCGCGGCCGGTCTCGCGGTCGCCGCAGATGACGTTGAAGACGCCCTTGGGGACGATCGAACCGATGATCTCGGCGATCAGGACCGTGGACGCGGGGGTGGTGTCCGAGGGCTTGAGGACGACCGTGTTGCCCGCGGCGAGGGCCGGGGCGAACTTCCACACGGCCATCATCATCGGGTAGTTCCACGGCGCGACCTGCGCGCAGACGCCGACCGGCTCGCGGCGGATGATCGAGGTCATGCCCTCCATGTACTCGCCGGCCGAGCGGCCTTCGAGGAGACGGGCGGCACCCGCGAAGAAGCGGATCTGGTCCACCATCGGCGGGACCTCCTCGCTCGCGACGAGGGCGGTCGGCTTGCCGGTGTTCAGGACCTCGGCGGCGATGAGCTCCTCGGCGCGCTCCTCGAACGCGTCCGCGATCTTGAGGAGCACCTTCTGGCGCTCGGACGGCGTGGTGTCGCGCCAGGCGGGGAAGGCGGCCGCGGCGGCCTCCATGGCGGCGTCGACGTCGGCCTGGCCGGAGAGCGGGGAGGTCGCGTACACCTCGCCGGTGGCCGGGTTGATCACCTCGATGGTGCGGCCGTCGGCCGCGTCGCGGAACTCCCCGTCGATGTAGTTGCGCAGCCGGCGCAGCTCGGTGGTCACTTGCCACCCCTCCTGTCACGTTTGTTCCGCACGGCCTTGTGCGGGCGTCCCGATGGGTGAGACACCTCAGCCTACTGGTTCGGCTGACGCTTTCAACAGCCCCGAGCCCCCTCGACTTCGGATTCAGTGACTTCAAGGGCCCTTCGCAACGAATTTCATCGCTTCGGGGTTGCGCGACTGCGCATCTCGGTGCACAGTGAAGGCGTGGCCAGTCGAAGCACAGACTCCAGAACCGGAACCGGTTCGTCCCCTACGGTCGATGCCGTCTCCCTGGCGATCATCGAGCAGCTCCAGGAGGACGGCCGCCGCCCCTACGCCGCCATCGGCAAGGCCGTCGGCCTCTCCGAAGCGGCCGTGCGGCAGCGCGTCCAGAAGCTCCTCGACCAGGGCGTCATGCAGATCGTCGCCGTCACCGACCCGCTCACCGTGGGCCTCCGGCGCCAGGCGATGGTCGGCATCCACGTCGAGGGCGACCTTGATCCGGTCGCGGAGGCGCTGACCGACATGCCCGAGTGCGAGTACGTGGTGATGACCGCGGGCTCGTTCGACCTGATGGTGGAGATCGTCTGCGAGGACGACGACCACCTTCTGGACGTGATCAACAAAAGGATCCGCACGCTCCCCGGCGTGCGCTCCACCGAGAGCTTCGTTTACCTGAAGCTCAAGAAGCAGACCTATATGTGGGGAACCCGATAACCGTGACCCAGTCCCGCAGCGACCTGTCAAAGTCCGCCTACGACCACCTGTGGATGCACTTCACCCGCATGTCGTCGTACGAGAACAGCCCCGTCCCCACCATCGTCCGAGGTGAGGGCACCTACATCTTCGACGACAAGGGCAAGCGCTACCTCGACGGTCTCGCGGGCCTCTTCGTGGTCAACGCCGGTCACGGCCGCCAGGAGCTGGCCGAGGTCGCGTACAAGCAGGCCCAGGAGCTCGCCTTCTTCCCGGTGTGGTCGTACGCCCACCCCAAGGCCGTCGAGCTCGCCGAGCGCCTCGCCGACTACGCCCCGGGCGACCTCAACAAGGTCTTCTTCACCACCGGTGGCGGCGAGGCCGTCGAGACCGCGTGGAAGCTCGCCAAGCAGTACTTCAAGCTCCAGGGCAAGCACACCAAGTACAAGGTCATCTCGCGTGCGGTCGCCTACCACGGCACCCCGCAGGGCGCCCTGTCCATCACCGGCCTGCCGGCCCTGAAGGCCCCCTTCGAGCCGCTGGTCCCCGGCGCGCACAAGGTGCCGAACACCAACATCTACCGTGCGCCGATCTTCGGCGACGACCCGGAGGCCTTCGGCCGCTGGGCCGCCGACCAGATCGAGGCCCAGATCCTCTTCGAGGGCCCCGACACCGTCGCCGCCGTCTTCCTGGAGCCGGTGCAGAACGCCGGCGGCTGCTTCCCGCCGCCGCCCGGCTACTTCCAGCGCGTCCGCGAGATCTGCGACCAGTACGACGTGCTCCTCGTCTCCGACGAGACGATCTGCGCCTTCGGCCGCCTCGGCACGATGTTCGCCTGTGACAAGTTCGGCTACGTGCCGGACATGATCACCTGCGCCAAGGGCATGACCTCGGGCTACTCCCCGATCGGCGCCTGCATCGTCTCGGACCGCATCGCCGAGCCGTTCTACAAGGGCGACAACACCTTCCTGCACGGCTACACCTTCGGTGGCCACCCGGTGTCCTCGGCGGTCGCCATCGCCAACCTCGACATCTTCGACAAGGAAGGCCTCAACCAGCACGTGCTGGACAACGAGGGCGCCTTCTTCTCGACGCTGTCGAAGCTGCACGACCTCCCGATCGTCGGCGACGTCCGCGGCAACGGGTACTTCTACGGCATCGAGCTCGTCAAGGACAAGGCCACCAAGGAGTCCTTCAACGACGAGGAGGTGGAGCGCGTCCTGTACGGCTTCCTCTCCAAGGCGCTGTACGACGCCGGCCTGTACTGCCGCGCCGACGACCGCGGCGACCCGGTCATCCAGCTGGCCCCGCCGCTCATCGCCGACCAGGGCACCTTCGACGAGATCGAGGGCATCCTGCGCAGCGTGCTCACCGAGGCGTGGACCAAGCTGTAGGCCCCCGGCGCCACGCCGCCCTCACGGCGTGACCCCCGGCCCGGGCATGCCGCCATCCGAGTGGATGGCGGCGGCCCGGGCCGCGTGCTGTCCGTACAAACGGATCCGAATACTTACGGTGCCCAGTGACCGACAGGCCCGGTCCTCGTTCCCCCGGACGGGGGAACGGCAAGAATCGGATCCGACATCGAGGTGTACGCGATGGCCCCACCGGACAACGACGTGCTCTGGGCGCGTTCCCTGCACTGCTCCCTGGGCGGCACGGAGGCCCTCAGCGGCGTCTCCGTCGGCGTCCGCGAGGGCGAGATCCTCGCCGTGACCGGCCCCCGAGGCAGCGGCAAGACCACCCTCCTGCGCTGCCTCTCCGGCGAACTCGCCGCCCAGAAGGGCGAGGTCTGGTTCAACAGCTCCCCCGTCCACACCCTCCCCCCGGCCGGCCGCGAACGGCTCCGGCGCGAACGCTTCGGATGGATCGGCCCCGACGACGGCCTCGTCCCCGAACTCACCGCCTGGGAGAACACCGCCCTGCCGCTGCTGCTGCGCGGGGTCCCCCACCGGGCCGCCCGCACCGCCGCCTGCGAATGGCTCGACCGCCTCGACACCGGCGCCTGCGCCCGCCTCCGCCCGCACGCGCTCACCCGCTCCCAGCGCCAGCGCACCGCCATCGCCCGCGCGCTCGCCGCCGCGCCCTCGGTCCTCTTCGCCGACGAACCCACCGCCGCCCTGCACCGGGCCGACGGCGCACAGGTGCTCCGCACCCTCACCGCCGCCGCCCGCTCGCACGGCATCACCGTGCTCCTCGCCACCCACGACCCGGAGGTCGCGGCGCTCGCCGACCGCACGGTCACCCTCCTCGACGGACGCCGGGCCGGCAGCGTGCCGCCCGCCACGGGGGCGGAGGGCGTCGCCGCGTGCTCGCTCTCCGTCTAGTCCGCGGCTCCCACCCGCTGGTCCAGCTGCGGCGGCTCCTCGTCGCCGCGGCCGCCGCGGGCGTGGGCTTCCTGCTGCTCTGCACCCTCGGCTACGCCGTCGGCCACCCCGAACACTCCGCCGCCTCCGCGCTGCGGCTGCTCTGGTGCGCGCTGCCGATCGCCGCCACCGTCCAGTTCGCCGTCGCCGTCGCCCGCACCGACCCCGCCACCCGGCCCCGCCCCGGACTCTCCTCGATCGGCCTCGGCCCGGCCCGGCTCACCGCCATCGCCGCCGCCTCGACCGCCGTCGCCTGCACCCTCGGCTCGATGGTCGCCCTCCTCGTCTACCTCCACCTGCGCGGCGACATCACCGGCCTCCCCTTCGACGGCGCCGCCGCCGGACTGCTCGCCGCCGACCAGCCGCTGCCGCTGGCCGCCGCCCTCACCCTGCTCGCGATCGTCCCGGTCGCCGGCGCCACCGCCGCCGGCCTCGCCCTGCGCCCCCGCACCGGCACCCCCGCCCCCGAGGGCGCCGCCCGCCCGGTCCCGAACGGCCTGCCGTGGGGCGTCGCGCTCGTCGCCGTCGGCCTCGCCGTGGAGACGTACGCGGGCCGCGGCGGCGACGGCGGCGTCGCCCTGCCCGGCCGCTTCGACGGCTCCCCCGCCGGTGTCCTCGCCGGCTGGATCCTCACCGCCGCCGGGCTCGCGCTCGCCGGGCCCGGCCTCACCCACCTGTGCGGCCGGCTCCTGCAGACCGCCCGCCCCGGAGCCGTACGCCTCCTCGCCGGACGGGTCCTCATGGACGAGGCCACCCGCATCGGCCGCCCCCTCGGCGTGGTCTGCGCGGTCCTCTCCGGCACCCTCGCCGCCGCCACCGTGTACGCCGCAGGAAACGGCGGCACCGCCTTCGGACCCCTCACCGGACTCGGCGCCGGCGTCGTCCTGGCCTGCACCACGGCGACCCTGCTCACCGCCGCCCTGGAGTCCCGCCAGTGCCGCGCCCACACCACCGAGGCGCTCGCCCGGCTCGGCGCCCCGCCGACCGTGCTGCGCACCGCCGCCCTGCTGCGGGCCGGCGCCCTGCTCGCCCTCTTCCTCCCGCTGACCTGGCTCGTCGGCGAACTCGCCGCCCTGCCCCTGACGGCCTGACGGCCCGACGGCCCGGAGAAAACCAGCGGGCCCCGTCGCCATGGGCCGCCTATCGTGGGCCCATGGCGACGCCCCCACCGCCGCGCCCGCGCAGGAGCGGCCGCGAGATCCACACGCTGGACGAGTTCGACGCGTCGCTCGCCCGGCCCGGCGGCCTCGCCGGACTCCGCGTCCAGTCCGTCGACCTCACCGACCGCACCTTCGCGCTCCTCGCCTCCTCCACCGCCGCCACCGTCTTCCTCGGCTGCCCGATGGAGCCGGAGGCCGCCGCCAAGGTCCGGGCCGACGGCGCGCTGGTCTTCCCGCCCGTCCCCGACCTCCCCTTCGACCCGTACCGCAACCGGCTCTACACCCCGGACGAGCTGTACGAGGGCGTCACCGCCGGCGGCGGATACCCGGCCACCCCCGACGCCCTCTCCTACGCCTGGTTCGGCGCCACCCGCGCCGACGGCGACGTCTTCTCCTCCATGCTCCGCTCGATCCACGACGACGCCGTCGGCGACGCCCTCGACGAACACCTCGCCGGCCGTCGGGTCGTCGGCGTCATGGGCGGCCACGCGATGGGCCGGGGCACCGAGGCGTACGCCGGCGCGGCCCGCCTCGGCCGCTCCCTCGCCCGCGCCGGGTACACGGTGGCGACCGGCGGCGGCCCCGGCGCGATGGAGGCGGCGAACCTCGGCGCGTACACCGCCCCCTTCGACGACCCGGCGCTCGACGACGCCCTCGCCCTCCTCGCGAAGGCCCCCTCCTTCACCCCCTCGGTGACGGAGTGGGCCCGCGCGGCCTTCGGCGTCCGGGCGCAGCTGCCCGACGGCGGCGACTCGATCGGCATCCCCACCTGGTTCTACGGCCACGAACCGCCCAACGCCTTCGCCCGGCACATAGCCAAGTACTTCACCAACGCACTGCGCGAGGACGGCCTCCTTGCCCGCTCCGACGCCGGTGTCGTCTTCCTCCCCGGCGCCGCCGGCACCGTCCAGGAGATCTTCGACAACACCACCCCCAACTACTACGAGTCCCTCGGCGCCCCCACCCCCATGGTCCTCGTCGACCGCGCCCACTGGACCGACCGCCTCCCCGCCTGGCCCCTCCTGGAGACCCTCGCGACCGGCCGCCCGATGGCCGCCCGCATCGCCCTGGTCGACTCCGTCGACGAGGCCCCGGCGGCGCTGGCCCGGCTGGGAGCGTAGGTGGACCTCTTCGTGTGCGCGGACTGCGGGGCGGAGCTGTCGGTGCCGGTGGAGCGGGTGGCGCTGCCCCCGGAGACCCACGCCCGCGGCGGCCACGAACCCCTGCCGCCGCTCATGGAACCGGGCACCTACGCCGTCGACCCGGAACCCTGGCGCCGGCCGTGGCGCGCCTGGGAGGAGCTGAGCGCGGCGGAAACGGCCGCCGCCGGCGTGTACGCGCCGGTGTACCCCGTCCCGCTCGGCCCGCGGAACCACCTCGTGCTCGCCCCCGGCGACACGCGCGGCACCCGGCTGGTCCCCGAGCGGTGCGAGAACCACTGCCTGGGCATCGCGGCGGGCGCCGAGCCCCACCTGGAGTGCGTGGGCTGCGGGCGGGGCGTCGGCTTCCGGGAGGACGACTGCGGGCTCTGGCAGACGGTCTGGTACGCCCCCGGCGCCGTGGTCCGGCGCCCGCTGAAGGTCCCGGCGCCCGCTCCGCCCCCACCGGACCGGCCCTCCTACGACGGCTTCGACGGCCTGGCCCGATGGCAGGACCTGCGCCTCGCGGCGGCCGCCGGTGCCGCCCTGGCCCGGCTGCTCGCCGCGTCCGGGGGCGCGCCCCTCACCCTGCCCGCCGGTCCCGTCACCGCGCTCCTCGGCCGCGAGCCGGCCCGACTGCTCCCGGCCGGCCCGCCGGCCCGCCGCGTCGGCCTCGCGGGGCCGGGGCTCCCCGGGGACGGCGCCGACATCACCCTCGTACCGGCCGACCGCCGCACGGGAGGGCCACAGTCGCCCCGGCGGACCCCGGTGGGCCCGGGGCCCGACGGCGGCCGGACCCCCGCCGTCGTCCCGCTGCCCGCTCGCCTCTGGGCGCGCCTTGCGCTGCCCGTCGAGACCTCCCCGATGCCGCCCTCCGGCCGGCCGCCGGCCGGTGTGCTGCGCGACGACTACCCGCTGCCGGACCACCCCGGCCGGCTCCTCGGCCCGGACCGGCACGTCCTGCGCAGGACCCTCGCCCGACTGCCCGAGGTCCGGGAGCCGTGGCTCCGCGCGGTCTACGACCGGCTCTGACCCTCCGGGCCGTCCCCGTCCAGCACCACGACCTCCTCCGTCCGGAAGGCCACCGTCACCTCCGCGCCCTCCTCGGGCACCTCCCGCAGCGGGAGTTCCGCCTCCAGCGGGGGGCCGTCCGCCGGGCGGAGGACGACCGTGACGTGATGGCCCCGGAAGGTGCGGGACTCGACCCGGCAGGTGAGGCCCTCGTCCGTCACGAGGACGCCCGCCGGGCGGACCAGCAGCGTCCGCTCGCCCTGCGGGGAGCCGTCCGGGACCGGGATCCGGCCCCACGCCGTCTCCGCCACCGCCCCGGACACCGTCGCCGGGACGACGTTCTCGAAACCGAGGAAGCGGGCGACGAACTCCGTGCCCGGCCGCTGCCACACGTCCACCGGCGTGCCCGAGCGCACGATCCGCCCGTCCCGCATGACCACCACCCGGTCCGCGAGCGCGAAGGCCTCGCCCTGGTCGTGGGTGACGGCGAGGACCGTCGTGCCGAGCCGCCCGAAGAGCGCCCGCAGCTCCACGACGAGCCGCTCCCGCAAGCCCCGGTCCAGCTGCCCCAGCGGTTCGTCGAGCATCAGCAGCCGGGGCCTCGGCGCCAGCGCCCTCGCCAGCGCCACCCGCTGCTGCTCGCCCCCGGACAGCGCGGCGACCGACCGCCGCCCGGCGCCCGGCAGACCCACCAGGTCGAGCAGCTCCTCGACCCGCGCGGCCCGCTCCGCCTTCGGCACGCCGTGCATCCGGGGCCCGAAGGCGACGTTCCCGGCGACGTCCTTCTGCGGGAAGAGCTGGTGGTCCTGGAACATGAGGCCCACCCCGCGCCGGTGCGTCGGCACCCCCGCCTGGTCGGCGCCCGCGAGCAGCACCCGGCCGGCGTCGAGCGCCTGGAGCCCGGCGACCGCCCGCAGCAGCGTCGACTTGCCGGACCCGCTCGGCCCGAGGACGCACACGATCTCGTGTGCGGCGACCTCCAGGTCCACCGCGTCGAGGACCGCCCGCGCCCCGAACCGTACCGTCGCTCCGTCAAGGGTCAGCATCAGAACTCCCCGGTGGTCCGGTCGGTCCGCAGCCGTTCGAGCAGCAGCAGGGAGACCGCGCACACCACCATCAGAATCGTCGACAGGGCCATCGCCTGCCCGTAGTTGAGCTCGCCCGGCCGGCCGAGCAGCCGGGCCACCGCGACCGGCAGCGTCGGATTGTCGGGCCGCGCGATGAAGACGGTCGCCCCGAACTCGCCGAGCGAGACCGCGAAGGCGAACCCGGCCGCGATCAGCAGCGCCCGCCGCACCAGCGGCAGGTCCACCTCCCGCCAGGCCCGCCACGGCGAGGCCCCCAGCACCGCCGCCGCCTCCCGCAGCCGCTGGTCCACCGCCCGCAGCACCGGCAGCATCGTCCGGACCACGAACGGCACGCCGACCAGCGCCTGCGCGAGCGGTACGAGGATCCAGCTGGCCCGCAGGTCGAACGGCGGCTCGTCCAGCGTGATGAGGAACCCGAAGCCGACGGTCACCGCCGACACCCCGAGCGGCAGCATGAGCAGCGCGTCGAAGCCCCGCACCAGCCGGCCGGCGCGCCTGGTGAGCGCCGCCGCCGCGAGCCCGCCGATCACCACCGCGATGGCCGTGGCGGCGACCGCGTACCGCAGCGAGTTCCCGACCGCCTCCAGCGGCGGCACCAGGAACGTCCCGGCCTCGTCGAGCGAGCCGAGTGCCCGGTAGTAGCGGAGCCCGTACCCCTCCGGGGTGGCGAAGGAACGCTCCACCAGCACCCCGAGCGGCAGCAGGATCAGCACCGCGACCGAGGCGAGCACCCCGCCGAGCAGCGCCCACTGCCCGAAGCCGCGCGGCCGGCGCGCGGTCTGCTCCGGGGGGACGAGGCGCAGCGCGGTCTCCCGTCGCCGCACCGTCCGCGCGTGCACGGCGAGGATCACGCCCACCGCCACGAACTGCACCAGCGTCAGCACGGCCGCCGTCCGCAGGTCGAGCAGCCGGGCCGTCTGCCGGTAGATCTCCGCCTCCAGCGTCGTGTACGCGTCCCCGCCGAGGATCTGCACGACGCCGAAGGAGGTGAAGGTGAAGAGGAAGACCATCAGCGCCGCCGCCGACACCGCCGGCACCAGGGCCGGCAGCGTCACCGACCGCCACGCCGTCCAGCGGGACGCCCCGAGCACCCGGGCCGCCTCCTCCTGGCGCGGGTCGAGCTGCGCCCACAGCCCGCCGACGGTCCGGACGACGACCGCGTAGTTGAAGAAGACGTGCGCGAGGAGGATCGCCCACACCGTGGTGTCGAGCCGCAGCCCCCACAGCTCGTCGGTGAACCCGCCCCGCCCCACGAGCGCCAGGAACGCCGTGCCGACGAGCACCGTCGGCAGCACGAACGGCACGGTGACGACCGCCCGCAGCACGCCCTTCCCGGGGAAGTCGAAGCGGGCGAAGACGTACGCGCCCGGCAGCGCCACGAGCAGCGTGAGCCCGGTGGAGGCGGCCGCCTGCCAGACGGTGAAGACGAGCACGTCGAGGATGTCGGAGCGGCCCAGGGTCGCCCCGATCGCCCCGAGGTCCCAG
Organism: Streptomyces sp. NPDC047974; assembly: GCF_040653375.1. NCBI lineage: Bacteria > Bacillati > Actinomycetota > Actinomycetes > Kitasatosporales > Streptomycetaceae > Streptomyces > Streptomyces sp. NPDC047974. The sequence continues at coordinate 100,931 of NZ_JBEZNU010000008.1, forward strand.
GCGCCGTCGGGCCGCAGCCCGCGCTCGACGATCGACACGACGGGCCAGGCGAAGAACACCGCGAAGAACGCGACGGGCAGGGCCGTCAGGCCCAGCCGCGCCGCGCTCCCCTTCAGGTCACGCCTCACTTGAGGACGAGCGACGACCACTGCTGGATCCACGCCTCGCGCTGCGCGGCGATCTTCTCCGGCGCCACCGTCTCCGGCTTCTCGATCACCACGCCGTGCTTCGTGAACAGCTCCGGCAGGGCGGCGTCCTTCGCCACCGGGTTCACGAACATCTGGAGCGGCATGTCGTCCTGGAACGTCTTCGAGATCAGGAAGTCGATCAGCGCCTTGCCGCCCTCGGGGTTCTTCGCCCCGTGCAGCAGGCCCGCGAACTCGATCTGGCGGAAGCAGGTGCCGGTGGACACCCCGGTGGGGGCCTCCTTCGGCTGCGGCTGCGCGTACAGCACCTCGACCGGCGGGCTGGAGGCGTAGGAGACGACCAGCGGACGGTCGCCCTTGGCCTCCTTGCCGCCGGCCGAACCGGAGAACTCCTGGTTGTAGGCGAGCTCCCAGCTGTCGACGGTCTTCACGCCGTTCGCCTTCAGCTTCTTCCAGTAGTCCTGCCAGCCGGCGTCGCCGTACTTCGCGACCGTGCCGAGGAGGAAACCGAGGCCCGGGGAGGACCGCTCCGGGTTCTCCACCACGAGGAGGTCCTTGTACTCCGGCTTCAGCAGGTCGTCGAAGGACTGCGGCGGCGCCACCTTCTTGTCCGCGAAGTACTTCTTGTCGTAGTTGACGCAGATGTCGCCGGTGTCGATCGGCGTGACCCGCTTGTCGAGCTTGAAGGTGTCCGGGATCCGGTCGGCGCCCTTCGCCTCGTACGGCACGAAGATGCCGTTGTCGAGGGCGCGGGAGAGCAGCGTGTTGTCGACGCCGAAGAAGACGTCGCCCTGCGGGGAGCCCTTGGTCAGGATCTCCTTGTTGACGGCCTCGCCCGCGTCACCGGCCTTGAGGACCTTGACCGTGAATCCGGTCTGCTTCGTGAACTCGGCCAGCACCTCCTTGGAGGCGTTGAAGGAGTCGTGGCTGACCAGCGTCACGGTCTTCGGCGCGGGCTCCCCGGTCTTCCCCGCGGCGTCGCGGGCGGACTCGGTGGAGCAGGCGGCGAGGCCCGTGACGCCGAGCGCCGCGGCCAGCGCGACGGCGGCGGCCTTCTTGGTGTGCATGTGTATGTCCTCCTGGGTGGGACCAGAAGGAGACGCGGCCCTGCCCGCGGCCGGGGACCGGACGCGGGCAGGGCGCAACAGCTCGAGTTACGACCGAACTTCCTACCCGGAATGACCCGGGCGAGGTTCAGAGGGTCTGCGGTCTACGGTTACCGCACTCTCAGCGCTGTGGCGCTCCCCTGTCGGAATATGCAGGTGTGTTCGAGCACAGGGTACAAGGTCAGCGTTCGGAGGCGGCGAGCTGTCCACAGGCGCCGTCGATCTCCTGGCCCCGGGTGTCCCGGACGGTGACCGGCACGCCGTGGCGGGCGATGGCCTCGACGAAGGCCTTCTCGTCCTCCGGCCGGGAGGCGGTCCACTTCGAACCGGGCGTCGGGTTCAGCGGGATCAGGTTGACGTGCACCCGCTTGCCCTTGAGCAGCTTGCCCAGCAGGTCGCCCCGCCAGGCCTGGTCGTTGATGTCCCGGATGAGGGCGTACTCGATGGAGACCCGGCGGCCGGACTTCTCGGCGTACTCCCACGCCGCGTCCAGCACCTCCCGCACCTTCCAGCGGGTGTTCACCGGCACCAGCGTGTCCCGCAGCTCGTCGTCCGGGGCGTGCAGGGAGACCGCGAGCCGGCACTTGAAGCCCTCGTCGGCGAAGCGCAGCATCGCCGGCACCAGGCCCACGGTCGACACGGTGATCCCGCGCTGCGACAGGCCGAGGCCGTCGGGCTCGGGGTCGGTCAGCCGGCGGATGGCGCCGACGACGCGCTTGTAGTTGGCGAGCGGCTCACCCATCCCCATGAAGACGATGTTCGAGAGCCGCGCGGGCCCGCCGGGCACCTCGCCGTCGCGCAGCGCGCGCATGCCGTCGACGATCTGGTGCACGATCTCGGCGGTCGACAGGTTCCGGTCGAGGCCGGCCTGGCCGGTCGCGCAGAACGGGCAGTTCATGCCGCAGCCGGCCTGCGAGGAGATGCACATCGTCACCCGGTCCGGGTAGCGCATGAGCACCGACTCCACGAGCGTGCCGTCGTGCAGCCGCCACAGGGTCTTGCGGGTGGTGTCGTCGTCGCACGAGATGTGCCGCACCACCGACATCAGGTCGGGCAGCAGCTCGCCGGCCAGCTTCTCCCGCGAGGCGGCCGGGATGTCGGTCCACTCGGCGGGGTCGTGCGCGTACCGCGCGAAGTAGTGCGTCGACAGCTGCTTGGCGCGGAAGGGCTTCTCGCCGATCGCGGCGACGGCCTCCTTCCGCTCGGCGGGCGAGAGGTCGGCGAGGTGCCGCGGCGGCTTCTTGGCTCCGCGCGGGGCGACGAAAGTGAGTTCTCCGGGCAGCGGACGGGCCACGACGGCGTCTCTCCTCATACAGGCACGAGGTCGGACGTCCCGCGACGGCGGGGAGTGCGGCAGGGCGATGCCGGGGCGACCTCACTGGACCGTCCCCGCGGTGGCGAGGACGACGAAGGGCCCGGGCCGCAAGGCCCGAGCCCTTCCAGAGTACCCGCTGTCCGTCAACCCGTTCCGACGAAGAGCGCGAGGAGCAGCCACACCACCGGCGCCGTCGGCAGGAGCGAGTCCAGGCGGTCCATGATGCCGCCGTGCCCCGGGAGCAGCGTGCCCATGTCCTTGATGCCGAGGTCGCGCTTGATCATCGACTCGCCGAGGTCGCCGAGCGTCGCGCTCGCCGCCACCGCCAGGCCGAGGAGCAGACCCTGCCACCAGGTGCCGTCGTCGATCAGGAACTCCATGCACAGCGCGCCGGCCGCCATCGCGAAGGCCACCGCGCCGAACAGTCCCTCGCGGGTCTTGCCGGGGCTGATCCGCGGCGCCAGCTTGTGCTTGCCGAAGCGCCAGCCCACCGCGTAGGCCCCGGTGTCGCTGACCACCGTGAGCAGCAGGAAGGTCAGCACCCGCCACGGCCCGTCGTCGGCGGTGAGCAGCATCGCCACGAAGGTCGCCAGGAACGGCACGTAGAACGCGGCGAAGACGCCCGCCGTGACGTCCTTCAGATACCCCTCGGGGGGTTCCGTCATCCGCCAGACGAGCACCGCGAGCGCCGTCAGGGCCATCGCGACCCAGGCGCCCTCGGGGCCCCGCACGTAGCCGGCGACGACCATCGCCGCGCCGCCGACCGCGAGCGGCACCAGCGGCGCCTTGATCGCCTTGCGCTCCTGGAGCCGGGAGGTCAGCTCCCAGAGCCCGACGACCACGGCCACCGCGACGACGCCGACGAAGGCCGGCTTCCAGATGAACAGGGACGCGATGATCACGGCCCCGAGACCGACGCCGACCCCTATGGCCGCGCCCAGGTCCCGGCCCGCGCTCTTCTTCTGCCGGGGCGCGGGGGCCGCGGACGGCGGAGGAGGCGGGACGGGGCTGGGCATGGGCTCCTGCGGGTGCTCGTGCGGGGTCTCGTCACGGAAGAGGGGACCGCTCGGGTAAGCGGCCCCCCGTCCGTGTCCGTCCTGGAAACCGCCGGCGGGTACGTCGGGCACGATGGGCATGGGGCGAGTCTGCGCCGCCCGGTGCCGATCGTGGGCGGGACCCGCCGGGGCAGGCCCCTGGTCGGGTCCGCCGAGACCTGAACCGGCCGCCGGCGCCCCCCAGGATGAGTCGTTCATCAGACCTCGAGGAGCTCGGCTTCCTTGTGCTTCAGGAGCTCGTCCACCTGCGCCACGTACTTCGCGGTGGTGTCGTCGAGCTCCTTCTCCGCGCGGCGGCCCTCGTCCTCGCCGACCTCGCCGTCCTTGACGAACTTGTCGATGGTCTCCTTGGCCTTGCGGCGCACGGAGCGGATCGAGATCTTGGAGTCCTCGGCCTTGCCCTTGGCGACCTTGATGTAGTCGCGGCGGCGCTCTTCGGTGAGCTCCGGGAAGGTCACCCGGATGATGTTGCCGTCGTTGCTCGGGTTGACGCCGAGGTCCGAGTCGCGGATGGCCTGCTCGATGTTGCGCAGCGCGCTCTTGTCGAACGGGGTCACCACGGCCATGCGCGGCTCCGGCACCGAGAACGACGCCAGCTGGTTGATGGGCGTGAGGGCGCCGTAGTAGTCGGCCACGATCTTGTTGAACATCGCCGGGTGCGCACGGCCGGTGCGGATCGCGGCGAAGTCCTCCTTGGCGACCACGACCGCCTTCTCCATCTTCTCCTCGGCCTCGAGGAGGGTCTCTTCGATCACCACATGCTCCTGCGTGTCGTCGCGTTGTGTCGGTTGAGGGCGGGCCTGGGTCAGGCCCGGGTGCCCTGGTCGCTCACGAGTGTGCCGATCTTCTCACCCGTCACGGCGCGCGCGATATTGCCCTCGGCGAGCAGTTCGAAGACGAGGATCGGGAGCTTGTTGTCGCGGCACAGGGTGATGGCGGTGGCATCGGCGACCTTGAGGTCGCGGGTGATGACCTCGCTGTACTCCAGGGCGTCGAACTTGACCGCGGCCGGGTTGGTCCTCGGGTCGGAGTCGTAGACGCCGTCCACGCCGTTCTTCCCCATGAGGAGCGCTTCGGCGTCGATCTCCAGGGCCCGCTGGGCGGCGGTCGTGTCGGTGGAGAAGTACGGCATGCCCATGCCGGCGCCGAAGATGACCACGCGGCCCTTCTCCAGGTGGCGCACGGCGCGCAGCGGGATGTACGGCTCGGCGACCTGGCCCATGGTGATGGCGGTCTGGACGCGGGAGTCGATGCCCTCCTTCTCCAGGAAGTCCTGGAGGGCGAGGCAGTTCATCACGGTGCCGAGCATGCCCATGTAGTCGGAACGGGCCCGGTCCATGCCGCGCTGCTGGAGCTCGGCGCCGCGGAAGAAGTTGCCGCCGCCGATGACGATGGCGATCTGGGCGCCGTCGCGGACCACGGCCGCGATCTCACGCGCGATGGCGTGCACGACGTCCGGGTCGACACCGAGACCGGTACCGCCGGAGAAGGCTTCCCCGGACAGCTTCAGCATGTAGCGGCCGAGCTTCTTGCCGCTGTTGTCGTCGTGGCCCTGTTCGGCGCCCTGATTCATGGAGATCTCCTCGTACACATACGAAGAAGGCCATTGCCCTGGGTCCTCGTGGGTTTCCCGTACGGCAATGGCCTCCTCGTCACATCTGCGGTCGTCCCGCGCGGGGCGGGACGACTGTCTCAGACCCTACCCGGGTCCGGTGTCCGTCGCTTTCGCGTGGACGGACGGACTCAGATGCCGACCTTGATGCGGCTGAAGCGCTTCAGGGTGACACCGGCCTCGTCCAGGATCTGCTGGACGGACTTCTTGTTGTCCAGGGCGTACGGCTGGCCGAGCAGCGTGGCGTCCTTGAAGAAGCCGTTGACGCGACCCTCGACGATCTTGGCGATCGCGGCCTCGGGCTTGCCCTCGGCGCGGGTGGTCTCCTCGGCGATGCGGCGCTCGGACTCGACGACCTCGGCCGGGACGTCCTCACGGGTGAGGTACTTCGGCGCGAAGGCGGCGATGTGCTGCGCGACACCCTTGGCGACCTCGGCGTTCTCCTTGTCGAACTCGACGAGGACACCGATCTGCGGCGGGAGGTCGGGCATGGTGCGGTGCATGTACGCGGAGACGTAACCGTCGGCGTAGGCCGCGAAGCGGTCGAGGACGATCTTCTCGCCGAGGTTGGCGTTGGCCTCGTCCACGAAGGCCTGCACGGTCTTGCCGGCCTCGATCTCGGAGGCGAGCAGCGCCTCGATGTCGGCCGGCTTGGTGGCGGCGACGTGGGCGGCGAGGGCGTCGGCGACGGCGAGGAACTTGTCACCCTTGGCGACGAAGTCCGTCTCGCACTTCAGCTCGACGATGACGCCGGAGGTGTTGTCGTCGGCGATGAGGGAGACCACGGCGCCGTTCTCGGCGGAGCGGCCCTCACGCTTGGCGACACCCTTCTGGCCCTTGATGCGCAGGGCCTCTACGGCCTTGTCGACATCGCCGTCGGCCTCTTCGAGGGCCTTCTTGCAGTCCATCATGCCGGCGCCGGTGAGCTCACGGAGCTTCTTGACGTCAGCGGCGGTGTAGTTCGCCATGAGTCTGTTTCTCTCTCGAAGTCAGAAAGATCTACGAAGATCTACGGCGGGACGGCGGGGGCTTTCTGAGCCCCCGCCGTCACCTCCGCGGTGTTCCGGGGTGCGGAAGGTCAGCCCTGCTCGGCGGCGGGAGCCTCGGCGGCGGGCGCCTCGGCCTCGGCCTCGGCCTCGACGGCCTTCTCGGTCTCGGCGGAGGACTGGACCTCGGCGGCCTCGTCCTTCTTCTCGCCCTCGAGCAGGTCGCGCTCCCACTCGGCGAGCGGCTCGCCGGCGGCCTTCTCGCCCGGCTTCGAGTCACCGGTCGCGGCACCGGAACGGGCGATGAGGCCCTCGGCGACGGCGTCGGCGATCACGCGGGTGAGCAGGGTGACGGAGCGGATCGCGTCGTCGTTGCCCGGGATCTTGTAGTCGACCTCGTCGGGGTCACAGTTGGTGTCGAGGATCGCGACGACCGGGATGTTGAGCTTGCGAGCCTCGCCGACGGCGATGTGCTCCTTCTTGGTGTCGACGATCCAGACGGCGCTCGGCACCTTCTGCATCTCGCGGATACCACCGAGGGTCTTCTCCAGCTTGGCCTTCTCGCGCGAGAGGACCAGGAGCTCCTTCTTGGTGAGACCCGAGGCCGCGACGTCCTCGAAGTCGATCTGCTCGAGCTCCTTGAGGCGCTGCAGACGCTTGTAGACGGTCGAGAAGTTGGTGAGCATGCCGCCCAGCCAGCGCTGGTTGACGTAGGGCATGCCGACGCGCGTCGCCTGCTCGGCGATGGCCTCCTGGGCCTGCTTCTTCGTACCGACGAACATCACGGAGCCACCGTGCGCGACGGTCTCCTTGACGAACTCGAAGGCGCGGTCGATGTACGACAGCGACTGGAGCAGGTCGATGATGTAGATGCCGTTGCGCTCGGTGAAGATGAAACGCTTCATCTTCGGGTTCCAGCGACGGGTCTGGTGACCGAAGTGGACGCCGCTCTCCAGCAGCTCCCGCATCGTGACGACGGCCATGGCCGTATCTCCTTGGGTTTCTCGGTTGTGTTCCTGACGCCCCGGCGCGCCGTGCCACGAAGGACCGAAAGGCGCTGCCACCGTGCTCTCGGAGCGGAGTGGCGGGGCGTGCGAAGTCGACCCGGTGACCCGGGTCGCCATAGGAAGTGTACGGGACCCCGGGAGCGCCGGGTGACGGCGCTGTCCACAGGCCGCCCCCTGTCCACAGAAATCGCCCGCGACCGGCACGAACCGCCCGGGCCGGAAACGCTCTCCCCATGCAGCTCACCACGGTCTTCCTCGCCCTGGCCCTCCTCTGGCCGGTGGCCCCGCCGCACATCCTGCGCGGCTGGCACCCGCCACCGGGCCCCTACGCCGCCGGCCACCGCGGCGTCGACCTCGCCGCACCCCCCGGCACGCGCGTCCTGGCGCCCGCCGCCGGCACCGTCACCTTCGCCGGCCGGGTGGCCGGCCGCGGCGTCGTCACCCTCACCCTGGCCGGCACGGGCACTCCCCCGCTCCGCACCACGTTCTCCCCGGTCACGCCCCTGACCGCCACCGGGACCCGGGTCACCCCGGGCACCCCGATCGCCGAAGCGGCTCCCGGCACGCACTGCGCCGCCCCGTGCCTCCACTGGGGCCTGCTCCGCGGCGACACCTATCTGGACCCCCTCCTCCTGGCACCCCGCCCCAGGTCACGCCTGCTGCCGGTCGCCGGACAGCGGGAGGGAGGCCCGTCGGTTCAGGCGGTGGGGCCGGTGACGCCGTGGAGGGCCATGGTGACGGCCGCGTCGGCGATCACCGTGGGGTCCTCGGCGGCGCCGAGTTCGATGCGGCGGACGGCGGCGTCGACGACGCCCTGGAGGAGCATGGCGCCGAGGCGGGGTTCGGGGACGCCCAGGGCGGCGAGGGCGTCGACGACCATGGCGACGAGGCCGCCGTGCGCGGCGCGGATCTTCTCGCGGGCGCCGTCGTCGAGCTCACCGGCGGAGATGGCGACGACGGCACGGTGGCGACGGTCGCCGACGAGTTCCAGCTGCTTGCGGACGTAGGCGGCGACCTTGTCCCCGGGGGCGTCGACGCCGGCCATGGCGAGTTCGACCTCGGCGGCCCAGACGGGGAAGTCGACCGCGCACAGTTCCTCGACGACGGCGGCGCGGGAGCGGAAGTACTCGTAGACCGACGAGCGGGCGAGGCCGGTGCGCTCGGCGAGCGCGGGGAAGGTCAGCGCCTCCGTCCCGCCCTCGGACAGCAGGGAACGCGCGGCGTCCAGGAGGGCGCCGCGCTGCATGGTCCGGTGCTCGGCCACCGAGGCCGCTCGAATCCTGGGCACGGCTCCACTGTACGACCGGTGCGGCGCGGTCAGCGTCCCACGTCGGCCAGCTTGGCGCGGAGCTGCAGGACGGACTTGGTGTGGATCTGGCTGACGCGGCTCTCGGTGACGCCGAGCACGTTGCCGATCTCGGCGAGGGTCAGGCCCTCGTAGTAGTACAGGGTGACGACGGTCTTCTCGCGCTCGGGGAGCGTGTTGATGGCACGGGCGAGCAGCCGGCGCAGCTCGCGGTCCTCGGCGACCTCGACGGGGTTGTCGGCGGCCGTGTCCTCCAGGGTGTCCATGAGGGAGAGCCGGTCGCCGCCTTCGCCGCCGACGTGCAGCAGCTCTTCGAGGGCGACGACGTTGGCGAGGGACAACTGGCTGAAGACGGCGTGGAGTTCCTCCAGCTGGATGCCGAGCTCGGCGGCGACCTCGCTCTCGCTGGGGGTGCGGCGGAGCTGGGCCTCCAGGGTGGCGTAGGCACGCTCGACGTTGCGGGCCTTCTGGCGCACGGAGCGGGGGATCCAGTCGAGCGCGCGCAGTTCGTCGATCATCGCGCCGCGGATGCGGGTGATGGCGTAGGTCTCGAACTTGATGGCGCGCTCGACGTCGAACTTCTCGATGGCGTCGATGAGGCCGAACACCCCGGAGGAGACGAAGTCCGCCTGTTCGACGTTGGACGGCAGGCCGACGCTGACGCGTCCGGCGACGTATTTGACGAGCGGCGAGTAGTGCAGGATCAGCTGCTCCCGCAGCCGCTCGTCGCCGGTGGACTTGTACGAGCGCCACAGCTCGTCGAGCGAGGTCGGCGCGGCCGGCCGCACGGTGCCCCGGGCTGCTGGGGGCACCGCAGCGCGGTCAGACCCGGAGGTGTGCTGGGGCATGCGTTGCCTTGAGCCGTTCTGCTGTCGGGTGCGTCGGTCTGGGTGTCCTGTGGGGAATCCTGGTGAGCGTAGCGTGAGTGCGGTGTCGCGGTGAGCGAACAGGAGCGGATGGCGCCGGTCCGGGGTGCCGTGGTCGGCCACATCTTCGAACCGGGGCCGTGGCGCGCGTCGGCCCCGGTGGTGCGGCCGAGAGGGCTCGGTTGTTCATCGGCTTCACCTTTTCACCCGAATGCTCCAGGTCAAGGATCGCCTCGCCGCGCGTTCGACACCGGCTTGCCGGTGTTCGTCAACCTCCATCCGTCGCCGTCCCGCTCGGCGTGACCGAGGGCGTGCAGTTCGTACAGCCGGGCGAGGGCCTCGTCGGGGGTGGTGCCGGCACGACGGGCGATCTCGGTGGCGGGGGCGGGCGGATGGACGGGGAGGGCTTCGAGGACCTGGGCGGTCGCGGGGGCGAGGAGGTCGCGGGGCAGGACGGGGCCGCGCCGGGCGGGGGCGAGGTCGCCGATGGCGCCGACGAGTTCGACGATCTCGTCGGCGTCGGTGACGAGGGTGGCGCCGCCGCGCAGCAGCTCGTGGACCCCGGCGGAGAGGGCGCTGGTGACCGGGCCGGGGACGCCCATGGTGTGGCGGCCGAGGCGGATGGCGGCGCGGGCGGTGGCGAGGGAGCCGCTGCGGTGCCGGGCCTCGACGACGACGGTGCCGCGGGTGAGGGCGGCGATGACGCGGTTGCGGAGGACGAAGCGGCTCGGTGTGGGGTGGCTGCCGGGTGGGAGTTCGCCGATGAGGAGGCCCTGGCCGGCGATCCGGTCGAGGAGCCCGCTGTGGCCGCGCGGGTAGGGGGTGTCGACGCCGCTGGCGAGGACGGCCGCGGTGGCTCCGCCGGCGGCGAGTGCGCCGCGGTGGGCGGCGCCGTCGATGCCGTAGGCGGCGCCGGAGACGACGACCCAGCCGTGGCGGCTGAGTCCGGCGGCGAGGTCGGCGGCGGTGTGGGCGCCGTACGGGGTGCAGGCGCGGGCGCCGACGAGGGCGACGGAGCGCAGGGCCCAGGTGCGCAGGGAGGCGGGGCCGCGGGTCCACAGGCCGAGGGGGCGGGCGTCGCCGAGGTCGTCGAGCTGGGTGGGCCAGTCGGGGTCGCCGGGGACGAGGAAGCGGCCGCCGAGCCGGGTGATGTGGTCGAGGTCGGCTTCGGGCGAGGTGGTGCGGGCGCGGTGGCGCCAGCCGGCCGCACGGCGGGCGCCGGTGCCGGGGATCGGGGGCTCCCGGGGGTCGCGGAGGAGGGTGAGGAGGCCGTCGGGGCCGTGGCCGCGCAGGGCGCGGCCGGCCTGTTCGTCGCCGGGTTCGACGATGCGGGTGAGGGCGGCGCGGGCGAGGCGTTCGGTGTCCGGGGCAGGCGGCGTCACGGGCGGTCTCCGGTGGTGAGGGGGACGCCTCGGGTGATGCCCGTGCGCAGTTCGAGGGCGTGGGCGAGGTCGCCGGGATCGGGGCGGTCGTGTCCGGCGAGGTCGGCGACGGTCCAGGCGACGCGGAGGACGCGGTCGAGGCCGCGGGCGGTGAGGAGGCCGCGTTCCATGTCCCGTTCGGCGTGGGCGAGGGCGCCGGGGGCGGCGAGGTAGCGGGTGCGGAGTTCGTGGCCGGGGATCTCGCTGTTGAGGGTCCACGGGGTGCCGGTGAGCCGGGCGGTGGCGCGGGCGCGGGCCTCGTGGACGCGGGCGGCGACGGCGGCGGTGGGTTCGCCCCCGGCGCCCCGGCCGAGGAGGTCGGAACGGGTGACGGGTTCGGCCTCGACCCGGAGGTCGACGCGGTCGAGGAGGGGGCCGGAGAGGCGGGCCTGGTAGCGGCGGATCACGGAGGGCGGGCACTCGCAGCCGGCGCCCTGGAGCGTGTGGCGGCCGCAGGGGCAGGGGTTGGCGGCGAGGGCGAGGAGGAAGCGGGCGGGGAGGCGGACGACGCCGGCGGCGCGGGCGATGACGACGTGTCCGGATTCGAGGGGCTGGCGGAGGGCGTCGAGGGCTTTGGTGGAGAACTCGGGGGCCTCGTCCATGAAGAGGACGCCCCGGTGCGCGAGGGAGACGGCGCCGGGCCTGGGGATGCCGTTCCCGCCGCCGACGAGGGACTGCATGGTGGCGGAGTGGTGCGGTGCGCAGTAGGGGGCGCGGCGGACGAGGGGTTCGCCGGGCGGGAGGATGCCGGCGACGGAGTGGACGGCGGTGACTTCGAGGGATTCCTGGCGGGTGAGGGGCGGGAGGATGCCGGGGAGCCGTTCGGCGAGCATGGTCTTGCCGGCGCCGGGTGGTCCGGTGAGGAGCAGGTGGTGGCCGCCGGCGGCGGCGATCTCCAGGGCGCGGCGGGCGGTGTGCTGGCCGGCGACGTCGGCGAGGTCGGGCCCTTCGCCCGGGTCGGCGGCCAGACCGGTGCCGGTGCCGGCGCCGGGGACGAGGAGTCCGGCGAGCATGGCGTCGGGCCGGCCGGCCTCGGCGGGGTCCTCGTCGGGGACGGGTTCGCCGGCGAGGACGGCGATGAGCTGGCGCAGGGTGCGGACGCCGAGGACGGAGACGCCGGGGACGAGGGCGGCCTCTCCGGCGGTCTGCTCGGGGACGACGACCTGGTGGTAGCCGGCGTCGGCGGCGGCGAGGACGGCCGGGAGGATGCCGCGGACGGGTCGGACGCGTCCGTCGAGGCCGAGTTCGCCGATGAGGACGAGATCGGCGATGGAGCGGGGGTCGATGCGCTCGGCCGCCCCGAGCACGGCGGCGGCCACGGCGAGATCGAAGCCGCTGCCGGATTTCGGGACCGACGCGGGGCTGAGGCCGACCGTGAGCTTCTTCTGGGGCCATTCGGCGCCGGAGTTGACGACGGAGGCGCGGACGCGGTCGCGGCTCTCGCTGAGGCTCTTGTCGGGGAGGCCGACCAGGGTGAAGGCGGCGACGCCGGATTCGAGGTCGGCCTGGACCTCGACGACGACGCCCTCGACGCCGACGAGGGCGACGGAGCAGGTGCGGGCGAAGCCCATCTCAGGCCACCCCCCGGGCGTGGGTGAGGACGGGGGCGCCGCGGCGGGGCAGGACGATGCCGACGAGGTCGACGCGGACGCCGCCGGCGGGCGGCGGGGTGCCGGTGTGGTCGAGCCAGCAGGCGGCGAGGTGCCGGAGCCGGGCCGCCTTGTCGGGGGTGACGGCGGCCATGGGGTGTTCGAAGTCGCCGATGCGGCGGGTCTTGACCTCGCAGATGACGAGGGTGTCGCCGTCGCGGGCGACGATGTCGATCTCTCCCGCGCGGCCGTAGCGCCAGTTGCGGGCGAGGATGCGCAGGCCGGTCTCGGTGAGCCGGCGGGCCGCCAGCTCTTCTCCGTACCGTCCGAGTGCTTGGGTCGCGTTCATGGGACCACCTCCGTCACCGACTGTGACGGAGGTGGTCCTGGGCGTGTGCGGGGCTGTGGACGAGTGGGCGGTCCCGGGGAACCGCGTCACTCACACGGGTGAGGCGAGCGGAGTTCAGCTGCCGGGCAGTTCGAGGTCGCTCTTGTTGAGTTCCTCGATGTTGACGTCCTTGAAGGTGAGGACGCGGACCTGCTTGACGAACCTGGCCGGCCGGTACATGTCCCAGACCCAGGCGTCGGCCATGCTGACCTCGAAGAAGACCTCGCCCTGGACCGAGTGCACCTGCATCTCGTAGTCGTTGGTGAGGTAGAAGCGCCGCTCGGTCTCGATCACGTATTTGAACAGCCCGACGACGTCGCGGTACTCCCGGTAGAGCTTCAGCTCCATCTCGGTCTCGTACTTCTCGAGGTCCTCGGCGCTCATGGCATGTTCCCCTTCAGCCGTGCGTCCCCCTATTGTGCGCCAGCCGGGCCGTGCCCCTACACGATTTCCGGGGCGAGGACGACGGGCGTGCTCGGGGGTCCCTCGTCGAGCAGCGTGCGCAGCAGCTCGGCGAGCCTGATGGGGTACACGGTCTCATGTGCCGCCGACAGTTCGGCGGAGGTCCACCATCTCAGGCCGGAGAGACTGCGCGTCTCCAGCTCGGTGAGGGCCTGGGGGCCGGGCACGGGGCCGGTGTGACGGGTGCGGGCGAGGTAGTACCGCTCGTCCTGGTCCCAGCGGCGGCCGGCGAAGGGGAAGGAGCAGCGCCGCAGCCAGAGGACGGGGCCGAGTTCGACGTCGGTGAGACCGGTCTCCTCGGCGAGCTCGCGCAGGGCGGCCTGCGCGTGGGTCTCGTCGCCTTCGAGGCCGCCGCCGGGCGTGAACCACCAGGTGTCGCCGGGGTCGTCGGGTTCGTGTCCGTGCATGAGCAGCACGCGGTCGTCGGGGTCGAGCAGGATCACCCGCGCGACCTGCCGCACCTCGCGCCCGGCCTCGCCCGTACCGCCCGGGCCCTCCGTCATGCCTTCACCTTCTCGCGCGCTCCCTTGCCCCGCCCGCCCATCCGGTCGGCCACCGGGCCGTAGGCGGCGCCGCCCAGGATCAGGGCGGCACCGACGCCGACGGCGGTGAGGAGGAGGGCGACGGGGCCGGGGGTCGAGACGCCGCCGGGCAGGGCGGCGAAGGCCGCCGGGCGTTCGACGAGGCCGCCGACGGAGAGCGGCCAGACCACGGAGTCGACGCGGGCGACGACGGCGGAGCGGGGCACCGAGCCCTGGGCCGCGTCGTCCAGGTGGCTGCGGGAGTCGAGCGAGATGGTGCGGTCGTCGCCGAGGAGGAAGAGGCTGCCCTCGGGGACGGTGGCGCTGAACTCCTCGGGGACGACCCCGCCGGGGCCGCCCGACTGGGCGCCCAGGTACGGCTCGTCGATCGGGGTGCCGTTGACGGTGAGCCGGCCGTCGGTGCCGCAGCAGGCGACGGTGTCGCCGCCGATGCCGACGACCCGCTTGACCATGGTCGCGCCGCCCCACAGCGGGTCTTCGAAGACGACGACGTCACCGCGTCGCACCTCGGCGCCGTCGACGCGCTGGGCGAGGACCTTGGCGCCGGTCTCCAGGGTGGGGGCCATGGAGCCGGTGGGCACCGAGTACGGCCGGTAGAGCACGGCTCCCGCGGCGAGGCCGCCGAGGAAGAGCAGACAGCCGACGGCCACGGCGAGTCCCGACAGCACGCTGCCGAGACGGCCGCGGCCGTCGGTCTTCTTGTTCGCTGCGCCCATGTGCACCCCAGAGGTCCGTCGACGATCTGGGACGGCACCCTACCCGCGCGAAGCTACTCGGCGGTATGGCGCGTGGAGCGCTTCCTGCGGCGCCAGAGCACCAGCGGGAGCGCTCCGGCGAGGCCGGCCGCCGCCGGGGCCATGGCCGGCGCGGCGGCAGCGGCCTGGTCGAGTCCGGGCTGGTCGAAGACGTCCGGGACCGGCAGGGTCGCCCAGCGGGTGAGGGGCCAGGCGACGACGACGGCCCGGCCGACGACCTGGTCGTCGGCGATGGTGCCGCCGCCCGGGAGCTCCTGGTGGAAGCGGGAGTCGAGCGAGTTCTGCCGGTTGTCGCCCATGACCCAGATGCGGTTCTCGGGGACCTTGATCGGGCCGAAGGAGTCCTGGCAGGGCACGGAGCCGGGGTAGAGGTAGGCGGTCTCGTCGAGTTCCTTGCCGTTGAGGACGACCTTGCCGCCCTCCTTGCAGGAGACGGTGTCGCCGCCGACCGCGATGACCCGCTTGATGAGGTCCTTCTCCTCGGCGGACGGCATGAGGCCGATGAAGCTGAGGAACTTCTGGATCGCGTTCGGCTTGGGGGTCTCCGCGGTCTCCAGCCAGCCGCCCGGGTCGTGGAAGACGACGACCTCGCCGCGCTCGGGCTCGGAGCCGAACCACGGCGTCAGCTTGTCGACGAGGACCCGGTCGCCCTTCTTCAGGGTGTTCATCATCGATTCCGAGGGAATCGAGAACGCCTGCACCAGGAAGGTCTTGATCAGCAGGGCGAGGATCAGCGCGATGCCGATGAGGAGCGGCAGCTCCTTCCAGAAGGACCGCTGCTTCCTGGGCCGCGCCCCCGTCCCCTCGGCACCGTCGGTGCCCTCGGCCCCGTCGCCGTGCTCCGGCCGGTCGTCGCCGGACGGCGACGTCCCGCCGCCGCTGTTGTTCTCTTCCGTCACGTTCTCACCTCTGGCCCCGTCGGCCCTGTCCTCGGGCCCGTCGTGTCCGGAACGTGCGCCGACGGCCACTTCCCCCACATCCACTCCTCACTCCGTGCAACTGCCCGTCCCGGAACAGGGACAGGCCCGCCACTCCCATAACGAGCAGGAGTTCCGCAGGGGTCGGCGGCCAGGGCATTCCGTTCACGTTCCGCGTGGACACACTATGCGACATGCCGAGCGCGGTCCCGGAGGTCGTACGTCCGTCCGGCACGGCGGCGAAGGTCTCCCGCTCCTCCAGGCCGCGCCAGTGTCCGAGCGGCCAGGCGATCACCACGGCGCGGCCCACGACCTGCTCCTCGGCGATGGTGCCCCGGCCGGGCTCGTCGAGGTGGTAGCGCGAGTCGGCGGAGTCGGAGCGGTGGTCGCCGAGGACGAAGACGCGGCCCTCGGGGACCTTCACGTCGAAGGGGATCGTGGACGGCTTGTCCCCGGGGTTGAGGTACGGCTCGTCCAGCGGCACGCCGTTGACGGTGATCCGGCCGTCCTTGCCGCAGCAGCGGACGGTGTCGCCGCCGACCGCGATCACCCGCTTGATGAGGTCCCGGTCGTCGGCCGAGGGCATCAGTCCGATGAAGGTCAGCGCCTGCTTGAGCTGCTTGATCCCGACGGGGTCCTCGGCGGCGGGGGCGGTCTCCTGGTGGAGCCAGCTGCCGGGGTCCTTGAAGACGACGACGTCCCCGCGCTGCGGCTTCGAGCCGAACCACGGGGTGAGCTTGTCGACCAGGACCCGGTCGTGGATCCGGATCGTCTGCTCCATGGAGCCGGACGGGATGACGAAGGCCTGGACGAGGAAGGTCTTGAGGACGAGCGCGATCAGCACGGCGACGCCGACGAGGATGGGGATCTCGCGGATCGCGGAGCGCCGGCGGCGGCGCTGGACCCGGCGGGCCAGCCGGCGGCGTTCGGCGCGGCCGGGCGGCGCCGTCGGCGCCTCCTCCGGCCCGGTGCCCGCCCGCGGCCGGCCGCGGCTACCCATGCCCGCTCCCCCGCGCGCTCCCCTGACCGCCGTCCTGCCCGCTCCCCGGTGCGCTCTCCCGCCCGCTCCCCGGTGCGCTCTCCCGCCCGCTCCCCCACCCGCTCTCCCGCGGCCCGAAGGGGTGCCCGCCGGCGGGCGGCGCCGGTACGGAGTCGTACGCGTCGGTCTCGGGCACGGTGGTCCAGCGGCCGAAGGGCCAGACGATCCAGTCGGCGCGGCCGACGACCTTGTCGACGGGGACCACGCCGCCGCCGGGGCTGCCGAGGTGGTCGCGGGAGTCGCTGGACTGGCTGCGGTGGTCGCCCATCACCCAGAGGGTGCCCGGGGGCACGACGATGTCGAAGGGGACGTCGGAGGGCCGGTCGCCGGGCGTGAGGTACGGCTCCTGGACGCGGCCGCCGTTGACGGTGATCCGGCCGTCCTCGTCGCAGCAGACGACCCGGTCGCCGCCGACGCCGACGACCCGCTTCACGAAGTCGGTCTCGTCGGGCGCCGCGAGCCCGAGGGCGGCCGCCGCGTCGTGCAGCAGACCCGTGACGGGGTTGCCCGCCGGCTCCTCCCGGACGAAGGATCCGGTGCCGTCGAAGACCACGACGTCACCGCGGCGCGGCTCATTGCCGAAACGGTACGCCAGTTTGTTGACCAGGATCCGGTCCCCGACCTGGAGGGTGGGTTCCATGGAGCCGCTGGGGATCAGGAACGGCTGGGCGACGAAGTGGCTGAGCAGCAGCAGGAAGACCACACAGGCGGCGCCGACCAGCCCCGTCCTGCGCCAGGAGGGTCCGGCGCGGCCGGAAACGCGCACGGAGCGCGACCCGTCCTCCGACGCGGGATCCACTGGGGATTCCGCCGGGGAGGAGGGGTCGCGCTCCGTGTGCTGTGCTTCGGTGTCCATCGGGGGGTGAGCCTATCCGGCCCGCCTGTACGTGGAGTGTGAAGCCTCGCGCGAGCGGTGAGCCGAAGCTCAGTTGTCGCGCTTCTCCTTGATCTTGGCGGCCTTGCCGCGCAGCTCACGGAGGTAGTAGAGCTTGGCGCGACGGACGTCACCGCGGGTGACGAGCTCGATCTTCTCGAAGATCGGGCTGTTCACCGGGAAGGTGCGCTCGACGCCGACGGAGAAGGAGACCTTGCGGACGGTGAAGGTCTCGGAGACGCCGGAGCCCTGGCGGCGGATGACGACGCCCTTGAACTGCTGGATACGCGAGCGGTTGCCCTCGATGACGCGCACGTGGACGTTCACGGTGTCGCCGGGACGGAAGGCGGGCAGGTCGGAGCGGAGCGAAGCCGCGTTCACCTGGTCGAGCAGGGAGGCCATGGAGGTCTCTTTCCTCGCCGATGCCACAGGCCATCAGCGGTGACGTACGAATCATGGGGATGCCGTCCTGTCGAGTGGCGGGCGGCTCCCCCTGTGGCAGGGGCGCGCGCCGGACGGACGGCAGTCGCCTATTCTTCCACGCCCTCGACCCTGCGCCAAAATCGGCCGCCGGGCTCGGGGGCCCAGCCGAGGATCGAGAGGGTCTCGCGGTCCTTCTTGTCGAAGGCGGAGGGGTCGCAGCGCTCGATGAGGTCGGGCCGGTTGGCGGCGGTGCGCCGGAAGGCCTCGTCGCGGCGCCAGCGGGCGATCTTGCCATGGTGGCCGCTGACCAGCACCTCGGGGATGGCGTGACCGCGCCACTCCGGGGGCTTGGTGTAGACGGGGCCTTCGAGGAGGTTGGCCATGGCGCCGGGGGCGAAGGAGTCGTCGCGGTGCGACTCGGCGTTGCCGAGGACCCCGGGGAGCAGCCGGGCGACGGCCTCGGTGATCACCAGGACGGCGGCCTCGCCGCCGGCGAGCACGTAGTCGCCGATGGAGACCTCGTAGACGGGCATGCGGGTGGCGTACTCGTCCATGACGCGGCGGTCGATGCCCTCGTAGCGGGCCGGGGTGAAGATCAGCCAGGGCCGCTCGGAGAGCTCGACGGCGAGTTCCTGGGTGAAGGGGCGGCCGCTGGGCGTGGGGACGACGATGACGGGGCCGTGGGCGCCGGCGTCGTAGCCGTCGGCGAGCGTCTGGTCGAGGGCCTCGCCCCAGGGCTCGGTCTTCATGACCATGCCGGGGCCGCCGCCGTACGGGGTGTCGTCGACGGTGTTGTGCCGGTCGTGGGTCCACTGCCGCAGGTCGTGGACGTGGACGTCGAGCTGTCCACGCGCGCGTGCCTTGCCGACGAGGGAGACGTTCAGCGGTTCGAGGTACTCGGGGAAGATCGTGACGACGTCGAGCCTCATGCCTGATCGCCCTCTTCGCCCTCTTCGGCGTCGTCGGCGTCGTCGGCGTCGTCGGCGTCGTCGGCGTCGCGGGCGGAGGCGATCTCGGCGCGGTCGTCGATGAGGCCGGGCGGCGGGTCGATGACGGCCCGCTGGTTCTCCAGGTCGATCTCGGTGACGATCTGCTCGACGAAGGGGATCATCAGCTCGGTCCCGTCGGGCCGCTCGACGATGAACAGGTCCTGCGAGGGCAGGTGGGAGATCTCGGTGATGGCGCCGATGACGGTGCCGTCGGCGAGGACCACGTCGAGGTCGACGAGCTGGTGGTCGTAGTACTCGTCCTCCTCCTCGGGGAGTTCCGCCGGGTCGACCTCGGCGATGAGGAGGGTGTTGCGGAGCGCCTCGGCGGCGTTGCGGTCGCGGACGCCCTCGAAGCGGAGCAGCAGCCGGCCGCTGTGCACCTTGCCGGACTCGATGGTCAGCGGACCGGCGGAGGCCGGGTCGGTGAGCAGGACGGCGCCGGGGCCGAGCCGCAGTTCGGGCTCGTCGGTGCGCACCTCCACGGTGACATCGCCCCTGATCCCGTGGGCGCGGCCGATCCGCGCGACTACCAACTGCACTGGTGAACTCTTCCTGTCGTACGGCAACGGGCCGGGGTGGGCGGTCTGCCCTCCCCGGCCCGTGCCGGTGTCAAACTTTCAGCGGACCTGGTCCACGTCGACGAGGTCGACGCGGATGCCACGACCGCCGATGGCGCCCACGACGGTGCGCAGCGCACGCGCGGTGCGGCCGTTGCGGCCGATCACCTTGCCGAGGTCGTCGGGGTGGACCCGGACCTCCAGCACGCGGCCGCGACGCAGGTTGCGCGAGGCGACCTGCACGTCGTCGGGGTTGTCGACGATGCCCTTCACGAGGTGCTCGAGAGCCTCCTCGAGCATGATCAGGCCTCGGTGGTGGACTCGGCCTCGGCCTCGTCCGCCTTCGCCTTCTTGGCCTTCGGGGTGATGGCCTCACCCTTGTCCTCGGCACCCTCGAGAGCCTTGGCGAACTCGTCGAAGGAAGCGCGCTTCTCTTCCTTGGTCGCCGGGGCGAGCAGCGGCTTCTCCGGGGCGGGAAGGCCCTTGTGCTTCTGCCAGTCGCCGGTGAGCTTCAGGATGGCGAGGACGGGCTCGGTCGGCTGGGCGCCGACGGAGAGCCAGTACTGCGCACGCTCGGAGTCGACCTCGATACGCGACGGGTTGTACGTCGGGTGGTAGAGGCCGATCTCCTCGATCGCGCGGCCGTCACGGCGGGTGCGCGAGTCGGCGACGACGATGCGGTAGTGCGGCTGGCGAATCTTGCCGAGGCGCTTGAGCTTGATCTTGACTGCCACTGGAGTGGTGTCTCCTGGTCTTGACGTGGTTGGGCACTTGAGATGCCACGTGGGGTTGCGGTACTCGGGTGCCCGATGGACGCGTCAGCCGGAGGAGAGAGGGGTCCTGTGCGACTGTCGAGTACAGCTGTCCATTGTGCCACACGCCGCCGCACCGCTCGCCGCCAGGTCAGCCGACGGCGCCGACCGTCTCGGGGATCCGGAACGGCTTGCCGCAGCCTCCGCAGACGATCGGGGCCTGGGCCAGCACCGAGGGCACCACGCGCACGTTGCGCCCGCAGTCGCAGACGGCCTTGACGCGGACGCCGCCGCCCGAGGAGCCGTGCCGGGCGGCCGGTCCGCGGAAGGAGCGCTTGGTGTCGGCGGCGGTGGCGACGGTGTGGGCCTTGAGCGCGCGCTGCAGCCGCTCGATGGTGGGCCGGTACCGGCGCTTCGCCTCGGGGTTGAGCGTGACCAGGGAGAAGCCGCTGCTGGCGTGCGGCTCCTCGGGATGGTCGAGGCCCATCTCCTCGGCGATCGCCAGGAATCTGCGGTTGTGGTAGCGGCCGGCGCGGGAGGTGTCGCGGACACCCCGGGCGGCGGCGATGCCGTGGACTGCCTCGTGGAGCAGTCGCTCGAAGGAGAGCTCGGCGCCACAGGCGGACGAGGACTCTCCGATCAGGGACTCGGGCGCGGCGAGGTCCGGCAGCTCGGGGTGGTGCCGCTGAATGTCGGCCCACGCCTGCGCCAGCTCTGCGGCGAGGACAGGTGGTGTCGTGCTCACGTCGGGTACAACGAGCTGGATCCCCTCCGGGTTCCATTCCGGGGCAACTCAAATATTTTGCACGTACCCGTCAGTCGGTACCCAGGCGTCCACAGCTGGTGCACAGGGCGCATACGCCCCGGCGCGCGGTCACCTCACGCACGCCCGGCCCTTGCGGGAGGGGACCTTACCGGGTCGGTGCCCGACTTCGGGCACCGACCCCCGGCTTCGCCGTCGCCCTCGCGGGGTGTGTGGCCCGAACTCGCCCCCGGTCGTCCGGCCCGAGCACTGGACGCCGGGCGCGAAGCGCAGTTCCCTGACTACGGGGGGCTGTCGTCCGGCACGGATTGGGGCCTGATCCATGACACCTACGCTCGTCCCGCACCACCCCGCGCGCGATTGGGCCGAGATCCAGGAACGGATGCTCGTCCCGCTCTACGAGGCGGTCCACGAACGCCTCGGCGTGGGCCCGGGCACCCGCCTGCTCGGCCTGGACTGCGGGACCGGTCTGGCGCTGCTGATGGCGGCGGCCCGGGGCGCCCTGGCCGCCGGGGCGGAGGCGGACCACGCGCGCGTGGAACTGGCCAGAACCCGTCTGCCCGACTCCGTGGCGGTCACCTCCGGCGTCCCGGAGGACGGCCCGTACGACGTGATCACCGCCTTCCACGCGGCCGACCGGACCGCCTTCGTGCCGGACGGGCTCACCCGGGCGGCGCAACGCGGCACGGCGGTGGTGCTGGCCGGCTGGGGGCCGCCGGAGCGGTGCGCGACGGAGCCGCTGCTGCGGCTCGCGGACCGGCTGGCGGACCGGCGCCCCTCCCCCCGTACCGACCTGGGGGCGCTCGCCGTCCGGGCCGGGCTGCGGCCGGTGGGCGACGGCCGGGTCGCCTGTCCCTTCGGGTACGCGGACGAGGCCAGCGCCGTGCGCGGGCTGCTCTCCACCGGGGCCTTCGACGCGGCGGTGCGGGCCTCCGACCCCTCCCGGGTGGAGAAGGAGATCGAGGAGGCCCTGGCGCCCTACCGGCGTGCCGACGGCACGGTGTGGATGCCGAACGTCTTCCGGTACGTCATCGCGCGCGTGCCCTAGGCCGTCTCTTCCGGATCGCGCGCGTGCCCCGGCCGCCCCGGGAGGCGGTGCGGCTCAGGCGGGCGGGCGCTCGGGGTTGGGGCCCACTCCGGGCTCGGGGGCGTTCGGGTCGGGGCGCTCGATGCCGGCCGCGCGGTAGGCCGCGTCCTCCTCCAGGGTCTCGCCGGCCAGGAGGGCGGCGGAGAGGGCGTCGAGCTTGTCGCGGTTCTCGTTCAGGAGGCGGACGGCGTCCTCGTAGCACTCGTCGACGATGCGGCGCATCTCGGCGTCGACGGTGTCGAGGGTCGAGGGGGCGGCGGAGAGGCCGTACGCCTGCTGGGCGTCGCTCGGGATGGCGGTGAGCCGGCCGACGGTCTCGCTCATGCCCCAGCGGCCGACCATGCCGCGGGCGATGGTGGTGACCTGCTCCAGATCGCTCTCGGCGCCGGTGGTGATGACGCCGAAGACGACCTGCTCGGCCGCCATGCCGCCGAGGGCGCCGATGATCCGGCCGCGCAGGTACTCCTCCGTATAGGCGTACTTATCGGCGTCGGGTGTGGACAACGTGACGCCGAGGGCGCGGCCGCGCGGCACGATGGTGATCTTGCGGACGGGGTCGGCGCCGGGCTGGAGCATGCCGAGGAGGGCGTGGCCGCTCTCGTGGTAGGCGGTGCGGCGGCGTTCCTCCTCGGGCATGACGAGGGGGCGTTCGGCGCCGAGCTGGACCTTCTCCAGGGCGTCGGAGAGGTCGGACTGGGTGACGGCCCTCTGTTCGCGCTTGACGGCGAGGAGGGCGGCCTCGTTGGCGAGGTTGGCGAGTTCGGCGCCGGTCATGCCGGGGGTGGTGCGGGCGACCTGCTCCAGGTCGACGTCCTTGGCGAGCGGGATCTGCCGGGTGTGGATCTTGAGGATGGCCTCGCGGCCGCCGCGGTCGGGCGGGTTGACGTGGACGATCCGGTCGAAGCGGCCGGGGCGGGTGAGGGCGGGGTCGAGGACGTCGGCGCGGTTGGTGGCGGCGAGGACGATGACGCCCTCGGAGCCGGTGAAGCCGTCCATCTCGGTGAGGATCTGGTTGAGGGTCTGTTCGCGCTCGTCGTGGCCGCCCATGCCGGAGCCGCCGCCGCGGGCCCGGCCGATGGTGTCGATCTCGTCGATGAAGATGATCGCGGGGGCGACCTTGCGGGCCTCGGCGAAGAGCTCGCGGACGCGGGAGGCGCCGACGCCGACGATCATCTCGATGAACTCGGAGGCGGAGGCCGAGAAGAAGGGCACCCCGGCCTCGCCCGCGACGGCCCGCGCGAGGAGGGTCTTGCCGGTGCCGGGCGGGCCCGCGAGGAGGACACCGCGGGGCATCTTGGCACCCATCTCGCGGTAGGCCTGCGGGTTCTTCAGGAAGTCGACGACGTCGTTGAGCTCGCCCTCCACCTCGTCGATGCCGGCGACGTCGGCGAAGGTGGTGCGCTTGCCGCCCTCCACCTCGACCGGTTTCGGCGGCTGCTTGCGGCCGAGCATCCCGCCGGCTCCGCCCATGCCGGAGCTCATCCTGCGGGCGATGAAGACCCAGAGGAGGACGAGGAGGAGCATCGGGGCGAGGGAGAGCAGCAGATTGGCGAAGAAGGAACGTTCCTGCACCACGGGCTCGGCGGTGACGGTGACCTTCTGCTGGGTCAGCTGCGCCCACAGGTCGTCGTCGGCGAAGGCCGGGCGCTGGGTCTGGAACTTGGTGTAGTCGCCCTTGCCGTCGGGCACGGGCTGCTTGTCCTTCAGCTGCCCCTGGATGGCGTCGCCCTTGGAGTAGATCTTGGTGACGTTCCCGGCGGTGACCTGCTTGCTGAACTCGGTGTACGAGATCGTCGGCCCGTCGCCCTCGTTGAAGAACGACAGCACGAGGTTGGCGATCAGGTAGACGGCGAGCGCGGTGAGGATGAGGCCGCCCCAGCCTCCGGGCATCTTCTTCTTCTGCGGCGGGGGCGGCGGCGCCCCTTCCGAGCGCCAGGGCTGGTCGGTCCGGTCGCGCGGGGGTACGGGGTTGGCCACGTCGCTCTCCTCGGGGCGGCAGTGGCCCCAGTATCGGAGAACGGGATCAAGGCGGCATTCCGGGTGGTCCGGGTGGACGAAAAGGGGCCCGGGGCGGTTTCGATGACACGAAACCGCCCCGGGCCCCTCCGGCCGACGGGGGTCAGCCCATGAACTTCTTGAACTCGTCCGGCAGCTCGAAGTCCTGCGGGCCCTGGCCGGCGCCCGGCAGCCCGAAGGCGCCGCCCTGCTGGGCCTGCTCCCGCTTCTCCTGGGCGGCCTGCTCCTCGGCCTTCCGCTTCATCGGGTTGCCGCTCTTGCGCTTGCCCTTGGCCTGCTTGACCTGCTTCTTCTGCCGGCCGGGGCCGCCGCCCATGCCCGGGATGCCGGGCATGCCGGGCAGGCCGCCGCCCTGGGCCATGCGGGACATCATCTTGCGGGCCTCGAAGAACCGCTCGACCAGGCCCTTCACGGCGCTGACCTCGACGCCGGAACCCTTGGCGATACGGGCGCGGCGGGAGCCGTTGATGATGGTCGGGTCCTGGCGCTCGGCCGGGGTCATCGACTTGATGATGGCGGCGGTACGGTCCACGTCCCGCTCGTCGATGTTGGCGATCTGCTCCTTCATCTGCCCCATGCCGGGCAGCATGCCGAGGAGCTTGCTGATGGAGCCCATCTTGCGGACCTGCTCCATCTGGGCGAGGAAGTCGTCCAGGGTGAAGTCCTGGCCCTTCTTCGACGCGAGCTTCGAGGCCATCTTGGCGGCCTCTTCCTCGTCGAAGGTCTGCTGGGCCTTCTCGATGAGCGACAGCATGTCGCCCATGCCGAGGATGCGGGACGCCATGCGGTCCGGGTGGAACGCGTCGAACTCGTCCAGCTTCTCGCCGTTGGAGGCGAACATGATCTGCTTGCCGGTGACGTGCGCGATGGAGAGCGCGGCACCACCGCGGGCGTCGCCGTCGAGCTTGGAGAGGACGACGCCGTCGAAGCCGACGCCGTCGCGGAAGGCCTCGGCGGTGTTGACCGCGTCCTGACCGATCATCGCGTCGACGACGAAGAGGATCTCGTCGGGGCTGACGGCATCGCGGATGTCCGCGGCCTGCTGCATCAGCTCCTGGTCGATGCCGAGGCGGCCGGCGGTGTCGACGACGACGATGTCGTACATCTTCGACCGGGCGTACTCGATCGAGTCCTTGGCGACCTGGACCGGGTCGCCCACGCCGTTGCCGGGCTGCGGGCCGTAGAAGGCGACGCCCGCGCGGTCGGCGACGACCGAGAGCTGGTTGACCGCGTTGGGGCGCTGGAGGTCGCAGGCGACGAGCAGCGGCGAGTGGCCCTGCCCCTTCAGCCAGAGGCCGAGCTTTCCGGCGAGGGTGGTCTTACCGGCACCCTGGAGACCGGCGAGCATGATCACGGTGGGCGCGGTCTTGGCGAACCGCAGCCGGCGGGTCTCGCCGCCCAGGATCGAGATCAGCTCGTCGTTGACGATCTTGATGACCTGCTGCGAGGGGTTCAGCGCCTTGGAGACCTCGGCGCCGAGGGCCCGCTCCTTGACGTTCTTGATGAACGCGCGGACGACCGGCAGGGCGACGTCGGCCTCGAGGAGGGCGATACGGATTTCCCGGGCCGCGCTGTCGATGTCCTGCTCGGAGAGGCGGCCTTTGCCCCGGAGGGACTTGAAAGTCGCGCTGAGGCGGTCGGAAAGCGTATCGAACACGGTGGTCGCGATCCTCGGGTCGGGGCGGATGGTCGCCACCCAGGGTATCCGGCCCCGGGACACCCCTGGCCTTGCCCGTCGGATTGGGCCGGCGAGGCCCTCGTCACGCCAGCGCCGCCTCCAGCGCCCGCGCCAGGTCGATCGCCTCCTCGTCCGGCAGGAGGGAGCCGTCGGGGCGGGTCACGTACAGGGTGTCGACGGCGTTGGCGCCGAGCGTGGAGACGTGGGCGCTGCGGACCCGTACCGCCGCTCCCTCCAGGGCGCGGCCGATCCGGTGGAGCAGGCCGGGGGCGTCCTGGGCGCGGACCTCCAGGACGGTGGCGAGGCGGGAGTCGGCGGGGGCGACGGTGACGCGGGGCGGCGGGGCCTGGACGCCGCGGCGGCGCGGGTAGGCGGCCTCGCGCTCGGCGAGCCGGGCGGGGATGTCGAGGGAGCCGTCGAGGGCGCGCAGCAGGTCGGCGCGGAGCCGGTGGCCCTGGGGCAGGGAGCCGTACTCGGCGGCGACCCGCCAGTCGAGGACGAGGACGGATCCGGGGCCCGCGTCGAGTTCGGCGGGGAGGTCCACGGCGCGCAGGTCGGCGGCGCGGACGGTGAGCCGGTGGAGGGCGAGGACGCCGGCGACGGCGGGCAGGACGCCGGGCTGGTCGGGGAGGGCGATGACGAGTTCGACGCCGACGGGCTCGGGTCCGTCGGGGTCGAGGGGCTGCTCGTCGCGGGTGTGGAGGGTGAGGGCGGGTTCGCCGGTGCGCAGGGCCTCGACGGCGAGCCGTTCCTGTTCGGCGCTGGGGGCGGCGGCCTCGGGGTCGGGCAGGGGCTGGCCGGCGAGGACGCCGGAGACCCGTTTGACGAGGTCGGCGACGAGGGAGGCGCGCCAGGCGGACCAGGCGGCGGGTCCGGTGGCGAGGGCGTCGGCCTCGGTGAGGGCGTGGAGGAGTTCGAGGGTGCCGACGGTGCCGACGGCGGTGGCGACCGACTGCACGGTGGCGGGGTCGTCGAGGTCGCGGCGGGTGGCGGTCTCGACGAGGAGGAGGTGGTGGCGGACGAGGGTCGCGACGGTGGCCGTGTCGGTGCGGTCGAAGCCGACGCGGGCGGCGAGGTCGCGGGCGATGGTCTCGCCGGCGACGGAGTGGTCGCCGGGCCAGCCCTTGCCGATGTCGTGGAGGAGGGCGGCGACGAGGAGGAGGTCGGGGCGGCCGACGCGGCGGGTGAGGGAGGCGGCGCGCACGGCGGTCTCGACGAGGTGGCGGTCGACGGTCCAGGTGTGGACGGGGTTGCGCTGCGGGCGGTGGCGGACGCGCTCCCAGTCGGGCAGCAGGCGGGTGACGAGTCCTTCGGCCTCCAGGGCCTCCCAGACGGGTACGGCGGAGGCGCCGGCCCCGAGGAGGGTGACGAGGGCCTCGCGGGCCTCGGCGGGCCACGGCACGGGCAGCGGTCCGGCCGTGGCGGCGAGCCTGCGGACGGCGTGCGGCGAGAGCGGCAGGCCGTGCTGGGCGGCCGCGGCCGCGGCGCGCAGCGGGAGGGCGGGGTCGCGTTCGGGCCGCGCGGAGAGGGCGAGGACGGCCTCGCCGTCCATCTCGACGACGCCCTCGGCGAGCGGGGTGCGCTCCACCGGCTGTTTCCCGGCGCCGGTCCGGCCGCCGCCGAGGAGCGAGCGGAACCGGGGGCGGGCGGAGCGGGCCTTGAGGACGCGGCCGACCTCGCGCCAGGTGACGTCGGAGGCGTAGCTGACGATGCCGGCGGCCTCGTACACGCCCCGGAGCAGGGTGTCGGCGTCGAGGAGGCCGAGTTCCGCGGCGACGGCGTCCTGTTCCTGGAGGGCGAGCCGGTCGGTGGCGCGGCCGGTGGCGAGGTGGAGGGCGTCGCGGGCGTCGAGGAGGCGGCGGCGGGCGGTGTCGAGGCCGTCGCGGGGGGCGTCGGCGAGCCAGGAGGCGGCGACGGCGCGCAGGGCCTGGGCGTCGCGGAGGCCGCCGCGGGCCTCCTTGAGGTCGGGTTCGAGGAGGAAGCGGAGTTCGCCGGAGCGTTCGGCGCGGTCGCGGCAGAGTTCGGCGAGCTCGGGGAGGCGGCGGACGGCCTGGTTGCGCCAGTCGGCGAGGACGGTGGAGCGCAGGGCGGCGGCGAGCGCGGTGTCCCCGGCGAGGGGGCGGGCGTCGAGGAGGCCGAGCTGGACCTTGAGGTCCTCGGCGGCCGTGGCGCGGGCCTGGGCGGGGGTGCGGACGGAGTGGTCGAGGGCGAGTCCGAGGTCCCAGACGGGGTACCAGAGGCGGTCGGCGAGGGCGGCGATCGCCTCCTTGGGGGCGGTGCCGTCGTGGAGCAGGAGGAGGTCGAGGTCGCTGCGCGGGGAGAGTTCGGAGCGGCCGTAGCCGCCGACCGCGACGAGGGCGACCCCCGGGGGCGGTGCGGCGGCGGCGAAGAGTCCGGCGAGCCAGTCGTCGGTGAGCCGGGCGAGGGCGGTGCGGCGCTCCGGCCCGGACGGCGTCTTCTCCTGGAGGAGCCGCAGGCGGGCCGCCGCGTAGCCTCCTCCCCCGAGCTCTCGGCTTCGCTCGCCCAGGGGGGACCCCCACCCCTGCTCTTCGGCGGCGTCCTGCGGTTCGAGGGTGGTCACCGGCGGCTCCTTCTTCGCGGATGGGGCTGCGGGAACGGCCCGGCGGACCGTCGGGTCCGCCGGGCCGTGCTGCTAGAGCGCGTCGGGTCCGCGCTCGCCCGTGCGGACACGGACGGCGGTCTCGACCGGGACGCTCCAGACCTTTCCGTCACCGATCTTGCCGGTGCGGGCCGCCTTCACGACGACGTCGATGAGCTGTTCGGCGTCCTCGTCCTCGACCAGGACCTCGATGCGGATCTTGGGGACGAGGTCGACGGTGTACTCGGCGCCGCGGTAGACCTCGGTGTGGCCGCGCTGGCGCCCGTACCCGCTGGCCTCGGTGACGGTGAGGCCGTGGACCCCGAAGGCCTGGAGGGCCTCCTTGATCTCGTCGAGCCGGTGCGGCTTCACGACCGCGGTGATGAGCTTCATGCGTCCACCTTCTTGTTCTCCGTGGCAACCGGCGCGGCGACGGCGGTGCTGCGCCCGGAGGCGCCGCCGCCGGCTCCGCTGAAGTCGTAGGCGGTCTCGGCGTGCTCGACCTGGTCGATGCCGGAGACCTCGTCGTCCTCGCTGACCCGCATGCCCATGGTCTTGTCGATGATCAGGGCGAGGATCGCGGAGACGACCAGAGAGTAGGCGAGGACGGCGAAGACGCCGACGGCCTGCTTGCCGAGCTGCTCCAGGCCGCCGCCGTAGAAGAGGCCCTTGGCGTCGGACTGGACGCCGCCGGTGGCGAAGAAGCCGACGAGGAGGGAGCCGAGGACACCGCCGACGAGGTGGACGCCGACGACGTCGAGGGAGTCGTCGTAGCCGAACTTGTACTTGAGGCCGACGGCCATGGCGCAGACGAGACCGGCGATGGCGCCGATGGCGATGGCGCCGAGCGGGGAGCAGGAGCCGCCGGCGGGGGTGATGGCGACGAGGCCGGCGACGGCGCCGGAGGCCGCGCCGAGGGTGGTGAAGGAGCCGTGGCGGAGCTTCTCGTAGGCGAGCCAGGCGAGCATGGCGGCGCCGGTGGCGACCTGGGTGTTGACGAACATCACGGCGCCGACGCCGTCGTCGTTGCCCAGCCACGAGCCGGCGTTGAAGCCGAACCAGCCGAACCAGAGGAGGCCCGCGCCGAGCATGACCAGCGGGAGGCTGTGCGGGCGCATCGGGTCCTTCTTGAAGCCGACGCGCTTGCCGATGACGAGGATGACACCGAGGGCCGCGGCACCGGCGTTGATGTGGACCGCCGTACCGCCGGCGAAGTCGATGACGCCCATCTCGAAGAGCCAGCCGCCCGCGCCCCAGACCCAGTGGGCGACGGGGAAGTAGACGACGGTGACCCAGAGGGTGATGAAGAGGGCCCAGGCGGTGAACTTGACCCGGTCGGCGAGGGCGCCGCTGATCAGGGCGGGGGTCAGGATGGCGAACATGAGCTGGAAGACGGCGAAGACGTACACCGGGATGGTGTAGCCGTCCCAGAGCTCGGTGACGCCGATGCCGCTGAGGCCCAGGTAGTCGGAGGACCAGCCGACGAGGCCGCCGGAGTCGGTGCCGAAGGCGACGCTGAAGCCGTAGAGCACCCACAGGACCGTGACGATCCCGAGGCTGATGAAGCTCATCATCAGCATGTTGAGGGTGGACTTGACGCGGACCATGCCTCCGTAGAAGAAGGCCAGGGCCGGGGTCATCAGCATGACCAGGGCGGAGCAGATGAGCATGAACCCGGTGTTGGCGGCGGACAGCTCGGGGGCGTCTGCTGCCAGGGTCGTGATGGCTGGTGCCATCGGCGTCTCCTCGTCGTCGGATGCGGCCTGTGCGGGGCGGGGCCGGCGGTGAGCGGCGGCCTGAGGGGTGGCCGGTGATGGCCCAGAGATTCGCGCAGCGCGGTTTCCGACGATGCCGCTCGATGTTTCGGCGCAGTGACGAAGGGCGGGGGTGTGTTACGTGACCGTGAACGTCCGGGTCACGGGGAAGTAACGGGCGTACTCTCCGGGCGGTACCGGGCGGACGAGGGGGCGTCCGGTACGCGGACCGGCCGCGTCGGCGTCCGTGTGTCCTGTGCGGCGGGGGAGCCGAGTCGGGCAGTACGGGACGTCCGGCGCGGCCGGGGTCGTGGGGCTCTCGCGAGCGTGCGGTAGAGGTCAGACGGCCTCGGCGGACTCGGGCAGGAGCAGGGTGAGACGGTCGGTGAGGTCGACGACCTCGGCGACGTCACCGAAGTCGCGGGCCGCGGTGTCGACGGTCTTGCGGAGCCGGTTGTTGACCCGCTCGGATCGGATGGAGCGGGCGACCCCGAGGGCCTTCTCGGCGAGGACGACGGACTGCTCGGGTTCGCGCTTGAGCAGGTGGACGGTGGCCATGCCGATGAGGTTGAGGGCGTACGAGCGCTGGTGGTCGGGGTCCTTCTCGAAGAGTTCGACGGCCCGCTCCATGACGGGCTCGGCCAGCGAGGCGTAGCTCGGGGAGCGTCCGGCGACGTAGGCGAGGTCGCGGTAGGAGTGGGAGTTCTCGCCGTTGAGCTCGGCCTCGGTGAAGAAGCGGATCCAGTCGGGCTCGGGGCCGCCTTCGAAGGTGGCGTCGGCGAAGGTGTCCTCGGCCATCCGGACGGCCCGCTTGCACTTGGAGGGCTGGCCCATGTTGGCGTAGGCGCGGGCCTCCATCGCATACAGCATGGCCTGGGTGCGGGGGGTGGCGCAGTCCCGGCTGCCGTACTGGGCCAGGTGGATCAGTTCGAGGGCGTCGTCGGGGCGGCCGAGGTGGATCATCTGCCGGCTCATGGACGAGAGGATGTACGAGCCGAGCGGCTTGTCGCCGGCCTCCTTGGCGGCGTGCAGGGCGAGGACGAAGTACTTCTGGGCGGTGGGCTGGAGGCCCACGTCGTAGCTCATCCACCCGGCGAGTTCGGCGAGTTCGGCGGCGACGGTGAAGAGGCGCTTGGCGGTGGCGGCCGGCTGGGCCTCCTGGAGGAGGTCGGTGACCTCGTGGAGCTGGCCGACGACGGCCTTGCGACGCAGTCCGCCGCCGCACTGGGCGTCCCACTTGCGGAACATGGCGGTGGTGGATTCGAGGAGGTCGAGCTCGATGTCGGAGAGCCGGCGGGGGCGGCCGCCGGGCGCCTGCTCGCCGGGGGCCGGTTCACCGACGGGGGTGGGGACCAGCCAGCGCTGCATGGGCTCGATGAGGGCGGGTCCCGCAGCGAGCTGGAGCGAGGAGCCGAGGAAGCCGCGCCGGGCGAGCATGAGGTCGCTGCGGGAGAACTCGCTGAGCAGGGAGACGGTCTGCGGTCCGGCCCAGGGCAGGTCGACGCCGGAGACGGAGGGCGTCTGGTGGGCGGTGCGCAGGCCGAGGTCCTCGATGGCGACGACGGAACCGAAGCGCTCGGAGAACAGCTCGGAGAGGATTCTCGGGATGGGTTCGCGGGGCTGTTCGCCGTCGAGCCAGCGGCGGACGCGGGAGGTGTCGGTCGAGATGTGGTGGGCGCCCATCTGGCGGGCCCTGCGGTTGACCTGACGGGCCAGCTCGCCCTTGGACCAGCCGCTGCGCACGAACCACGAGCCGAGCCGCTCGTTGGGGCGCTTGCCGGCAGTCGTACCGTCTGTGCCGTTGCCGCCCACTGGAACGCCCCCATCCACCTGATTGCCTGTCGTGCGAACCCCTATCAGAATGCCGCGTCCCGCGGCTCCCCGCTCGGTGTTCCGACTCCTTCGAACGGGAAACCGGCTTGCCTCCGGCATACCCACCCGCGTACGCCCCTCCGGGCTTCGGGTACCGAAAGTAATCCTACGATCACCCCTCCCGTGAGGGCGTGACAAGAAACGCCACCATTCGCCACCCCTTCGAATGAACTCGCCGGGGGCCGCACGCGATTCACTTGACATGCGACGAACCGGAATCAGCGGACGGAAGCGCGAAGAGGCGCGCGCCACCGTGCGCACCACCCCGTACGAGACCGTGCGCCACCCTGGGCGACGAACCCCGGGCGCGGCGTCACCGAAAGTGACGGGGATCCTCCGGCTCGTAACCACCGGCGCGTCCGACCCGTTGGAGGGGGCATGGGCTTCACGATCGGCGGCATTCGTGAGATGCGGACCGGCTCACGCCGCCGCGCACGCACCACCGAGTGCACAGCGGTGGCCGAGTACACCGGACTCTGGGGCTGGGACGTCCAGCCCGGCGCACGGGCCGCGGGCGGCCAGTGCTCCTGCGGCGACCGGGCCTGCACGGCCCCGGGCGCGCACCCCCTCTCCTTCGCCCCGCCCGTCCCGGCGGGCGCGGGGCTCGACGACGCGGCCAAGGCCTGGTCCGAGTACCCGGGGGCGGCACTGCTGCTGCCGGTGGGCCGCGCCTTCGACGTGATCGACGTGGCCGAGGCGGCGGGCCGGCGGGCGCTGGTCCGGATGGAGCGGATGGGGCTGCCGCTGGGCCCGGTCTGCGCGACGCCGACCGGCCGGGCGCAGTTCTTCGTCGCGCCGGGCGCGGCGGAGGAGCTGCCGCGGCTGCTGTACCGGATGGGCTGGGACGACGCGGATCTGGATCTGCACTGCCTGGGTCCCGGCACCCACATCACCGCTCCCCCGTCGCAGCTGGGCGGGCTCGGCCCGGTGCGCTGGCTGCGGCCGCCGACGCTGGACACGGCGGGGGCACCGCCGCAGGCCCGGCTGCTGCTCGGCACGCTGGCGTACATGTGCCACCGGACGCACGGCTAGCCGTACGGCGGATACGACGAGGGCCCCCGCTCCGGGACGGAGCGGGGGCCCTTCCGTGAGGCCGGTGCGGGTCAGTCGCCGATGAGGGCGTCGACGAAGGCGGCCGGCTCGAAGGGGGCCAGGTCGTCGGGGCCCTCGCCGAGGCCGACGAGCTTGACCGGGACGCCCAGCTCGCGCTGGACGGCGACGACGATGCCGCCCTTGGCGGTGCCGTCGAGCTTGGTCAGGACGATGCCGGTGATGTCGACGACCTCGGCGAAGACGCGGGCCTGGATGAGGCCGTTCTGGCCGGTGGTGGCGTCGAGGACGAGGAGGATCTCGTCGAGCGGGCCGTGCTTCTCGACGACGCGCTTGACCTTGCCGAGCTCGTCCATGAGGCCGGTCTTGGTGTGCAGGCGGCCGGCGGTGTCGATGAGGACGACGTCGGCCTTCTCGGCGATGCCCTCCTTGACCGCGTCGTACGCGATCGAGGCCGGGTCGCCGCCCTCGGGGCCGCGGACGGTGCGGGCGCCGACCCGGTCGCCCCAGGTCTGGAGCTGGTCGGCGGCGGCGGCGCGGAAGGTGTCGGCGGCGCCGAGGACGACCGACTTGCCGTCGGCGACGAGGACGCGGGCGAGCTTGCCGGTGGTGGTGGTCTTGCCGGTGCCGTTGACGCCGACGACCATGACGACGCCGGGGACGTCCTCGGGGCTCTCGGTGTGGACGGTGCGGTCGTAGTCGCCGAGGAGGGCGATCAGCTCCTCGCGGAGCAGGCCGCGCAGCTCGTCGGGGGTGCGGGTGCCGAGCACCTTGACGCGCTCGCGGAGCCGCTCGACCAGTTCCTGGGTGGGGGCGACGCCGACGTCGGCGGTGAGGAGGGTCTCCTCGATCTCCTCCCAGGTGTCCTCGTCGAGGTGCTCGCGGGAGAGCAGGGTCAGCAGGCCCTTGCCCAGCGAGTTCTGGGAGCGGGCGAGCCGGGCCCGGAGGCGGACGAGGCGTCCGGCGGTGGGCTCGGGCACCTCGATCTCGGGCGCGGCGGGGGCCTCGGGCTCCTCGACGGCCGGGGCCTCGGCCTCGGGGGCCTCCGGGGCCTCGGCGGCGGGGAGGCCGACCTCCTCGACGGTGCGGCGTGGTTCTTCCCGCGGCGTCTCCGCCTCGTCGCCGACGTGCGGCTCGGCGGGCGGAGCGGTGATGGTCGGCGTGGTGGACGGCGGTTCGGCCGGCGGCAGCTGCTTCTTCTTGCGACCGCTGATCACGAGCCCGCTGGTCACGGCGACCGCGACGACCAGAGCGATGACTACAGCAAGGATGAGTTCCATAACGACTCCCAGTATGGCGTGACCCGATGCGCCCGCCGTCGTCCCCGTAAAGGGGCACAGCCCCACGGGCCGGGCTGGTCCGCCGTTCGGCGCACGCCGACGGGAAGCCCAGTGGGCGGAGTCACAACCCGTCCGGTATCGGAACACCGGACCGGTAGTGCCGCGCGTCACGCACGGCCATATGAATCTGACGCTACGTCAGCTAGTGTCCCCCCTCCGTCGGCCATCCACCACGGAGGGGGACCCCATGTCATTCACCGTCATACGGTTCAACCTGGTCGACCCGCGCGCCACCCCCGAGTCCCTCGCGGAGCGGTACCGCGCCGCCCTGGAGATGGCGGCCCACGCCGACCGGCACGGGGTGGACACCGTGCAGACCGAGGAGCACCACGGGGTGGAGAACAACTGGCTCCCCTCCCCCTTCGTCTTCGCCGGCGCGGTCTTCGGCGCCACCCGCAGGATCGCGGTCACGGTCTCCGCGATCATCGGCCCGCTGCACGACCCGCTGCGGCTCGCGGAGGACATCGCGGTCCTGGACCTGCTGAGCCGGGGCCGGCTGGTGACGGTGGCGGGGATCGGCTACCGCCCGGAGGAGTACGAGGAGCGCGGGGTCGACTGGGGGCGGCGCGGGAAGCTCCAGGACGAGCTCCTGGAGACCCTGCTCGCCGCCTGGACGGGCGAGCCCTTCACGTACCGGGGCCGTACGGTACGGGTCACCCCGCGGCCCTTCACGCGGCCGCACCCGCTGCTGCTCGTCGGGGGCTCCTCGAAGGCGGCGGCGCGGCGGGCGGCCCGGCTCGGGCTGCCGTTCTTCCCCTCCGCCCACCTGCCGGAGCTCGAGACGTACTACCGGCAGCGGTGCGCGGAGTACGGCACCGAGGGCTGGACGATGATGCCGGGGCCGGTGACCCCGCTGCTGCACGTGGCGGAGGACCCGGACCGGGTCTGGGCGGAGTACGGGGAGCACTTCCTGCACGAGGCGCGGACCTACGCCTCCTGGCAGTCGAAGGACATCCGCTCGGCGGTGCGGTCGACGGCGGCGAACGTGGCGGAGCTGCGGGCGGAGGGCGTGTACCGGGTGGTGACGCCCGAGGAGTGCGCGGGGCTCGGTCTGGAGAGCCTGGTGCTGCATCCGCTGTGCGGGGGGATGCCGGTGGAGGAGGGGTGGCGGAGCCTGCGCCTGTTCTGCGACGAGGTGCTGCCCCGCCTGCGGGGGTGACCCGTCAGCCCATCTCCTCCAGGGTCTTGCCCTTGGTCTCCTTGACGTACCTGAGCACGAAGGGGATCGAGAGGACGGCGAAGACCGTGTAGATGACGTAGGTGCCGGAGAGGTTCCAGTCGGAGAGGGACGGGAAGCTGGCGGTGATGACCCAGTTGGCGATCCACTGGGCGGAGGCGGCGACGCCGAGGGCGGCGGCGCGGATCCGGTTGGGGAACATCTCGCCGAGGAAGACCCAGACGACCACGCCCCAGGAGAGGGCGAAGAAGAGCACGAAGACGTGGGCGGCGACGAGCGCCACGACGCCCTGGGTCTCGGGGAGTTTGCCGTCGACGAGGTCGGCGGAGAAGGCCCAGGCCTCGAAGGCCAGCGCGATCGCCATGCCGACGGAGCCGACGAGGGCGAGCGGCTTGCGGCCGACCCGGTCGACCAGGACCATCGCGATCACGGTGCCGATGATGTTGATGATCGACGTGGTGAAGGAGTAGAAGAACGAGCTCGACGGGTCGATGCCGACGGACTGCCAGAGCGTCGCGGAGTAGTAGAAGGCGACGTTGATGCCGACGAGCTGCTGGAAGACGGAGAGGCCGATGCCGACCCAGACGATCGGCAGCAGACGGAAGCGGCTGCCGGGGGCGAGCAGGTCCCTGAAGGTGGACTTGTGCTCGCTGCGCATGGCCAGGTCGATCTCGGCGACCCGGCGGTCGAGGTCGACGCCGTGGCCCTCGACCTCGGCCAGCACCTCCTTGGCCCGCTCGGTCCGCCCGACGGAGATGAGGAAGCGGGGGGACTCGGGGATGGCGAAGGAGAGCAGCCCGTAGAGCAGGGCGGGGACCACCATCACACCGAGCATCCACTGCCAGGCCTCCAGGCCGCCGATCTCGCCGCGCTGGTCGCCGTCGGCGAGCTGGAGGATGCCGTAGTTGACGAGCTGGGAGACGGCGATGCCGATGACGATGGCGGCCTGCTGGAAGGAGCCGAGGCGGCCCCGGTAGGCGGCGGGGGCGACCTCGGCGATGTAGGCGGGGCCGATGACGGAGGCCATGCCGATGGCGAAGCCGCCGACGATCCGCCAGAGGGCCAGGTCCCAGAGGGCGAAGGGCAGGGCGGAGCCGACGGCGCTGACCGCGAAGAGGACGGAGGAGATCTGCATGCAGCGGATGCGGCCGATGCGGTCGGCGATCCGGCCGGCGGTCGCGGCGCCGATGGCGCAGCCGATCAGGGCGATGGCGATGACCTGGGCGAGGGTCGCGGAGCCGATGTCGTAGCGGTCGCGGATGGCCTCGACGGCGCCGTTGATGACGGAGCTGTCGTAGCCGAAGAGGAATCCGCCCATGGCGGCGGAGGCGGTGATGAAGATGACGTGGCCGAGGTGGTCCGGGTGCGCCGCCCGGCCTCCGGACGGCGGCGGCGTGGGGGCCTGTGCGGTGTCGGTCACATGGACTCCTCGGTGCGGCGGTCGTCCCGCTGTCGGCTCCCCGGGGCCCGCCGGGCGGCCGGGGCTTCCAGTGGCGCACACCTTCCGCCGGTCCACCACTTCAGCGGAGCCGCTGGCTGATCACCTTCGAGACGCCGTCACCCTGCATGGAGACGCCGTACAGCGCGTCGGCGACCTCCATCGTCCGCTTCTGGTGGGTGATCACGATGAGCTGCGAGGACTCCTGGAGCTCCCGCATGATCCGGATGAGCCGCTGGAGGTTGGTGTCGTCGAGCGCGGCCTCGACCTCGTCCATGACGTAGAAGGGGCTGGGGCGGGCCTTGAAGATGGAGACGAGCAGCGCCACGGCGGTCAGCGAGCGTTCGCCGCCGGAGAGCAGCGAGAGCCGCTTGACCTTCTTGCCGGGCGGCCGGGCCTCCACGTCGACGCCGGTGGTGAGCATGGAGTCGGGGTCGGTGAGGACCAGCCGGCCCTCGCCGCCGGGGAAGAGGCGGGAGAAGACGCCCTCGAACTCGCGGGCGGTGTCGTGGTACGCCTCGGTGAAGACCTGCTCGACGCGCTGGTCGACCTCCTTGACGACCTGGAGCAGGTCGGCGCGGGTCTTCTTCAGGTCCTCCAGCTGTTCGGAGAGGAAGCGGTGCCGGTCCTCCAGGGCGGCGAACTCCTCCAGGGCCAGCGGGTTGACCTTGCCGAGCTGCTGGAAGGCGCGCTCGGCGGCCTTCAGCCGCTTCTCCTGCTCCGAACGGATGAAGGGGCGCGGCTGGTCGCGGAGGCCCTCCGGGTCCTCCGGCGGCGGCTCCCCCTCGGCGGGCGGCGACGGCGGGACGGGCTGGTCGGGGCCGTACTCGGCGGTGAGCGCGCCCGCCTCGACGCCGAACTCCTCCAGCGCCTTCGCCTCCAGCTGTTCGATCCGCAGCCGCTTCTCGGCGCCCAGGACCTCGCCGCGGTGGACGGAGTCGGTGAGCTTGTCGAGCTCGGTCTTGAGCTCGCGGCCGCGGGTACGGGCCGCGGCGAGGCCCTGCTCGCGGTCGGCGCGGGCGGCGGCCGCCGCGGCGCGCTCGCGCTCGGCGCGCTCCAGGGAGACCTCGGCGTGGGCGAGGAGGGTACGGGCTCCGCCGGCGACGGCGCGGGCGACGCGGGCCTCGTGGCGGAGGCGGGCGCGGCGCTGCTCGGCACGCGCGCGTGCCTCCCGTTCGGCGCGGGCGGCCCGGTCGAGGGAGTCGGCGCGGCCGGCCAGGCCCTTGACCCGCTCCTCGTGGGTGCGGACCTGGAGGCGGGCCTCCATCTCGGTCTGGCGGGCGTTGGAGCCGTCGATGGCGAGCCGGTCGCGGACGGAGGTGTCGGGTTCCTCCTCGGCGGGGGTCTCCTCGGCGACGAGGAGCCGTTCGGCCAGCTCTTCGGCCTCGGCGCCGGCGCGTTCCAGGGCCTCCTGGGCGCGGGCGACGGCGGCGGCGGTCCGTTCGGCCTCGCCGGCCGCTCCCCTGGCCTGGCCGGAGAGCCGGCCGAGGGCCTGGGCGACGGTCGCCTTCTCCTTCTCGGCGGTGCGCCGGAGGGCGTCGAGTTCCTCGACGCGGGCGGCGGCGGCCCGGCGGTGTTCGGCGGTCTCCTCCTTGGCGCGGGCCGACTCCTCGCAGCGGACGGCGAGTTCGGCGAGTTCGGCGGCGGCCTCGTCGACCTGGGCCTGGACTTCGAGGAGGCTGGGGGCGCCGGCGGAGCCGCCCTGGGCGTGGTGGGCGCCGAGCAGGTCGCCGTCGGCGGTGACGGCGGTCAGGCCGGGGTGGGCGCGGACGAGTTCCAGGGCCTCGTCGAGGCCGTCGACGACGACGGTGCCGTCGAGCAGCCGGCGTGCGGCGGCGACGAGCCCCTCGGGTCCGGTGACGAGTCCGGCGGCGGGCACGGTGCCGGAGGGCAGCGGCGTCGGGTCCCGCCGCTCGGCGGCGGTGAGGAGCAGGGCGGCGCGGCCGGCGTCCTGTTTGCGCAGGAGGCGGAGGGCCTCGACGGCGGCGGCGGGGCCGTCGGCGGCGAGGGCGTCGGCGGCGGCGCCGAGCGCGGCGGCGACGGGGACCTCGTATCCGGGGGTGACGGTGAGGAGTTCGGCGGCCGGGCCGAGGATCCCGGCGAGTCCGGCGGAGAGCAGGGCGCCGGTGCCGTCCTTGCGGCGCAGTCCGAGGGCGAGGGTGTCGTGCCGGGCGCGGGTGGCGGCCCGGCGGCGCTCGGCGTCGGCGGCGGCCTCGCGGGCGGCGCTCAGCGCGGTCTCCGCGCCGGCGAGGGCGCGGCGGGCCTCCTCGTACCGTTCGCCGTGGGCGGTGTCGGCGGCGTCGAGCCCGTCGACCTCGGCCTTGAGCCGCTCGTACTCCTCCTGGGCGGCGACGGCCCGGTCGGCGGCCTCGTCGCGGGCGGCGGCGAGCCGGTCGATCTCGGCCTGGGCGGAGGCGGCGCGCGAGCGGGCGGCGTTGACCTGGCCGTGCAGCCGGGCGAGGCCCTCGCGGCGGTCGGCGAGGGCGCGGGCGGCGTCCTTGAGTCGGCGTTCCTCGGCGGTGAGGGCCCGTTCCAGCTCGGCCCGGTGGTCGACGGTGTCCTCCAGGGCCCGCTCGGCGGCCTCCAGGGCGGCGGCCAGCTCGGCCTCCTGTTCGCGGACCCGGGCGGCCTCGCGTTCCAGGTCCTCGGGGTCGCGGCCGCGCCGCTCCTCGGCGGGGGCGTCGGTGGCGCTCTTCACGCGGGCGTCGGCGAGGGAGATCGTGCCGCGGACGCGTTCGGCGAGCTGGGAGAGGGCGTACCAGCTCTGCTGGGCGCGCTCCATGCGGGGGGCGAGGGCGCGGACCTCGGCCTCCAGGGCGGCCTCGTGGGCGAGGGCCGCGCGCAGCTCCTCCTCGGTGGTCTCCTTGCGGGCCAGGAGGGCGGCCTCGTCGGCGAGTTCGGCGTGCAGGGCGCGCCGGTGGCGGACGAGGTCGTCGGCGAGGAGACGGAGCCGGGCGTCGCGCAGGTCGGCCTGGATGACGACGGCGCGGCGGGCGACGGCGGCCTGCCGGCCGAGCGGCTTGAGCTGGCGGCGCAGTTCGTCGGTGAGGTCCTGCACGCGCGCGAGGTTGGCCTTCATCGCGTCGAGCTTCCGCAGCGCCTTCTCCTTGCGCTTGCGGTGCTTGAGGACGCCGGCGGCCTCCTCGATGAAGGCACGCCGGCCCATGGGGTCGGCGTGCAGCACCGAGTCGAGCTGTCCCTGGCCGACGATGACGTGCATCTCGCGGCCGATGCCGGAGTCGGAGAGGAGGTCCTGGATGTCGAGGAGCCGGCAGGTGTCGCCGTTGATCTGGTACTCGCTGCTGCCGCCCCGGAACATGATCCGGGTGATGGTCACCTCGGCGTAGTCGATCGGCAGGGCGCCGTCGGCGTTGTCGATGGTGAGCGAGACCTCGGCACGGCCGAGCGGGGGCCGCCCGGTGGTGCCGGCGAAGATGACGTCCTCCATCTTGCCGCCGCGCAGCGACTTGGCGCCCTGCTCCCCCATGACCCAGGAGAGGGCGTCGACGACGTTGGACTTGCCGGAGCCGTTGGGGCCGACGACGCAGGTGATTCCCGGTTCGAACCTCAGCGTGGTGGCGGAGGCGAACGACTTGAATCCGCGGAGCGTCAAGGCCTTGAGGTGCACCCACGGGACTCTACCCGGGGTGTCGCGTTTCGCCCGTGATCGCGCAGGGCAGACCCTCGGGTGAGGAGCGCCGTGACGCGGGTGGACCGGGGTGACGCACGGGGGACGGGGGCCGCGGGGGACACGAGGGTCCAGAAAAGAAGGGACGCCGGAGCGCCCCTTGCCTATTCAGCTGTTCCCACCTGAGCCCGTCTGGCATGGGTGTCAGGTGAGCGCAGGCTCCGCCTGGGGTACGTCGAGGTCGATGCGGTCGAGCAGCGACTCGCCCTGCTGAGCGGCGGCAGCGTTGAGCGCGTCGTTCTCGGTCTGGATCCGTACGAGCTCGGATTCCAGGTCCTGGACGCGCTGCTGAAGCCGTCGCATCTCGGCGAGGAGTCGCGGGTCGGAGCCGCCGACGTAACCGAGAAGCGCCTTTGCCATGATGAGTGGTCCTCCACACTGAGTGACCGACCGATTGCGGTGTGGGTCGTGAGGGATGGATTCGCACCCGCGGTGCTCGGCAGTACCTGAGTCGTGCCGGTGTTCTACTGCCACACAGCTAAGGTGCGCGGGGCTTCCAGAGTCTCACCAAAAAGTTTGACGGTCAACACGATCACGCCCCGACGGGTGTGGCGGACGGGGAGTTCGCGGCCGCGACGCAGGCGGCGGCGCCTCTCGACCCGTGCGCTCCGGGGCGTGGCGATGATCCTTACCCGGGAAGCCTTGCACGAGTGCCGAATCTTGGCAACCACCAGGCAGGACGCCCGTCCGCCCGCGTTCACCGGCACGCAACCGGCCCCCCGCCCGGAGCCCGTCGAGGGCGTCCGGAGGGAGGGCCGGCGAAGGGGCGGAGAGGTCGTCGGGGCGGGGGTCAGCGGATGGCGAAGCCGTCGTAGCCGCCGCGGGGGGTGCCCCATATCTCGGTGACACCGTCCACGCGGCCGGGCGTGTCCCCGGTCCGCAGCCAGTCGAGCAGCCGGTGGCAATTGTCACTCGGGCCCTCGGCCACCACCTGCACCCGGCCGTCGTCGAGGTTCAGGGCGAAGCCCGTGAGGCCGCCGATCTCCAGAGCGTTTGCCCTGGTGAACCAGCGGAAGCCCACTCCCTGTACCCGTCCACGCACCCAGGCGGTCATCCGTACATCGTCACTCATGGCTGCACGCTAGCGGGCGGATTGCCCGAACAGCACGTCGCGGCGGCTTCCCATGGCGTACAGTCCGACGGAATGCGCCTCACCCACACGGGTGCACGCCGCTCGGCCGTCCGCACGGAGCGTCACGCTCCGCGGAACTCCGTGCCGAAAGCAAAGGCCGCAAAGATCCAGTAGCGAAGATCCGGCAGGAGCCGGTCAGAGCCAGCTCAGGGAGGCAGGGCAGATGGGACGCCACCGTCGCTCCGGCGCCGCGCCCGCCGAGGCAGACTACGCGACCGGCACCGACCGCGGTCACGCGGGTACCCGCCGCAAGCGGCGCGGCCGCCCGGTCCGCACCGGACTGATCGGCGCCTCGGCCGCCGTCGTCGTCGGCGCCGCCGCCGTCGCGGTCGCCGCCCCGGGGATCCTCCCCGGCGGCGACACCCTCACCGCGGGCAACGCCGGCAGCAGCCGGCCCGTCACCACGGAGACCCGGCAGACCCCCGAGCTGACCACCCAGGGCGGGGCGACCCGCACCCCGGCCGACGCCTCGACGGGCACCGGCGGCACGGGCGAGGGCTCCCGGAGCGCGAAGAAGACCGCGGCCCCGGCCTCCCCCAAGGCCACGCCCACCCCCACGAAGACCGCCACGAAGACCCCGACCCCCTCCCCCACGCCGTCGAGGACGCGCGCCGCGGCCCCCGCGCCCACCACCGCCCCGGCGAAGCCGAAGCCGTCGAGGACCGCGCAGGCCCCGGCCACCACCCAGGCGGCCCCGGCGCCCACCGCCACCACGAAGGCCCCGGCCGAGGAGACGGCCGAGGCGGCCGGCTCCACCGCCGACCGCGCGGACGCGGCCGAGGCCGAGGTGCTGCGCCTGGTGAACGCCGAGCGCGCGAAGGTCGGCTGCACCCCGGTCCGGCCCTCCGCCGGCCTGGCCGGGCTCGCCGGCGCCTTCAGCGCCGACATGGCCGCCCGGAACTTCTTCGACCACACCGACCCCGACGGCGCCACCCCCTGGTCCCGCGCCCAGGCCGCCGGCATCACCAGCCTCGGCGCCGAGAACATAGCCCGCGGCCAGGTCGACGCGACCGCCGTGATGGTCTCCTGGATGAACAGCGACGGCCACCGCGCCAACATCCTGAACTGCGACTTCACCACCCTCGGCGTCGGCGTCCACTTCGCCGACGGCGGCCCGTGGTGGACCCAGGACTTCGGCTACTGAACCAGCCGCCCCCACGGTTACCGTGGGGGGTATGAGCGACGATCCGGCCTTCGACGTGTTCGCGCGCGGGTGTGCCTCGCGGGTGACCCTTGAGCACATCACCGGACGGTGGGGCGGCCTCACCCTCTCCGCCCTGCACGAGGGCTCCTTCCGCTTCAACGAGCTGCGGCGGCGGGTCGACGGCGTCAGCGAGAAGATGCTGGCGCAGACCCTGCACGCGCTGGAGCGGGACGGCCTGGTCCACCGGGAGGCGCAGCCGGTCAACCCGCCCCGGGTCGACTACCGGCTGACCCCGCTGGGGCGGGACGTCGCCGAACGCCTCGTCGGCCTGATCGCGCTGGTCGAGGGGCGGATGCCGGAGGTCGTCGCGGCCCGGGAGGCGTACGACTCCGAGCGCGCCGCCGTCACGGGCTGACGCGCGGGCGGCGCTGGCAGCGCGGGCAGAAGTAGCTGGACCGGTTCATCCAGGCGCGGCGGCGCATCGGGGTGCCGCAGCGCCGGCAGGGCTCGTCCTCACGGCCGTAGGCGTCGAGCGAGCGGTCGAAGTAGCCGGACTCGCCGTTCACGTTCACGTAGAGGCTGTCGAAACTGGTGCCGCCGGCGGCGAGGGCCGCGTTCATCACGTCGCGGACGTGGCCGAGGAGCTCGGCCGAGCGCGGGCGGGTGAGGGTGGCGGTCGGCCGGTCGTAGTGCAGCCTGGCCCGCCACAGCGCCTCGTCGGCGTAGATGTTGCCGACGCCGCTGATCAGCGACTGGTCCAGGAGCGCCCGCTTGATCGTGGTGCGGCGCAGCCGGAGCGCGGCCTGGAAGGCGGCGTCGTCGAAGGCCGGGTCGAGCGGGTCGCGGGCGATGTGCCCGATGACGTCCGGCAGCCCGTCGGCGCTGTCGGGGGCCGTGTCGTGCAGCGAGAGTCCGCCGAAGGTGCGCTGGTCGACGAAGCGGAGCTCCGTACCGGTCACGCCCGCGACGGAGTCGCTGTCGGACGGCGTGAAGCGGATCCGGATCCGCAGGTGCTTCTCGTCCGGGGCGTCCGCCGGCTGCACCAGGAGCTGCCCGCTCATCCCGAGGTGCCCGAGGACGGAGGTGCCGGTGTCGGCGAGCGGCAGCCACAGGTACTTGCCGCGGCGGCGGGCCGGCTCGAAGCGCTGACCGGTCAGCCGGGCCGCGAAGTCCTCGCCGCCCGCGGGGTGGCGCCG
Source organism: Streptomyces sp. NPDC047974 (assembly GCF_040653375.1). Taxonomy (NCBI): domain Bacteria; kingdom Bacillati; phylum Actinomycetota; class Actinomycetes; order Kitasatosporales; family Streptomycetaceae; genus Streptomyces; species Streptomyces sp. NPDC047974. Next base: position 144,972 of record NZ_JBEZNU010000008.1, read on the forward strand.
GACGGCCCGGGGGTGGAGGACCTCCACGCCGGCCACGGTCCGCCCCGCGACCCAGCGCTCCAGTCCGCGCCGGACGACCTCGACCTCGGGCAGCTCGGGCACGGGACTCCTCCGGAGGGGGTACGGGGTGGTGTCCTCGCAGCCTACCGCTCGGGCCTGGCCGGGGACCGCGCCGGGAAAGGTCCGGGAAACGGCTCCGCCCGCCCCCTGGTGGGGGCGGGCGGGAAGAACTCCGCTGAAGGATGCGGTCGCTCACGCGAGGTCGGCGAGGTCGCGTGACCGATCGGGCTCGGGTTGTGAGGCCCTGGCCGGCAGGCGTTCAGGCGGTGGCCGGGGTGGCCCCGTCCGTCCGGTCCTGCTCGCCGGTCGTGCCGGCCTCGGCCGCGGCCTTGGCCGCCGCCGCCCGCTCGTCCGCGGCCGCGCGGATCGCGCGCCACGCGGACTCGGCGGCCTGCTGCTCCGCCTCCTTCTTGCTGCGGCCGGTGCCGGTGCCGTACGAGACACCACCGACGCGGGCGGCAGCAGTGAAGGTCTTCTCGTGGTCCGGTCCCTCCTCGGAGACGAGGTACTCCGGGACACCGAGTCCCTCGGCCGCGGTGAGCTCCTGGAGACTGGTCTTCCAGTCCAGGCCGGCACCGAGGTTCGAGGACTTCTCGATCAGCGGGTCGAAGAGCCGGTGCACCAGCTCGGACGCCGCGTCGAGACCCTGGTCGAGATAGACCGCGCCGATCACCGCTTCGAGGGTGTCGGCGAGGATGGATGCCTTGTCCCGGCCGCCCGTGCCCTCTTCGCCCCGGCCGAGCCGGATGAAGGAGCCGAGGTCGAGGCCGCGCCCGACGTCCGCCAACGCACGCGAGTTGACCACCGCGGCCCGGAGCTTGGCCAGCTGGCCCTCCGGCAGATCCGGGTGGGTGCGGTAGAGGGTGTCGGTGACCACCAGGCCGAGCACGGAGTCCCCGAGGAACTCCAGACGCTCGTTGGTGGGCAGACCGCCGTTCTCGTACGCGTACGAGCGGTGGGTCAGCGCACGCACCAGAAGGGCGGACTCGAGGTGATACCCGAGCCGCCCTTCCAGAAGCGTGTGGGACGAGGCGTTGCTGATGTTGTCAGACATCGTGCCTCTCACCAGCCCGCTCAGACCGAGAGGACCTGGCGCTTGTTGTAGGTGCCGCAGCTCGGGCACGCGATGTGCTGCAGCTTCGGCTCCTGGCAACGCTCGCACGAAACCAGGGTGGGGACCGCAGCCTTCCACTGCGACCGGCGGTGGCGCGTGTTGCTGCGCGACATCTTCCGCTTCGGAACAGCCACGGCTACTTCTCCTGCTTCTCGTCGACACCGGTAGCGGCGTCGCTCATGTTGTCCTTCTCGTCGGCTCCCAGCGAACCGGCGAGTTCCTGCAGTGCCGCCCAACGGATGTCGGTGGCGTCGTGGTGGTGGTCGGGGTGGTCGTTCAGGTTGATTCCGCAGTCGGAACACAGACCCGCACAGTCCTCCCGGCACACCGGCTGCATCGGCAGAGCGAGCACCACGGCGTCACGCAGCACGGGTTCGAGGTCGAACATGCCGTCCTCGAGGGGGGTCATGCTCTCGTCTTCATCGTCCTCGTCGTCCGCGGCCGCTTTGACACGGCCCCGGTCGTCGGATTCCGGGTACGAGAACATCTCCTGGAAGTCCGCGTCGAGCTCCAGCTCGACGGGCTCCAGACACCTTACGCACTCCCCCTCGGCCGATGCACGGGCGGTGCCTGTGACAAGCACCCCTTCCATGACGGACTCGAGTCGGAGTTCGATCTCCACCGGAGCGCCCTCGGGCACTCCGACGACCCCGGCGACGCCGAGATCGGCGGGCGCGTCGATCGTGCGGGAGATCCGCTGGAGGGCACCGGGACGCCGCCCCAGCTCGTGTGTGTCGAACACGAGGGGGTTGCGGTGGTCGAGGCGCGTGCTCAGGGCTCTTCCTGCTTTCGGATCGTTCGCGTCGCAAAGTCTTCACGGGGGCTGCCGCTTGCGGGCAGCAGGGATCGCGGGAATACACACGACCGAAGAGCCAGGATACTGGACGCTTCGCCCTGGGCCCAATCGGCCCCCGCGCCGGGCTACTGCCCCTGCTCGTAGCGGCGCAGCTGCTCCAGATCGATCATGCTCGTGTCGAAGAAGCTGGTCTCGTCGAGCGCGGCCGGCCGGGGCTGCTCCTGGTAGCCGTACGGATCGGCCTGCGCCGGCTGCTGGTAGGCATAGGGGTCGTGCTGGGGCTGCTGGTACGCGTACGGGTCCTGCTGCTGGTAGCCGTACGGGTCCGCCTGCTGGGGCTGCTGCTGGTAGCCGTAGGGGTCCTGCTGGGCGGGGATCTGCGCGGCGACCGGGGCGGGCGCGGCCACGGGGGCGACGGGCTCCGGGTCGGCGAGCTCCGCGAGGCCGGCGAGGTAGTCGGCGTCGCTGGTGTGCACGGAGTGGCCGAGGCCCTCCTGGGCGGCCATGTGCTCGCCGAGGTCGTCGGTGGCGATCCGGCCGTGCAGCTTCTGCCGGCCGCGGCCGACGGCCTCCAGGGTCTTGGAGAGGACCGCCTCGAAGGCGCCCAGCTTGGCGTCCACGTACTCGTCGGCGCGGGCGATCAGGGTCCCCGGGTCCGCGCTGTACTCGGGGGCGTCCTCGTCGGCGTAGCCCTGCTCGTCCAGGCCGGGGCCGCGGCCGAGGAGCTTCTCGCGGCCGCGGTCGACGGAGCCGATGGTCTTGTTGAGGACGACCTCGAAGTTGGCGAGCTTGGAGTCGACGTACTCGTCGGCCTCGGCGCGGACCTCCTCGGCCTCGCGGCGGGCCTCGGAGAGGATCCGGTCGGCCTCCTCCTGCGACTGCCGGGCGATCTGGGTGTCGGAGACGATGGTGCCGCGCTCGGCGTGGGCGGCCTCGATGATCCGCCCCGCCTCCTGGCGGGCCTGCTCGACCATCTGCTCGCGCCCGCCGATCAGCTCCTGGGCCTGGGCGAGGGAGTTCGGCAGGGCGTCCCGTACCTCTTCGAGGAGGGCGAGGAGATCGGCGCGGTTCACCACGCAGGAGGCCGACATGGGCATCGAGCGGGCGTTCTGTACGGTCGCGACGATCTCGTCGAGCTTCTTCTGCACGTCCACCGGGTGCTCGCCACTCTCTACAGCTGGATGGAGACGGACGGGACGACTGTAAGGGCAGTCGCGGCCCGTCCGACACCAGGTGACGGAGCGTCAGCGGCGGTGGCCGCGCGTCACTTCTGCGCGAGCCGCTCGGTGAGCCGGCCGAGGACCGCCGGGGGCACCAGGTGGGAGACGTCTCCGCCCCAGGCCGCGACCTCCTTGACCAGCGAGGACGACAGGAAGCTGTACGTGGGGTTGGTGGGCACGAAGAGCGTCTCGACGCCCGACAGGCCGTTGTTCATCTGGGCCATCTGGAGCTCGTAGTCGAAGTCGCTGACCGCGCGCAGGCCCTTGACGATGGCGGGGATGTCCCGCTGCTTGCAGAAGTCGACGAGCAGGCCGTGGAAGGACTCCACCTCGACGTTGCCGAAGTCGGCGGTGACCTCGCGGATCAGCTCGATCCGCTCCTCGACCGCGAACAGGCCCTTCTTGGACTGGTTGATCATCACCGCGACGTGCACGACGTCGTACAGCTTGGAGGCGCGGGCGATGATGTCGAGATGTCCGTTGGTGATGGGGTCGAACGACCCCGGGCAGACGGCGCGGCGCACCTTGGTTCCCTCGCTCTCCGGTCCGGTCATCGTGCGTCTTCGCACGTAGAGGCGGCGCGACCGTACCAAAACGTTCCCTCGCCGTAACGGCGGGACCGCAGTGGTTCGAAGCCGTCCGGCCAGCCGAAGGAGCCGCCTCGGGTGCTGCGTTCCACGGTGACGACGGCATCCTCGCTCAGCCAGCCCCCTGAGCGCAGTGTGAGGAGGATCTCCCGCAGCTCCTCGTCCGCGACCGCGTAGGGCGGGTCGAGGAAGACCAGGTCGTACGGCTCGGCCGGGGCCGGTCCCGTGACGATCTGCTCGGCCTTCCCGGTGCGGGCCTCGGCGCCGGGCAGGCCGAGCGCGGCCACGTTCTCCCGGACGGTGCGGGCGGCGCGGGCGTCGGCCTCGACGAGCAGGGCGTGGACGGCGCCGCGCGAGAGCGCCTCCAGACCGACGGCGCCGGAGCCCGCGTACAGGTCGGCGACCCGGCTGCCCTCGATGCCGTGGAGCGCCTCCCAGGTGGAGAAGAGGCCCTCGCGCGCCCGGTCGGAGGTGGGGCGGGTGCCGTTGCCCGGGGGCACGGCCAGGCGCCGCCCGCCGGCGGTGCCGGCGATCACGCGGGTCATCGGTTTCCTCGTCCTGCGTCGTCCAGTGCGTACGCCCCAGGATATGGCCGTGCGGGCCGGGGGCACGGTCAGCCCTTCTCCAGGTACTCCTCCCGCTCCTCGCTCAGCAGCGCGTCCAGGGCGGTGCGCAGCCCCGGGTGGGCCGCCAGGTCGGGGTCGGCGAGGACGAGGGCGGTGGCCTCCTCGCGGGCGGCGGCGATGACCTCCTCGTCGTCGATGACGGCGAGGACCCGCAGGGAGGAGCGGACGCCGGACTGGGCCTGGCCGAGGACGTCGCCCTCGCGGCGCTGTTCGAGGTCGATGCGGGAGAGCTCGAAGCCGTCGAGGGTCGAGGCGACGGCGCCGAGCCGCTGGCGGGCGGGGCTCGCCTCGGGCATCTCGGTGACGAGGAGGCAGAGGCCGGCGGCGGAGCCGCGGCCGACGCGGCCGCGGAGCTGGTGGAGCTGGGAGACGCCGAAGCGGTCGGCGTCCATGATCACCATGGCGGTGGCGTTGGGCACGTTCACGCCGACCTCGATGACGGTGGTGGCGACGAGGACGTCGAGCTCGCCGGCGGCGAAGCGGCGCATGACGTCGTCCTTGTCGTCGGGGTGCATGCGCCCGTGCAGGACGGCGATCCGCAGCCCGGCGAGGGGGCCGGCGGAGAGCTTCTCCGCGACGTCGAGGACGGCGAGCGGGGGCCGCTTCTCGGCCTCGTCCTCGGCGGAGGGCTTGCGCTTGGCGGCCTTCTTCTCGTCCTCCTCGTCACCGATGCGGGGGCAGACCACATAGGCCTGGTGGCCGTTCTCCACCTCCTCGCGGACGCGCTCCCAGGCGCGGGCGAGGAAGTGCGGCTTGTCGGCGGCGGGGACGACGTGGCTGGCGATCGGGGAGCGACCGGCGGGGAGCTGGTCGAGGACGGAGGTCTCCAGGTCGCCGAAGACGGTCATGGCGACGGTCCGCGGGATCGGGGTGGCCGTCATGACGAGCAGGTGCGGCGGCTGCTTCCCCTTGCCGCGGAGCGCGTCGCGCTGCTCCACGCCGAACCGGTGCTGCTCGTCGACGACGACCAGGCCCAGGTCGTGGAACCTGACCTTGTCCTCGATGAGGGCGTGCGTCCCGATGACGATCCCCGCCTCGCCGGTGACCAGGTCGAGCAGGGCCTGCCGGCGGGCGGCGGCCCCCATGGAGCCGGTGAGCAGCACCACCTTGGTGGCCCGCTCGGCCCCGCCGAGCATCCCGCCCTCGGCGAGCCGGCCCATCATCTCGGTCACCGACCGGTGGTGCTGCTGGGCGAGGACCTCGGTGGGCGCGAGCATGGCGGCCTGTCCCCCGGCGTCGACGACGGCGAGCATGGCCCGCAGGGCCACCATCGTCTTGCCCGATCCGACCTCGCCCTGGAGCAGGCGGTGCATGGGGTGGTCGGTGGCGAGGTCGTCGAAGATCTCCTTGGAGACCTTGGTCTGGCCGTCGGTGAGGGTGAAGGGGAGCTTGGCGTCGAAGGCGGTGAGGATGCCGTCGGCGGCGGGGCGGCGGGGGACGGCGGGGAGCTGGGTGTCGGCGTGCCGACGGCGGGCGAGGGCGACCTGGAGGACGAAGGCCTCGTCCCACTTGAGCCGTTCGCGGGCGGCGGCGACGTCGGCCTTGGCGCGGGGGCGGTGGATCAGGCGCAGGGCGTCGGGGAGTTCGGCGAGGCCGCGGCCCTCGCGCAGGGCGGGCGGGAGCGGGTCGACGGCGTCGTCGGCGGCGGGCAGGACGGCGTCGACGGCCTTGGCGATCTTCCAGGACTCCAGCTTGGTGGTGGCCGGGTAGATCGGGATGAGCGCGCTCGCCCAGGCGTCCACGGCCACGTCGCCGTCGCCGCGCAGGAGTTCGTAGGCGGGGTGGGCGAGCTGGAGGCGGCGGTTGAAGAGCGAGACCTTGCCGGAGAACATCGCGCGGGTGCCGGGCAGCAGGTCGTGGTGGGGCTTGTGGACGCCCTTGCCGAAGAAGACCAGCTGGAGCCGGCCGGACCCGTCGGTGATGGTGACTTCGAGGCGCTGGCCGCGGCCCTTGGCGCCGTTGAAGGTGTGCACGCGGGCGTCGGCGACCTGGGCGACGACGGTGACGTGCTCGTCGAGCGGCAGGTCGGAGAGCGTGGTCAGCTCGCCCCGCTCCGCGTACCGCCGGGGGTAGTGGTGGAGGAGGTCGCCGACCGTGTGCAGGTCGAGGGCCTCGGCCATGACCTTGGCGGTGGCGGGGCCGAGGGACTTCTTGAGGGGTTCGTCGAGCGCGGGCACGTGTTCCATTGCACACCATCGCTCGGACACGGGGGGTATCCCGACCCCCGGAGCTCGGACACCAAGGGTGATGCCGCCATCACGCTACGGGCATGGTGCTGTGTGCCGGGCAGGGCTTGTCCGTCACGAGTCCGCGTCAGCGGGCGAGTGAGAAGCCACCGCGTTCTCGCACAGGCGGAGTCACCGCACACCACCGGGCCGAGGGCATCGGAGAACAGGTGCGCACGGAGCGCTCGGACGATGGTTCCACGGCATCGCGGGACTGTCGCCCGAGCGCTCTCATTCCACCCCCACGAGGAGCGGCGGGGCGCCTTCGCCGGCGTGGTACGTGACGGTGTCGACGGCCAGGTAGCCGCGGCGGACGTGGGCTTCGAGGGTGTCGGCGAGGCCGGGCGGGGCGCTGTCGGCGACGACGAGGGTGACGAGTTCGCCGCCGGCCTGGAGCATCCGGTCGAGGACCGTGCGGGCGGTGGCGGTGAGGTCCTGGCCGATGACGGCGACGTCGCCCTCGATGAGGCCGAGGACGTCGCCGGCCTGGCAGACGCCGGCGCTGGTGAAGGACTGGCGGGCGGCGACGGCGAGTTCGGCGTAGCGGGTGGCGCCGGCGGCGGCGGTCATGGCGACGACGTCCTCGTCGAAGGTGCGCTCGGGTTCGTGGACGGCGAGGGCGGCGATGCCCTGGACGGCGGCCCGGGTGGGGATGAGCGCGACCCGGATGCCCTCGGCGCGGGCCCGTTCGGCGGCGGACGCGGCGGCGGCCCGCAGGTCGGTGTCGTTGGGCAGGAGGACCACCTCGCGCGCGTGGGCGCGGCGGACGGCGTCGAGGAGTTCGTCGCCGGTGGGCGGTTCGCCGGGCCGGGCCTGGAGGGTGGTGGCGCCGGCCTCGGCGCAGAGTCCGGCGAGGCCCTCGCCGGGGAGGACGGCGACGACGGCCCGCTGGGCCCGCTCCCCGCGCGCGTGGGCGGGCGCCTCGGCCGTGTCGTCGGGTGCGGGCGCGGGGCCGGCGCTCGCGAAGTGGGTGACGCGGATCCGGTGCGGGCGGCCGGCCTCGATCCCGGCCTCGACGGCGGCGCCCGCGTCGTCGACGTGGACGTGGACGTTCCAGAGCCCGTCGCCGCCGACGACGACGAGGGAGTCGCCGAGGGCGTCGAGCCGGGCCTTGAGGAGTTCGACGGCGGCGTCCTCGGCCTCCAGGAGGTACAGGACCTCGTAGCCGGGCCCCTGCTCGCCGTCGTGGCCGCAGGTCTCCTCCGGCCGCTCGGGCAGGGCGCGGACCGCCGGGGACGGCGGCAGCGGTGCGGGGGCCCGTCCGGTCACCGTCTCCACCAGCGCGCCGAGGACGGCCACCAGGCCCTGTCCTCCGGCGTCCACGACCCCGGCGCGGCCGAGCACGGCCAGTTGGCCGGGGGTGGCCTCCAGGGCCGTCCTGGCCCCGTCGTAGGCCTTCCTGGCCACGTCCGGGAGGGGACCGCCGTCCGCGCAGCCGGCCGCCGCGGCGGAGGCGACGGTGAGGATGGTGCCCTCCTCGGGGTGGGCGACGGCGGCGCGGGCGGAGGCGGCGGCGGTGTCGAGGGCGCGGGCGAGATGGTCGCCGTCGGCGCCGTCGGCGAGGACGGCGGCCATGCCGCGCAGCAGCTGGGACAGGATGGTGCCGGAGTTGCCGCGGGCGCCGAGGAGCGCCCCGTGGGCCAGGGCGCGGACCGCGTCGGCGGTGTCGGGCGCGGAGGCTCCGGCGGCTCCGGGGGCGGCGAAGACGGCCTCGACGGCCCGGCGGCCGGCCTCGGCGGTCAGGTAGAGGTTGGTGCCGGTGTCCCCGTCGGCGACCGGGAAGACGTTGATGGCGTCGATCGCGGCCCGCTCCCGGCCGAGGGCCTCGGCCGTCCGCGCGCTCCAGGCCCGGACCGCCTCGGCGTCGAGGACGAGACGCTCGTCACCTCGGACGGCGGGGTCGAAGGGCTGCGGGGCTCGCGACAACGGGGGTCCTCCTTCGGCGGTGAAGTCCACCGCAGGGTAGACCGGGGGCTTCCGGGTCCGGGGGCCGGGACGCCGTCGGACCGGACCGTGGTAGTTTCGTTCCACCGGAGCAGTCGTTGTATGCTGCTTCGGTTGCCCGGCACTCGTCGGGCCATCCCCGGCAAGCCACTTCAGACTCCTGATTCCGGTGCGCCGGATCTCACTGTAAATCTGAAGTCTTTGGAGTGACCCGTGGCTGCCAACTGCGACGTCTGCGGCAAGGGGCCGGGCTTCGGCAACAACATTTCGCACTCGCACCGCCGTACGTCTCGTCGCTGGAACCCGAACATCCAGCGTGTGCGTGCCGTGGTCGGTCGGACGCCGAAGCGGCTCAACGTCTGCACCTCGTGCATCAAGGCCGGCAAGGTCTCGCGCTAATCGCGACGTTTCCGTGTCGTAGCGCAGCCCCTGCGGTTGCCTGGGAAGGCCGGTCCACCTCGGTGGACCGGCCTTCCGCCTTGTCTGCGCCACACGCCGTGCCCGCATTGCCCGCATGACGACGAAGGGCGGGTCCGACCTCGGGGGTCGGACCCGCCCTTCGTCGTGCCGACGGCGCGGTCGCGTCAGCGGCCGAGCTCCCACCCGTGGTCGACGGGCCCGATGCCCTCCCCCAGGGCGAAGCCGGCGGCGAGCGCCCCGGTCACGTACGCCTTCGCCTCCCGTACGGCCTGCGGCACGGGCTGTCCCTTGGCGAGGCCGGAGGCGACCGCCGAGGCGAGCGTGCAGCCGGTGCCGTGGGTGTGCCGGTTGTCGTGGCGGGGGGCGGACAGCCAGTGCTCCTCGGTGCCGTCCGTGAGGAGGTCCACGACCTCGGCCGCGTCCCCGGGCAGGTGGCCGCCCTTGATGAGCGCCCAGCGCGGCCCGTACCCGAGGATCGCGTCGGCGGCCCGGCGCATCCCGTCCTCGTCCTCGACGACGATCCCGGTGAGCTGCGTCACCTCGTCCAGGTTGGGCGTGGCGACGGTCGCGGCCGGCAGGAGCCGCTTCCGTACGGACTCCAGGGCGGTGGCCGCGAGCAGCGGGTCGCCGTGCTTGGAGACGCCGACGGGGTCGACGACCACGGGCACGGCCGTCCCGGCGAGGAGCTCGGCGACGGTGTCGACGAGCGGGGCGGTGGCGAGCATCCCGGTCTTGACCGCGTGGACGCCGATGTCGTCGACGACGGCCCGGTACTGGGCGCGGACGGCCTCCGCGGGGAGCTCCCAGACGCCGTGGACCCCGCGCGAGTTCTGCGCGGTGACGGCGGTGACCACGCTCATGCCGTGGACGCCGAGGGCGAGCATCGTCTTGAGGTCGGCCTGGATGCCGGCGCCGCCGCCGGAGTCGGATCCGGCGACGGTGAGCACCAGCGGCGGCCGCGGGTTCACTCGGTCTCCCCGAAGTGGTCCCAGCCGCCGGTGCTGTGCCAGGGGGCGCCGTCGACGGTCACCTGGGGCAGCGCGGAGGGGGCGATGACCTCGCCGATCACCTTCCAGCGGGCGGGCAGCTTCACGTCCGGCGGGAAGGTGGCGACGATCGCGTGGTCCTCGCCTCCGGTGAGGACCCACTGGAGCGGGTCGACGCCGACGGCCTGGCCGATGTCGTGCATCTGGCCGGGGATGTCGATGAGCCCGGAGCGCAGGTCGATGCGGACGTTGCTGGCCTCGGCGATGTGGCCGAGGTCGGCGATGAGGCCGTCGCTGACGTCGCACATGGCGGTGGCGCCGAGCCCGGCGGCGGCCGGACCGGCGTGGTACGGCGGCTCGGGGCGGCGGTGGGCCTCGACGAAGGCGCGCGGCGAGCGGAAGCCCCGGGAGAGGACCGCGTAGCCGGCGGCGGACCAGCCGAGCCAGCCGGTGTAGGCGACGACGTCGCCGGGCTGCGCGCCGCCCCGGGTGACCGGGTCGGCGTTGCGGAGGTCGCCGAGGGCGGTGATGGAGACCATGATCGTGTCGCCGCGGACGACGTCGCCGCCGACCACCGCCGCGCCCGCGACCTGACATTCGTCGCGCAGCCCGTCCATGAGCTCCGTGGGCCAGGTGACGGGGAGTTCCGCGGGGACGACGAGGCCGAGGAGGAGGGCGGTGGGGACCGCGCCCATGGCGGCGATGTCGGCGAGGTTCTGCGCGGCGGCCTTGCGGCCGACGTCGTACGCCGTCGACCAGTCGCGGCGGAAGTGCCGTCCTTCGAGCAGGATGTCCGTGCTGGCCACCACGCGCCGGTCCGGGGCGGAGACCACGGCGGCGTCGTCGCCCGGCCCGATCCGTACCGCCGGGGTGGAGGTGAGCCGGGACGTGAGCTCCTTGATGAGCCCGAACTCGCCCAGTTCTCCGACTGTGCCCTTCACCGCGTCTCACCTCGTGTCGTCGTGCCGGCCGGCCGTCGGCGGAGCGTCCGCTCGCGCCGCGGGTCGCGGGCCGTCACCGTGCTGGGTACCGTCAAGTTGACCGTCAACTTCCGTCCTGTGTACGCCACACCCCGGGCGCTCCGGAAGGCGCGGGTCTCCCCGCGGCTTCCGGCGACGCGGTACCGTGGCGTCTCTTTCTCCCACAAGATCCTCGTGGCCGCCCTGGAGGTTCCGTGGTACAGGCGTACATCCTGATTCAGACAGAGGTGGGCAAGGCGTCGAGCGTCGCCGACACCATCTCCAAGATCCCGGGGGTGATCCAGGCAGAGGACGTGACCGGGCCGTACGACGTGATCGTGCGGGCCCAGGCCGACACGGTCGACGAACTCGGCCGCATGGTGGTCGCGAAGGTCCAGCAAGTGGACGGCATCACGCGCACCCTGACCTGCCCGGTCGTCCATCTGTAGCCCCCGTCTACCCTTGGCCGGTGACCTCTTCCCACCGGCCTCTCGGCCTGCCCGCCGCGGCCGCCGTCCTGCTGCTGGCCGTGACCGGCTGCTCCTCCGGCGCCCAGGCGTCCGTGCGGGTGCCGACTCCGCCCGCGGCGGAGGCGGCGCTCTGCCGTGCGCTGGCGGAGGAGCTCCCGGACACCGTGGCGGGGCAGGAGCGGAGCGATCCGTCTCCCGGCTCCGAGCTGACCGCCGGGTGGGGAGACGGAGCGATCGTACTGCGCTGCGGGGTGGACCGGCCCGAAAAGATGAGCGATCCGCAGGCGCAGGCCGTCTCCGCCGAGGGCGTGCGCTGGATGCTGGAGCAGCCCGAGCAGGGCGGCCCCCGGTTCACCTCGGTGTACCGGAAGACCTATGTCGAGGTCGCCCTGGACGAGCGGTACGCGCACGACATCGGGCCGCTGGTCGATCTCGCCGCCCCGGTGGAGCGGGCCGTGCCCTGCGCCCTCGAACCCGAGTGCCGTTAGGGCCCGGCCCCCCGACCGGGCCCGTCCGCGCTAGCGCAGGCCCGTGGAGCGGGTCAGCGCGGCCTGGATCAGCCGGTCGACCAGCTCGGGGTAGCTCACGCCGCTCTCCTGCCACATGCGCGGGTACATGGAGATCGGGGTGAAGCCGGGCATGGTGTTGATCTCGTTGATCACGAAGTCGCCGTCCTCGGTGAGGAAGAAGTCGGCGCGGACCAGCCCCTCGCAGGAGACCGCCTCGTAGGCGGCGACGGCCAGGCGCTGGATCTCGGCGGTGGCCTCGTCCCCGATCGGGGCGGGCACGATGCCGGAGGCCGAGTCGATGTACTTGGCCTCGAAGTCGTAGAAGTCGTGGTCGGTGACCGGCGGGATCTCGGCGGGCACGCTGGCGCGCGGGCCGTCCTCGAACTCCAGGACGCCGCACTCGATCTCGCGGCCGCGCAGCAGCGCCTCCACGATGATCTTCGGGTCGTAGCGGCGGGCCTCCTCGACGGCCTCGTCGAGGCCGGAGAGGTCGTCGACCTTGGTGATGCCGACGGAGGAGCCGCCGCGGGCCGGCTTCACGAAGAGCGGCCAGCCGTGGTCGGCGGCGAACTCGACGATCTTCTTGCGGGCCTCGGCCGGGTTGCGGTCCCACTCGCGCGGCCGGATGACCTCGTACGGGCCGACGGGCAGGCCGTAGGAGACGAAGACCCGCTTCATGTACTCCTTGTCCTGGCCGACGGCGGAGGCGAGGACACCCGCACCGACGTACGGGATGCCGGAGAGCTCCAGGAGGCCCTGGAGGGTGCCGTCCTCGCCGTAGGGGCCGTGGAGCATGGGGAAGACGACGTCGACCTCGCCGAGGGCCTGCGGCAGCGTGCCGGGCTCGTGCAGGACGACCTCGCGGCTGGCCGGGTCGACGGGGAGGACCACGCCGCCGGTCTCGGACTCGGCGAGCTGGGCGACGTCCGGCAGGGAGCGCTCGGCGATGGCCATCCGCTCGGGGGCGTCGGCGGTCAGGGCCCAGCGCCCCTCCCGGGTGATGCCGATGGGCAGCACGTCGTACTTGGTCCGGTCGATCGCCTTGAGGACGGCGCCGGCGGTGACGACGGAGATGGCGTGCTCGGAGCTGCGTCCGCCGAAGACGACGGCCACGCGCGGCTTGCGGGGGCTCTGGGTGTTCTCGCTCATATCGCGATGAGCGTACCTTGCGGTGTCCGAACTCCTGAGCGCCCCGCTCGCCGCCTCGCGCGGACGGCTCAGCGCGTCGGGGTCAGCGCCTTTCGGGCTTGGCGCTGCGCGACATGAGCTCCTTCAGGGCGACCGTCGGCGGCTTCCCGTCGTGGACGATCGAGACGACGGTCTCGGTGATGGGCATGTCGACGCCGTGGCGGCGGCCCAGATCGAGCACCGACTCGCAGGACTTGACGCCCTCGGCGGTCTGCTTGGTGGCCGCAACGGCCTCCTGGAGGGTCATCCCGCGGCCGAGGTTGGTGCCGAAGGTGTTGTTCCGGGAGAGCGGCGAGGAGCAGGTGGCGACGAGGTCGCCGAGGCCCGCGAGGCCGGAGAAGGTCAGCGGGTCGGCGCCCATGGCGAGGCCGAGGCGGGTGGTCTCGGCGAGGCCTCGGGTGATGAGCGTGGCCTTGGAGTTGTCGCCGAGGCCCATGCCGTTGGCGATGCCGACGGCGAGGCCGATGACGTTCTTCACCGCGCCGCCGAGCTCGCAGCCGACCACGTCGGTGTTGGTGTACGGGCGGAAGTACGGGGTCATGCAGGCGGCCTGGAGCCGCTGGGCGACCGACTCGTCGACGCAGGCGGCGACGGCGGCGGCGGGCTGCCGGGCGGCGATCTCGCGGGCCAGGTTGGGGCCGGTGAGGACGGCGACGCGCTCGGCGGGCACGCCGGCGACCTCGGTGATGACCTCGCTCATCCGCTTGGCGGTGCCGAGTTCGATCCCCTTCATGAGGGAGACGAGCACGGTGTCGGGGCCGAGCTTCGGCGCCCAGGCGGCGAGGTTCTCGCGCAGGGTCTGGGAGGGGACGACGAGGACGGCGAAGTCGGCGCCCTCGGCCGCCTCGCCCGGGTCGGCGGTGGCCGTGATGCCCTTGGGGAGTTCGACACCGGGCAGGTAGTCGGGGTTGGTCCGGGTGGTGTTGATGGTCTCGGCGAGCGCCGGGCGGCGGCCCCAGAGGCTCACCTCGCAGCCCGCGTCGGCCATCACCATGGCGAAGGCGGTGCCCCAGGAACCGTTCCCGAAGACGGCGGCCTTGGTCATGCGGCGCCTCCCTCGGCGGCCTTGCGGCGCAGGGCCTGACGGGCGCGGCGCGGATCGTAGGGCTCGGCGGGGGCCCGCTCGCCGCGGACCTCCTCCAGGAGGGCGGTGACGGCGGCCATGATCGTCTCGGTGGCCTCGCGCAGCACCTCGGGGGTGGGCTCCAGGCCGTCGAAGCGGGAGAGGTCGACCGGCGGGCCCGCCTGCACGATCAGCGTCTTGCGCGGGAAGAAGCTGAACTTGTCCTTCTTCGCGTACGGCGGCATCGCGAGGTTGGCGCCCCACTGGGCCACCGGGATGACGGGCGCCTTGGTGAGCAGCGCGACGCGGGCGGCGCCGGTCTTGCCCGGCATGGGCCACATGTCGGGGTCCCGGGTGAGGGTGCCCTCGGGGTAGAAGGCCACGCACTCACCCCGCTCGATGGCGTCCACGGCGGCGCGGAAGGCGTCCAGGGCGTTCGCGGTCTCGCGGTAGACGGGGATCTGGCCCGTGTTGCGGAGCATCGTGCCGACGAATCCGGCCTTGAAGAGCCCCGCCTTGGCCAGGAAGCGCGGCACCCGGCCGGTGTTGTACTGGTAGTGCGCGTAGGAGAGCGGGTCCAGGTAGGAGTTGTGGTTGACCGCGGTGAGGAAACCGCCGTCGGCCGGAATGTGCTCCATGCCGCGCCAGTCCCGCTTGAACAGAACCACCAGGGGGGGTTTGGCGATGACCGCCGCGAGGCGGTACCAGAAGCCGATTCTGCGGCGGGGCACTCGGCGCACCTTTCTCCGGGTCTTGCTGGCAGGGGGTCAAGTGTCGCCCCATGCTCCTGCTGTGTCGAGTGACACCGTACGCCCCGGGGCCCGGCCCGTACCGCCGGGGCGGGACAGAATGGGCCGCGATGAACACGGATGCGGACGACGGCTGGTCCCTGGTCGTACCCCTGAAGCCCCTGGCCCTGGCGAAGAGCCGACTGGCCCCCGCCGCCGGGGAGCTGCTGCGGCCCCGCCTCGCCCTGGCCTTCGCCGAGGACACGGTGGCGGCGGCCCTGGAGTGCCCGGAGGTCCGGGACGTGGTGGTGGTCACGGACGATCCCGCGGCCGGGCGGGCGCTGGCCGCGCTGGGGGCCCTGGTGGTGCCGGACGCGCCGGCGGCGGGGCTCAACGCGGCGCTCGCGCACGGCGCCCGGGCGGTACGGGAGCGGCGGCCGCACGCGCGCGTGGCGGCCCTGAACGCGGATCTGCCGGCGCTGCGTCCGGCGGAGCTGGCGCGGGTCCTGGCGGCCGCCCGGCAATTCCCGAGGGCATTTCTCGCAGATGCCGCCGAAATAGGTACGACATTCCTCTCGGCGGCTCCGGGGGTGGAATTGGAACCGGCATTCGGTGGTGCGTCGCGGCTTCGGCATTTGTCTTCGGGCGCGGCGGAAATCACGCTGTCCGGGGTGGATTCCGTGCGCCGGGACGTGGACACCGGCGAGGATCTGGCGGCGGCGGGTTCGCTGGGCCTCGGCCCGCGGACGGCGGCCCGGCGCCCGGCGGCGGCCGGATAGGCTGCGGTCCATGCAGGCGACCGCGTACACGTACGACCCCGAGACCCGCAGCGGCAGTGTGCTGCTCGACGACGGCACCCCGGTGGAGTTCGGCACGGAGGCCTTCGACGCGGGCGGGCTGCGGCTGCTGCGTCCGGGGCAGCGGGTGCGGATCGAGACGGAGCCGGACGCCCCCGGCGCGGCCCCGCGGATCACGCTGGTGACGCTCCAGACCTTCTGAGCCCCGCCCCCTACCCCGTCGGCCGGAGGCGGTACGGCTCCGGGAACGCGCCGCGGGCCGGGCTCCCGTGGTGGGAGCCCGGCCCGGCGGACGTGCGGGGACCGTCCTACTTCTTGGCGGCGGCCTTCTTGGCCGTGGCGGTCTTGCGCGCCGTGGTCTTCTTGGCGGGCGCCTTCTTCGCCACGGCCTTCTTCGCCGGGGCGGTCTTCTTGGCGACCGTCTTCTTGGCCGCGGCGGCCGGGGTGGCCTTCTTGGCCGGGGTCGCCTTCTTGGCGGCGGCCTTCTTGGCCGTGGCGGTCGTCTTCTTCGCGGCCGCGGTGGTGGTCTTCTTGGCCGGCGTGGCCTTCTTGGCGGCGGCGGCCGTGGTCTTCTTGGCCGGCGTGGCCTTCTTGGCGGCGGCCTTCTTGGCCGTGGTGGCCTTCTTGGCCGCGGCCTTCTTCACGGTGGCGGAGGCGCCGCCGGTCAGGCTGCCCTTGGGGGCCTTCTTGACGGAGACCTCGCCGCCCTTGGGGAGCTTCTTCGACCCGCTGACCAGGTCCTTGAAGCCCTGGCCCGCGCGGAAGCGCGGAACGGAGGTCTTCTTGACCCGCACGCGCTCACCCGTCTGCGGGTTGCGGGCGTAGCGGGCCGGACGGTCGACCTTCTCGAACGAGCCGAAGCCCGTGACCGAGACACGGTCGCCGGAGACCACGGCGCGCACGATGGCGTCGAGCACGTGGTCGACGGCTTCGGCGGCCTGCTGGCGACCGCCCAACTTGTCGGCAATCGCTTCTACGAGCTGCGCCTTGTTCACGTCTTCCCCTTCGGAGACTTTGCCGGAACGAAACTGTTCAAGCTTTTTCGCACGTTAGGCATGTATATACCGCAAATCAAACACGAAACGGGCTAATCACCCTAGTGCCGCAACGCGGAAGTGCCGTTGCGGAGTTCCTGGTGTCAGTCGTCTTCAGGGAATCGACCCTCGTCGAGGTCCTTCATCAACCGGTCCAGACGCGTCGCCGCGTCCGCGAGATCGTGCTTCGCCGCGGCCGTCACGACCAGCAGCTTCCGGGACAGCGCCATCCTTACGCCCTCCGGGACTTGCAGTGCGCGCACCCGGGAGTGCGCTTCTTTCAATCGGTCGGCGACTTCCTCGTAGAGCTTGAGTTGGTTGTCGCGTTCCATGCACCGATTGTGCCATCTAGGGCGAGTTGTCGCCCGACAGGGTCTCAACAAGCGACTGCGCCCCCCACCGGAGGGTGGGGGGCGCAGTCTTGGAAAAGCGCTGCTCAGGCCGTAATTGTACGGGGCTTGAAGGACGGCCTGGCCGCCTCGTAGGCCGCGATGTCGGCTTCGTTCTGAAGGGTGAGGCTGATGTCGTCCAGGCCGTTCAGGAGCCGCCAGCGGGCGTTCTCGTCGAGCTCGAAGTCGGCGTCGATCCCGGCCGCCAGGACCTTGCGGGCCTCCAGGTCGACGGTGATCTCGGCGGTCGGGTCGGCCTCGGTCAGCTCCCAGAGGGCGTCGACCGTCTCCTGCGGGAGGACGACCGTCAGCAGACCGTTCTTCAGCGAGTTGCCGCGGAAGATGTCGGCGAAGCGGGCCGAGATGACGGCCTGGAAGCCGTAGTTCTGCAGTGCCCAGACGGCGTGCTCGCGGGAGGAGCCGGTGCCGAAGTCGGGGCCGGCGACCAGGACCGTGGCGCCCTGCCGCTCGGGGCGGTTGAGGACGAACTCGGAGTCCTTGCGCCAGGCCTCGAAGAGGCCGTCCTCGAAGCCGTCGCGGGTGACCTTCTTCAGCCAGTGCGCGGGGATGATCTGGTCGGTGTCGACGTTGCTGCGGCGCAGCGGGACGGCGCGGCCGGTGTGCGTGGTGAAAGCTTCCATGGTTCTCAGACCCCCGCGGTGGTGACGGCGTCGGACAGGTCGGCCGGGGAGGCCAGGTGGCCGAGGACGGCGGTGGCGGCGGCGACCTGGGGGGAGACCAGGTGGGTGCGGCCGCCCTTGCCCTGCCGGCCCTCGAAGTTGCGGTTGGAGGTGGACGCGGAGCGCTCGCCCGGGGCCAGCTGGTCGGGGTTCATGCCCAGGCACATCGAGCAGCCCGCGTGCCGCCATTCGGCGCCGGCGGCCTTGAAGACCTTGTCCAGGCCCTCCTCGACGGCCTGCAGGGCGACCCGGACGGAGCCGGGGACGACCAGCATGCGGACGCCGTCGGCGACCTTGCGGCCCTCCAGGAGGGAGGCGGCGTTGCGCAGGTCCTCGATGCGGCCGTTGGTGCAGGAGCCTACGAAGACGGTGTCGACCTTGATGTCGCGCAGCGGCTGCCCGGCGGTCAACCCCATGTACTCCAGGGCCTTTTCGGCGGCGAGGCGCTCCGAGGGGTCTTCGTACGAAGCCGGGTCGGGGACGTTCGCCGAAAGCGGGGCGCCCTGGCCGGGGTTGGTGCCCCAGGTGACGAACGGGGCCAGCTCGGCGGCCTCGATGACGACCTCGGCGTCGAAGACGGCGTCCTCGTCGGTGCTCAGGGTCTCCCAGTAGGCGACCGCGGCGTCCCAGTCCTCGCCCTCGGGGGCGTGCGGACGGCCCTTGAGGTAGGCGAACGTGGTCTCGTCGGGGGCGATCATGCCCGCGCGGGCGCCGGCCTCGATGGACATGTTGCAGATGGTCATGCGGCCCTCCATCGAGAGTTTCTCGATGGCGGAGCCCCGGTACTCCAGGACGTAGCCCTGGCCGCCGCCGGTGCCGATCTTCGCGATGACGGCGAGGATCAGGTCCTTGGCGGTGACGTCGGCGGGCAGCTCGCCGTTCACGGTGATGGCCATGGTCTTCGGGCGGGCCATGGGCAGCGTCTGGGTGGCCAGGACGTGCTCGACCTGGCTGGTGCCGATGCCGAACGCCAGGCCGCCGAAGGCGCCGTGCGTGGAGGTGTGGGAGTCGCCGCAGACCACGGTCATGCCGGGCTGGGTCAGGCCCAGCTGCGGTCCCACCACGTGGACGACGCCCTGCTCGACGTCGCCGAGCGGGTGGAGCCGTACGCCGAACTCCGCGCAGTTCTTGCGCAGGGTCTCCAGCTGGGCGCGGGAGACCGGGTCCGCGATCGGCTTGTCGATGTCGAGGGTGGGGGTGTTGTGGTCCTCGGTGGCGAGGGTGAGGTCGAGGCGCCGGACCTGCCGTCCGTTCTGGCGGAGGCCGTCGAAGGCCTGGGGGCTGGTCACCTCGTGCAGCAGGTGAAGATCGATGAAGAGGAGGTCGGGCTCGCCCTCGGCGCGCCGGACGACGTGGTCGTCCCAGACCTTCTCCGCGAGTGTCCTACCCATCGCTTTCCCTCCGGCCGGCGGCTGCGCCGGCACCACTAGAGACCGTTGTGCGGTCCGTTGTGCGGCCGCCTCACCAGAGTGACAAGTTCCTCGGAAAATTGAACTTGCGTTTCACAGAGTGAGACGCGAATATCGTTGCATGGACAACTCTAGCGGCGTAGGCGTTCTCGACAAGGCAGCCCTTGTCCTGAGCGCCCTGGAGTCCGGTCCGGCCACCCTCGCAGGACTGGTCGCGGCGACGGGACTCGCACGACCCACGGCCCACCGACTGGCCGTGGCACTGGAACACCACCGGATGGTGGCCCGCGACATGCAGGGCCGCTTCATTCTCGGCCCGCGGCTCGCGGAGCTCGCGGCGGCGGCCGGCGAGGACCGGCTGCTCGCGACGGCCGGTCCGGTGCTCACGCATCTGCGCGACGTGACCGGGGAGAGCGCGCAGCTCTACCGGCGCCAGGGCGACATGCGGATCTGCGTGGCGGCGGCCGAGCGGCTGTCCGGTCTGCGGGACACCGTCCCGGTGGGCTCGACGCTGACCATGAAGGCCGGCTCCTCGGCGCAGATCCTGATGGCCTGGGAGGAGCCCGAGCGGCTGCACCGCGGCCTCCAGGGCGCCCGTTTCACGGCGACGGCCCTGTCGGGCGTACGGCGCCGCGGCTGGGCCCAGTCGATCGGTGAGCGGGAGCCGGGCGTCGCGTCCGTCTCCGCGCCCGTCAGGGGCCCGTCGAACCGCGTGGTGGCCGCCGTGTCGGTCTCGGGCCCGATCGAGCGCCTGACCCGCCACCCGGGCCGTATGCACGCCCAGGCGGTCATCGACGCCGCCGCCCGTCTCAGCGAGGCGCTCCGCCGCAACGGCTGATCTTCCTCTGTTCATCTGTACGTTCTCCGGCTCACCGCTCCAACGCCGCAGCGGTGGGCCGGAGTTGTCCGTGCGCCGTGCCGGGAACAGCGAAGAAGCCCTCCCCCGAAGGGAAGGGCTTCTTCGTCGAGTACCCCCGACCGGATTCGAACCGGCGCTACCGCCTTGAGAGGGCGGCGTGCTAGGCCGCTACACAACGGGGGCTTTGGATCATGCGGGCGTTGATACCGCCGCAGATCCGAGCTGGTCTACCAGGACTCGAACCTAGACTAACTGAACCAGAATCAGTCGTGCTGCCAATTACACCATAGACCAATACGTGGTTAGACCAGCGTCGTACCCCCGACCGGATTCGAACCGGCGCTACCGCCTTGAGAGGGCGGCGTGCTAGGCCGCTACACAACGGGGGCCCTAGCGATCCTGCATCGACATCACCGGGAGCTACCCAGGTGATCCCGCGGGAAGGATCTGTACCCCCGACCGGATTCGAACCGGCGCTACCGCCTTGAGAGGGCGGCGTGCTAGGCCGCTACACAACGGGGGCTCGTGGATGCCAATCCACTGGTTTGCAGATGAGCTCTGCGAGCTGGCCTACCTGGACTCGAACCAAGACTAACTGAACCAGAATCAGTCGTGCTGCCAATTACACCATAGGCCACCGGGGCAACTTCCCCGTGAGGGGGATCTTGCTCGGCTTGCGCTTTCCGGGTTCTTGCCTTTCGGCTTGCTCCCCTCGGCGCAGGAAGAACATTACCCGAAGGTGGACGGTGCTCCAAAACGGGTATCCCCGCGGAGCAGCGGAGGGAGCTGGTGGAGGTCGGTGATGCGGTGCAGGCCGGGCTGTCCGCCGGTGTCGGCGCGGTCCAGCCAGATGCCGTGGAGCCCCGCCTCCTGGGCGCCGAGCGCGTCGATGTCGGGGCGGTCCCCCACGTACGCCACCTCGTGCGGGGCGAGGCCGAGCGCGGCGCAGGCGGCGTGGAAGGCCTCGGCGGCCGGCTTGGCGGCGCCCAGCTCGGCGGCGCACAGGACGGCCTCGAAGCGGTCGCGGACGCCGAGGGCGCGCAGCTTGGGCTCCTGGGCGTGGAGGCTGGAGTTCGACAGGACGCCCTGCCGGTAGTCGGCGGCGAGCAGGTCGAGGACGGGCAGGGCGTCGGGGAAGAGCTCCCAGGCGGCCTCGTAGTGGGCCACGTACCGGTCGAACCAGGCGTCGGTCTCGGGGTCGGCCATCTCCTGCCGGTCCAGGAAGTCGCGGACGCGCCACCGGCGCTGCTCCTGCCAGTCGCCCAGGCCGTCCTCGTACCGCCGCCAGTGGTGCTCGGTGAGCTCCTTCCAGAGCCGCAGGGCGTCCTCGACGGAGCCGTGCAGGCCGGTCAGGCCCTCGGCGGCCAGGTGGGCGCGCATGCCGGCGCGGTCGGCGCCCGCGTAGTCGAAGATCGTGTCGTCCACGTCCCAGAGGACGGCCCGGATGCTCATGGCACCGACCGTACGCCTCGGGCGGCTCCGCCGGGAGGGGGCCGGTGGATCTTGGGACGCCGACGGGGGCGGCTCCCGGAGGGTGTTCCGGGTGCCGCCCCCGTCGTCGTGCGGGTGGCGCGGTCGGCGCGGTTACGCGGCGAGCTTCGCCAGGGCCGCGTCGATGCGGGCCAGGGTCTTCTCCTCGCCCAGGATCTCCAGGGACTCGAAGAGGGGGAGGCCGACGGTGCGGCCGGTGACGGCGACGCGGACCGGGGCCTGGGCCTTGCCGAGCTTGAGGCCGTGGGCCTCGCCGGCGGCGAGGACGGCGTTCTTGAGCGACTCGGGGTCGTTCCAGTCGGCGTCCACCAGCTTCTCGCGGGCGGTGGTGAGGAGGGCCGCGGGCTCGCCCTTCATCGCCTTGTCCCAGGAGGGCTGGTCGAAGACCGGCTCGGACAGGAAGAGGAAGTCGACGTTGGCCGTGATCTCGGAGAGGACGGTCAGGCGGGTCTGGGCGTGCGGGGCGATCCGCTCCCAGGCCGTGCGGTCGAAGTCCTCGGGCGCCCAGGGGGCGTGCGGGGCCCGCAGCCAGGGCTCGCAGGCCTCGGCGAAGGCCTTCACGTCCAGCATGCGGATGTGGTCCGCGTTGATGGACTCGGCCTTCTTGAGGTCGAAGCGGGCCGGGTTGGCGTTGACGTCCGCGATGTCGAACTTCGCCACCATCTCGGGGATGGTGAAGATGTCCTGGTCGGCGGAGAAGGACCAGCCGAGCAGGGACAGGTAGTTCAGCAGGCCCTCGGGGAGGAAGCCGCGCTCCCGGTAGAGGTTGAGGGAGGCCTGCGGGTCGCGCTTGGAGAGCTTCTTGTTGCCCTCTCCCATCACGTACGGCAGGTGGCCGAAGTGCGGGATCTCCTTGGCGACGCCCAGCTCGATCAGCGCCTTGTAGAGGGCGATCTGGCGGGGGGTGGAGGAGAGCAGGTCCTCGCCGCGCAGGACGTGGGTGATCTCCATCAGGGCGTCGTCGACCGGGTTGACCAGGGTGTAGAGCGGGGCGCCGTTGGCCCGGAGGATGCCGTAGTCCGGCACGTTCTCCGGGGTGAAGGTGAGCTCGCCGCGGACCAGGTCGGTGAAGGTGATCGGCTCGTCGGGCATCCGGAAGCGGACGATCGACGCGCGGCCCTCGGCCTCGTACGCCGCCTTCTGCTCCGGGGTGAGGTCGCGGCAGTGGCCGTCGTAGCCGGACGGGCGGCCGGCGGCACGGGCGGCCTCGCGGCGCTCGTCGAGCTCCTCGGTGGTGCAGTAGCAGGGGTACGCGTACCCGCCGGCGAGCAGCTTCTCGGCGACGTCCTTGTAGATGTCCATCCGCTGCGACTGGCGGTACGGGGCGTGCGGGCCGCCGACCTCGGGGCCCTCGTCCCAGTCGAGGCCGAGCCACTTCAGCGAGTCGAGGAGCTGCTCGTACGACTCCTCGGAGTCGCGGGCCGCGTCGGTGTCCTCGATGCGGAAGACCATGGTGCCCTGGTTGTGCCGGGCGAAGGCCCAGTTGAAGAGGGCGGTGCGGACCAGGCCCACATGGGGGTTGCCGGTCGGGGACGGACAGAAACGGACGCGGATCGCGTTAGCCACGCTTGATCACCCTGTTGGTGAGAGTGCCGATGCCTTCGATGGTGACGGCGACCTCGTCGCCGACGGTGAGGGGGCCGACCCCGGCGGGGGTGCCGGTGAGGATGACGTCGCCGGGGAGCAGCGTCATGGCCTCGGTGATGTGGACGACCAGGTCCTCGATGGAGCGGATCATGTCGCTCGTCCGACCGAGCTGGCGTTGTTCGCCGTTGACCGTGGCCTGGATGGCGAGGTCGCTCGGGTCGAGGTCGGTCTCCACCCAGGGGCCCAGCGGGCAGCTCGTGTCGAAGCCCTTGGCACGGGCCCACTGGGCCTCGCGCTTCTGGACGTCGCGGGCGGTCACGTCGTTGGCGCAGGTGTAGCCGAAGATCACGTCCTTGACGCGCTCCCGGGGCACCTCGCGGCACATGCGGCCGATCACCACGGCCAGTTCGGCCTCGTGGTGCAGCTCGCTGGAGAAGGAGGGGAACTCGATGGCGTCGCCGGGGCCGATGACCGAGGTGGTCGGCTTGAAGAAGGCGACCGGGACCTCGGGGACCTCGTTGCCGAGTTCCTTGGCGTGCTCCGCGTAGTTGCGGCCGATGGCCACGACCTTGTTGGGGAGCACCGGCGGCAGGAGCCGTACCTTGCTCAGCGGGACCTTGGTGCCGCTGAGCTCGAAGTCGGTGTACGGGATGCCCTTGATGATGTCGAGGACGAGGCCGCCGGACTCGACGGTCCCCTCGCCCTCGACCGCGCCGAAGGCGACATTGCCGTCGATGGAGAATCTGGCGATGCGCACGAGTGCTGTCGCCCCTCACTTGGTACTGGCTGGAGTCTGACGCTCCAGGCTAACGCGGCGCGGGGCGGCCGCCCGGCGGTTTTCGCCGGTGGCGGGCGGGCGGAGCGCCCGATCAGGCCTCGGCGAGGTAGGCCGGGACGTACGGCGCGGGGGCCTGCATCAGGACGGTGCGGCGCGGGTTGGCGGTCGCGCCGGGGAGCTCCGTCGCGTACTCGGGGGTGGCGCCGCGGCCGAGGGCGGCGGCGTCCGCGAGGTGGGCGAGGGTGGAACGGCGCGGGTTGGCCGTGATGGCGGGCGTGGGTGCAGTCATCGCGCAGGCAGACCTTGTCCGGGACGGGCGCCCGTACGGGCGCGAGAATGGTGTAAAGCGTCAGGCTAAATCAAGGCGTTCCCTTCGAATACATGGCCAAGACATCGATTCCGGTGTGAGTTTGCTCACCAACGGGTGGATTTTCCGGGCATTATGGACGCGCATGTCAGGTTACGGAAAGGGACATTCCGCCACTGAAGCCGCCATTCCGCTCCTGATCATCGCGACTGGGACACACGGGGGTGCCGGACCTTTGGCCAGGAAAAGTCCGAATCCTCCGTGATCATCTTCTACACCCCGTGACCTGGCGCGCACGGTTGGTCATCCCCCCTGCGGTACAGACCGCAGCCCTTGTTGGAGTTCCGGCACTGTGCTGGAATTCCACGCATCCGCCGCGGGTTCGAAGCCGGCACGCAGGGGGCGCAACGCAGCGCCGGCCGAGTGGCGGGAAAGGGGGATCTGCGCCGGTCACCGACGACCACCTGGGGCGCACCGACGCGTCCCGACGACGCCGACACCGTCCGCTCCGGTTCCACCCGGAAGGACGCCTGGTCCAGAGGTTGCGACGCTAGTGCAGGGACGTTTCAAGAGGGATGGCACGGGCTCTGCCCCGGCCCGCAAGGGCCGCGCGGAGGCTCCGTCGGAGCAGGAACCGCGTGCCGGGACCGACCGCGGTCCCGCGGCCCCGCACCCCACCCAGCAGGCGCCCGGCGCGGGCGGCCAGAGCAGGCCCCAGGGCAAGGCCCAGGGCAAGGGCAAGGGCAAGGGCAAGGGGACGCGGCCGAACGGCGAGTCCGGCGAGTCCGGCGAGTCCGGCGAGTCCGGCGAGTCCGGCACGCCCGCCGCCGCGCGCGGCGACAAGGGCACCGCGCCCGCGACGCCCGAGAACGCCACCGGCCCCCGAATAGCCCTCCGCAACTGGCGCATCTCCACCCGCCTCGTGGCCCTGCTGACCCTCCCCGTGGTCGCGGCCACCAGCCTCGGCGGCATCCGCATCAACGAGTCGCTCCAGGACATGCAGCAGCTCGACCACATGCAGCTGCTCACCAAGCTCACCCGTGAGGCGACCGCGCTCGCGCAGGCCCTCCAGGCCGAGCGCGACCTCTCCGCGGGCCCGCTCGCCAACGGCCGTCCGGTCAGCGACTACCAGGTCGCCAACCCGCGACGCCGTACGGACCGCTCCTACGACGCCTTCCTCGACGCCACCCGGGCCATCCCGAACAGCGAGGACGACGAGGCGCTGCAGAGCATCCGCTCCAACGTCGGCACCATCGCCGCGCAGGTCATCGACCTCCACAACATCCGGACGAACGCCTACCAGAAGGGCGTGCAGCACTCGGTGACGGTCGAGGCGTACAGCCGCCTCATCCGCTCGCTGCTCAGCCTCTCGCAGGACATGGCGCAGGCGACCAGCAACCCCGAGATGATCAAGCGGACCCGCGCGCTCGCCGCGTTCTCGTCCGCCAAGGAGTACGCCTCCATCCAGCAGGCGATCATCGCGGGCGCCCTGCCGGCCAGCGACAAGACCGCCGGCCGGATCCAGCCCGGCGACCGCCTCTACGGCGAGGCCGCGCTCAAGAGTGAGAACAACGCCTTCAAGACGTTCACGGCGATCTACGAGGGGACCGGCGGCGACGCCACCGACCTCACCGACTCGCTGCACTCGGGCAACCCCACGATCCTGGACGCCGAGAAGTACGCCGAGCGCGTCCTCGCCTCCGACGGCGCCATGCCCGGCGGCGTGCGCCGCGGTTACCTCAACTTCACCGACGAGTACGAGACGAAGATCGCGGCCATGGGCCGCATCGAGAACCAGCTCCTCGGCGACATGGAGACGATGGCCCGTGAGCTGCGCCAGGAGTCGCAGCGCGAGGCCATCATCAACGGTGCGCTGATCCTGCTCGTCCTCGGCGTCTCGCTCATCGGCGCCTTCGTCGTGGCCCGCTCCATGATCCGCTCGCTGCGCCGGCTCCAGGACACCGCCACCAAGGTCGCCCAGGAACGCCTGCCCGAGCTGGTCAAGCAGCTCTCCGAGTCCGACCCGCAGGACGTCGACACCTCCGTCGAGTCCGTCGGTGTGCACTCCAGGGACGAGATCGGCCAGGTGGCCGCGGCCTTCGACGACGTGCACCGCGAGGCCGTCCGCCTCGCCGCCGAGCAGGCCCTCCTCCGGGGCAACGTCAACGCGATGTTCACCAACCTCTCGCGCCGTTCGCAGGGCCTCATCCAGCGCCAGCTCTCGCTCATCTCCGAGCTGGAGTCCCGCGAGGCCGACCCGGACCAGCTCTCCTCGCTGTTCAAGCTCGACCACCTCGCGACCCGTATGCGCCGGAACGGCGAGAACCTCCTCGTCCTCGCCGGCGAGGAGCCGGGCCGCCGCTGGACCCGCCCGGTCCCGCTGGTCGACGTCCTGCGTGCCGCCGCCTCCGAGGTGGAGCAGTACGAGCGCATCGAACTGGCCGCGGTCCCGGCGACGGACGTCGCCGGCCGGGTCGTCAACGACCTCGTGCACCTCCTCGCCGAGCTGCTCGAGAACGCCACCTCGTTCTCCTCCCCGCAGACCAAGGTCCGGGTCACCGGTCACGCGCTGCCCGACGGCCGCGTGCTCGTCGAGATCCACGACACCGGCATCGGCCTCTCCCCCGAGGACCTCGCCGCGATCAACGAGCGGCTCGCCTCGCCGCCCACCGTGGACGTCTCCGTCTCCCGCCGCATGGGCCTCTTCGTGGTCGGCCGCCTGTCCCTGCGACACGGCATCCGCATCCAGCTGCGCCCGTCGGACTCGGGCGGCACCACCGCGCTCGTCATGCTCCCGGTCGACGTCGCCCAGGGCGGCCGCAAGCCGGCCCCCAAGTCGGGCCCCGGCTCCCAGGGCGCGGCCCCTCAGGGCGGCAACGCCCCCGGCGGCCGTCTCCCCGGCGGTCCCGGCGCGGCCGGCGGTCCCGGCGCTCTCGGCGGCCCCGCCGGCGGTCCCGGCGCCGGACGTCCG
Organism: Streptomyces sp. NPDC047974; assembly: GCF_040653375.1. Taxonomy (NCBI): domain Bacteria; kingdom Bacillati; phylum Actinomycetota; class Actinomycetes; order Kitasatosporales; family Streptomycetaceae; genus Streptomyces; species Streptomyces sp. NPDC047974. The sequence goes on from NZ_JBEZNU010000008.1 coordinate 172,169, forward strand.
GGTCTCGGCGGCCCCTCGGCCCCGGCCGGCCGGCTCGGCGCGGGCCCCGGTGCCGCGCGTCCCCAGGTCGGCCCGGCCGGCGGACCGCGCACCGCGCTGCCCGCCCGGGACGGCGCGCCGCAGGCCCCTGCCCCGCAGCAGCCCCAGCCGGCCAACGCCCAGCTGGAGCAGACCGGTCAGCTGCCGCAGCTCCCCCAGCCGGCGCAGCCCGGCCCGGGTGCGGGTCTCATCGGCGGCGCGGCCAGCGCCATCCCGTCCCGCACGGACGTGTGGGGCGGCAGCCCGCGCACCCCGCAGGCTCCCCAGGCGCCGCAGCAGCAGGACCCGAACGGCTTCCCGCGCGCCGAGCTGCCCGGCGGCAACCCGCAGCCGCAGCGCCCGCAGGGCGCGAGCTGGGGCAGCGACCCGGCCCAGCAGCCGGTGCGCCGCCCGCAGCAGGACATGACGCCGCTGGACGCCCCGCGCGGCCACGACGACAGGGAGACCACGGGCTCGTTCGCCGTGCCCGGCGCCCCGCAGGGTCCCGGTTCCACGGGCCAGTTCCCGCGGCCGGACTTCAACGCCCCGCAGGCGCCCATGGCTCCGCAGGCCCCGCAGGTCCCGCAGTTCCAGGACCCGGCGTCCACCGCGGCCTTCGCCCGCCCGGACTTCGAGGCCCCGCAGGCTCCCCAGGCCCCGCAGGCTCCCCAGGCCCCGCAGTACCAGGCCCAGCCGCCGTACGGCAGCCAGCCCTTCGTACCGCAGGTCCCCCAGGCGCCGCAGGTCCCCCAGGCGCCGCAGATGCCGCAGATGCCGCAGAACCTGCAGGCCCCGCAGCCCCCGGCCCCGCGGCAGCGCACCGGCGACGACTTCGGCGCCGGCCGGCCCGGTCTCCCGCAGACGGGTCACCCGCAGCAGGGCTTCGCCCAGGCCGGTCCGCAGCAGGCCGCCCCGCAGGCGCCCCAGCCGCGTCAGCCGCAGCCGGGTCAGCCGCAGCTCGGCCGGCCGCGTCGTCCGGAGGCCCTGCCGCCGGCGCCGGCCGCGGGCGACGGGCGCACCCCGCTCTACGACACGCTGGAGACCAACTGGTTCCAGCAGGAGCAGGGGCAGCAGCAGGCCCCGGCCGCCCCGCAGGCCCAGCCGCAGCAGCCGCAGGCGCACGAGGTCGACCGGACCATGCAGACCCCGGTCGTCCCCCAGCCCGCGCCGGCGGCGCAGCGCCCGGCCCCCGGCCAGGCTCCCGACGGCGGACGGCCGGCCACCTGGCGGCCCTCGCCCAACGACGACCTGGTGCGCCAGGCCGAGCGGGCGCGCAAGCCCTCCGCCGGCGGGGTCACCACCTCCGGTCTTCCGCGCCGTGTGCCGAAGGCCAACCTCGTACCCGGGACCGCACAGGAGCAGGCCCACACGGCCGGCCCCCAGGTCTCGCGTGCACCCGACGACGTCCGCGGCCGACTCACCAACCTGCGCCGCGGTATCCAGCAGGGCCGTCAGGCGGGCAACTCGACCACGGGTAGCTTCCACCTCGGTCCGAACCACCAGCAGGAGCGATAGTTGAGCGCGATGAGCCAGGCGGCGCAGAACCTGAACTGGTTGATCACCAACTTCGTGGACAACACCCCCGGGGTGTCCCACACGGTGGTGGTCTCCGCCGACGGCCTTCTGCTGGCCATGTCCGAAGGGTTCCCCCGCGACCGTGCCGACCAGCTGGCGGCGGTCGCGTCCGGGCTCACCTCGCTGACCGCGGGCGCCTCCCGGATCTTCGAGGGCGGTCCCGTGGCACAGACCGTGGTGGAGATGGAGCGCGGCTTCCTCTTCCTCATGTCGGTCTCGGACGGCTCCTCGCTCGCCGTGCTCGCGCACCCGGAGTGCGACATCGGCCTCGTGGGCTACGAGATGGCGCTGCTGGTCGACCGGGCCGGCAGCGTCCTCACCCCGGATCTCCGTGCGGAGCTCCAGGGCAGCCTGCTGCACTAGCGGTCCCCACCCGCTCGCGGCACCTGTCCGACCCCCTCGTCGGGGCGGTACGCCCCCCACACGTACCGCCCCCGGCACCGTTCATCGTCCGGCCGCCCCATCCGGCCCCCCACCGGCCCCATCAGACGGCAGAAGGCTTGCTGTCACGCCCGGAGGATTCATGACCCCGCCCCCCGCCTCTCACGATCCGTACGGTGGCTCGTCGCTGGACGACCCGTACGGTCATGAGGGCGACCAGCCGCTGGTCCGTCCGTATGCGATGACCGGCGGCCGGACCCGGCCGCGCTACCAGCTCGCCATCGAGGCACTGGTCAGCACCACGGCCGACCCGGCGCACCTCGCCACGCTCCTGCCCGAGCACCAGCGCATCTGCCACCTGTGCCGTGAGGTCAAGTCGGTGGCCGAGGTGTCCGCCCTGCTGTCGATGCCGCTCGGCGTCGCCCGGATCCTCGTGGCCGACCTGGCCGAGGCGGGCATGGTGGCCATCCACCAGCCGGGCAACGGAGAAGCCGGCGGCACGCCGGACGTGACACTGCTCGAAAGGGTGCTCAGTGGACTTCGCAAGCTCTAACGGCGGCGCGGCGAGATCGACCACCAGCGCGAAGATCGTGGTGGCCGGTGGCTTCGGCGTGGGCAAGACCACGTTCGTCGGCGCCGTCTCGGAGATCAACCCGCTGCGCACGGAGGCCGTGATGACCGCGGCATCCGCCGGGATCGACGACCTCACGCACACCGGCGGGAAGACCACCACCACGGTGGCGATGGACTTCGGCCGCATCACGCTGGACCAGGACCTGATCCTGTACCTGTTCGGCACCCCCGGCCAGGACCGCTTCTGGTTCATGTGGGACGACCTGGTCCGCGGCGCCATCGGCGCCGTCGTCCTCGTCGACACCCGCCGTCTCGCCGACTGCTTCCCCGCGGTCGACTACTTCGAGAACTCCGGCCTCCCCTTCGTCATCGCCCTCAACGGCTTCGACGGCGCCCAGCCGTACCAGCCGGAGGAGGTCCGCGAGGCGCTGCAGATCGGCCCGGACACCCCGATCATCACCACCGACGCCCGCCACCGCGCGGACGCCAAGAGCGCGCTCATCACCCTCGTCGAGCACGCCCTCATGGCCCGTCTCAAGTAGGTTTTGAGCCAGGGCAGTTGTCATATGCCGCCGTCCGGGGCCGGCCCGAGTCGATCTGTGGCCTTCGACACGGCCCGCCCCGGGCTTCATAACATTTCGACAGAGAATTCGGGCGCCTCGGACACCCGACGCATCCGATCCGTGTCACTGCGCTCACGTGAGCCCCGCCTTTTGGCGGGGCTCGTTCTTTATGCCCGTTTTATGTGAGGCGTCGGCCACGGGAAGCCGTCCCGTCCCACTGTTTGGAAGGGACCCCCTTCACGTGCTGCAATTCATGAACTCCCGAGTAGTACGGCCCTGAACGAAACACCGGCACGACGTAGGTGCCGACGCGGAGAGGTTGTTGGTCGAGTGAGGCGAAGCATGGATGGCTCCGCGGAGCAGGAGGCGCGGGGCAACTTCACCCCGCCGTCGCGCAGCGCGCTGTCGCCCGCGGACGTACCGGTGACCCCCGCGCCCGCGCCCGCCCCGCAGGGCAGCTCCAGCAAGCTGTCCCCGCGCAACTGGCGGGTGCCCACCCGGCTGAACGCCATCCTCCTCATACCCGTGCTCGTCGGCCTCGTCATGGGCGGCTTCCAGGTCAAGGGGTCGATCGACACCTGGCAGGAGGCGCAGGACGCCGAGAAGACGGCGCTCATCGTGCGCGCCGCCTCGGAGTACTCCACCGCCCTCCTCAACGAGCGCGACCTGACGGCCGTCCCTCTGCTCTCCGGCAAGGACCGGGCCTCCGAGGAGATCACCCAGGCCTACGCGGCCACCGACGCGGCCCGCGCCAAGTTCGACGAGGCCGTCCGGAACATGCCCTCGGGCCAGGGCCTGGAGCGCCGTCTGCAGGCGTTCAAGAACGAGGAGCCCAAGCTCGCGGCCCTCCGCAAGTCCGCCTACACGGCCGCGCTCGACCCGGTGAACACCCAGCTCGGCTACACCGGCGTGCAGCACTACCTCATGGAGTTCTCCAACGAGCTCGGCCTGGGCACCGGCAACATCACCAGCTACGGCCGGACCGTCTACGCGATCCAGCTGGCCAAGGCCGCCGGCTCGCTCCAGCGCTCCATCGGCACCCAGCTGCTCGTCCGGCCCAGCGCCAAGGACGCGGTCTTCGCCCAGCAGTCGGTCGCCTTCAACTCGTACAACTACCTGGAGCAGATCGCCCTCGGCGAGTACAACTCCGGTGGCACGGCCGAGGACGTCGAGCGCCTGAAGAAGGTCATGGCGGGCAAGGCCGCCGAGGGCGAGCGGAAGATGCAGGCCGCCGACATCACCCTGCCCAAGGGCAAGGACGGCTCGGTCTACTCCGGCGTCGCCACCGCGATCGGCTCCGCCGAGGACGCGGACGCGATCAAGGCCCTCGCGGCCAAGAAGATCAACGCCGAGACCTGGATGGCGATCGCCACCGCCAAGTTCGACGGCTACAGCGAGGTCGAGAAGACCCTCGTCGACAAGGCCGTGGCCGAGGCCACCGCCATCTCCGACGAGGCCAAGACCGACGCCTGGGTCACCGGCGCCATCGTCGTCGTCGCCCTGCTCACCGCCTTCGTCCTCGCCGGGATGATGGCCCGCCAGATGAGCCGCTCGATGCGCGAGCTGCGCACCGCCGCCTTCGGCATCGCCGAGCAGCGCCTGCCGATGCTGGTCGACCAGCTCTCCCGTACCGAGCCCGGCCGGGTCGACACCCGGGTGCAGCCCATCCCGATCGACTCCCAGGACGAGATCGGCGAGGTCGCCCGCGCCTTCGACCAGGTCCACCGCGAGGCGGTGCGGCTCGCCGCCGAGCAGGCCATGCTCCGCGGCAACGTCAACGCGATCTTCACCAACCTGTCGCGCCGCAACCAGTCGCTGATCGAGGGCCAGCTGACCCTCATCACCGACCTGGAGAACAACGAGGCCGACCCGGACCAGCTGGAGAACCTCTTCAAGCTGGACCACCTCGCGACCCGTATGCGCCGCAACGGCGAGAACCTCCTCGTCCTCGCCGGCGAGGAGCCGGGCCGCCGCTGGGACCAGCCGGTCCCCCTCGTCGACGTGCTGCGCGCCGCCTCCTCCGAGGTGGAGCAGTACGAGCGCATCGAGATCGCCGGCGTGCCGGAGGCCGAGATCCACGGCCAGGCCGTGACCGACCTCGTGCACCTGCTCGCCGAGCTCCTGGAGAACGCCACCACGTTCTCCTCCCCGCAGACCAAGGTCCGCGTGACCGCGACCCGTCTCCCCGACGGCCGCGTGATGGTCGAGATCCACGACAAGGGCATCGGCCTCACCGCCGAGGACTTCGCGGACATCAACCACAAGCTGGCGAACCCGCCCACCGTGGACGCGGCCGTCTCCCAGCGCATGGGCCTCTTCGTGGTCGGCCGGCTCTCCGACCGGCACGGCATCCGCGTCCAGCTCCGCCCCTCGGGCGAGCAGGCCGGCACCACCTCGCTGGTCATGCTGCCGGACGCGATCACCCACGGTGGCGGTGGCGAGCAGCCGGTCCAGGACGACTTCACGGTCTCCCAGATCATCCCGCACCAGCAGCAGGGCTCCTTCGAGGCCGTCCAGCCGGCCCCGATGCGCACCGCCGCCGAGCTCGGCTTCGACGACTCGCGCTACGAGCAGCAGGGCGAGGGCCAGCAGCTCGACCCGGTCAACCGCTCGCTGATGCGCGAGGAGCGCCGCGCGGCCCTGGAGGCCCAGGTGCACGTCGCCGACTCCGCGGCGTACGAGGAGCCCGAGCAGGGCCCGGCGTACGGCGCCGAGTACGGCCAGGAGCAGGGCTACGGCCAGGAGTACGCCCAGGGCTACGAGCAGGGCCAGGGGTACGCCCCCGAGTACGGCCACCAGGAGCAGGGCTACGAGCAGCAGCCGCAGGACGGCTACGGCTACGCCCCGCAGCAGGGCTACGAGGAGTACGCCCCGCAGGGCGAGGGGTACCCGCAGCAGGCGTATGCGGAAGCGGCGTACGGCTCCCAGGAGCCGGCCCAGGGTGGTTACGAGCAGGCGTTCGAACCCCAGTCCCACCAGGGCGAGTGGCCGGAGCAGAGCTCCTACCAGGGCGCTTTCGACCAGGGTTACCGTCCGGAATCGGAATCTTCGCAGCGCGCTCCCGAACAGGGCGCCGAGCGCGTAGGCTTCGACCGTCCGGCCCCGGCTCCCAGTCCCGCTCCGGACACCGGCCACGGACTGACCGACGCCGGTCTGCCGCGCCGTGGCGGTGGCGCCCCGCAGGCGCCCCAGGCGCAGCGGCCCGTACCGCCGGCCCAGCCCGACCGGCCGGTGGGGCAGGACGAGCAGAACCAGAACAATGCCTCCGAAGAATGGCGCTCGGCCAATGACGAGCGCTGGGAGCAGGCCAAGAAGCTCCGCGAGCCGAAGGCGGGCGGGGTCACCTCCTCCGGCCTCCCCCGGCGCGTCCCCAAGGCCAACCTGGTCGAGGGCACGGCGGAGCAGACGCCGCAGGGCGGCCCCCAGGTCTCCCGGGCACCCGAGGACGTGCGGGGCAGGTTGAGCAACCTGCGCCGCGGGGTCCAGCAGGGCCGCACCGCGGGATCGGACACGAACGGATCGGGCTTCGGCCCGGGTAGTACCTACGACCAGGAGCGTTAGTGTGAGCGCGATGAGCCAGGCGGCGCAGAATCTGAACTGGTTGATCACCAACTTCGTGGACAACACCCCCGGGGTGTCCCACACGGTGGTGGTCTCCGCCGACGGACTCCTGCTGGCCATGTCCGAGGGGTTCCCCCGGGACCGTGCCGACCAGCTGGCGGCGGTGGCCTCCGGGCTGACCTCGCTGACGGCGGGCGCGTCCCGGATCTTCGAGGGCGGCGCGGTCAACCAGACCGTGGTGGAGATGGAGCGGGGCTTCCTCTTCATCATGTCGGTCTCGGACGGTTCCTCGCTGGCCGTCCTCGCCCACCCGGAGTCCGACATCGGTCTCGTGGGCTACGAGATGGCCCTCCTCGTGGACCGGGCGGGCTCCGTCCTCACCCCGGACCTGCGGGCGGAGCTCCAGGGAAGTCTTCTCAACTAACAGACACACAGTGCGTTTCACGTCACCGCACCGTTAGGGTGCGGTGACGCGGCTCCAAGGGACATGGACCGCGAGGCAGTCGGAGGAGGAGACGTGGGAACACCCCCGGGGGCGAACCCCTACAACGGTTTCGACGCGCATCAGGCGCCGTTGGGCGACACCGCGCAGAACCGGTACAACTTCCCTTCCGCACCCAGCAGACAGGGTGTCCCCCAGTCCTACGGGCAGCAGCAGGCCCAGCCGGTGCCGCCGCGCGCGGCGGGCTCCTCCGCCGCCGGCGGCGGGCACAACCCGCTCGTGCGTCCTTACGCGATGACCGGCGGCCGGACCCGGCCGCGCTACCAGCTCGCCATCGAGGCGCTGGTCAGCACCACGGCCGACCCGGCCAGGCTGCAGGGGCAGTTGCCCGAGCACCAGCGGATCTGCCGGCTGTGCTTCGAGATCAAGTCGGTCGCGGAGATCTCGGCCCTTCTCTCCATTCCCCTCGGCGTTGCCCGGATCCTCGTCGCCGACCTGGCCGAGGCCGGACTTGTCGCCATTCACCAGCCCGGCGGCGACGAGGCCGCCGGCGGTCAGCCAGACGTGACACTGCTCGAAAGGGTGCTCAGTGGACTTCGCAAGCTCTAGCGGCGGCGCGGCCCGTTCAACCACCAGCGCGAAGATCGTGGTGGCGGGTGGCTTCGGCGTGGGCAAGACCACGTTCGTGGGTGCCGTCTCGGAGATCAACCCGCTGCGTACCGAGGCCGTCATGACGTCCGCGTCCGCGGGCATCGACGACCTCACCCACACCGGCGACAAGACGACGACGACTGTCGCCATGGACTTCGGCCGCATCACGCTGGACCAGGACCTGATCCTGTACCTGTTCGGCACCCCCGGCCAGGACCGCTTCTGGTTCATGTGGGACGACCTGGTCCGCGGCGCCATCGGCGCCGTCGTCCTCGTCGACACCCGCCGTCTCGCCGACTGCTTCCCCGCGGTCGACTACTTCGAGAACTCCGGCCTCCCCTTCGTCATCGCCCTCAACGGCTTCGACGGGAACCAGCCGTACCAGCCGGAGGAGGTCCGCGAGGCCCTCCAGATCGGCCCGGACACCCCGATCATCACCACCGACGCCCGCCACCGCGCGGACGCCAAGAGCGCGCTCATCACCCTCGTCGAGCACGCCCTCATGGCCCGCCTGCGGTAACCGTCCCGACGGCGCGTCGGCACGACACCACGCGAAAGGGCCCCCGCTCCTCGGAGGAGCGGGGGCCCTTTGGCGTGTGTCCGGGGCGTCAGCGCCAGCTGTGCGGGGCGCGGAAGCCGCTCTCGCGCTCCAGGCGGCGCCAGCCGGCGGTGGTGCGGCCGTGGCCGTCGGAGGCGGGCTCGGGGTGGGTGGCGGCGCGGGCGAGGAGGACCGCGGTGATGGCGGCGAGTTCCTCGGGGTCGGCGTGGCCCTTCTCGACGCGGAGAAGGTTGGCAGGGGTGCTCACGTGGATGACTCCTCTGACGAGTCTTACTGAGGCGGGTTGCCGTGCTTGCGGGACGGCAGGTCGGCGTGCTTGGTGCGGAGCATGGCGAGGGACCGGATGAGCACCTGGCGGGTGTCGGCGGGGTCGATGACGTCGTCGACCAGGCCGCGCTCCGCCGCGTAGTACGGGTGCATCAGCTCGGCCTTGTACTCCTTGACCATGCGGGTGCGCATGGCCTCGGGGTCCTCGGCCTCCGCGATCTGCTTGCGGAAGATCACGTTGGCGGCGCCCTCGGCGCCCATGACCGCGATTTCGTTGGTGGGCCAGGCGTACGTCAGGTCGGCGCCGATCGACTGGGAGTCCATGACGATGTACGCGCCGCCGTACGCCTTGCGCAGGATCAGCGAGATCCGGGGCACGGTCGCGTTGCAGTAGGCGTACAGCAGCTTGGCGCCGTGGCGGATGATTCCACCGTGCTCCTGGTCGACGCCGGGCAGGAAGCCGGGCACGTCCAGAAGGGTGATGATCGGGATGTTGAACGCGTCGCACATCTGCACGAAGCGGGCGGCCTTCTCCGAGGCCTCGATGTCGAGGACACCGGCGAGGGACTGCGGCTGGTTGGCGACGATGCCGACGACCTGGCCGTCGAGGCGGGCCATCGCGCAGATGATGTTGCGGGCCCAGCGCTCGTGGATCTCCAGGAAGTCGCCGTCGTCGACGAGCTCCTCGATGACCTTGTGCATGTCGTACGGGCGGTTGCCGTCGGCGGGCACCAGGTCGAGCAGGACGTCGGAGCGGCGGTCCGCCGGGTCCTCGGAGGGGACCGTCGGCGGGTTCTCGCGGTTGTTCTGCGGGAGCATCGACAGGAGGTAGCGGACCTCCGCGATGCAGGTCTCCTCGTCGTCGTACGCGAAGTGCGCGACGCCGGAGGTCTCGGCGTGGACGTCGGCGCCGCCGAGGCCGTTCTGGGTGATCTCCTCGCCGGTGACCGCCTTGACGACGTCCGGGCCGGTGATGAACATCTGCGAGGTCTCGCGGACCATGAACACGAAGTCGGTGAGGGCGGGGCTGTAGGCCGCGCCGCCGGCGCACGGGCCGAGCATCACCGAGATCTGCGGGATGACGCCGGAGGCCTTGGTGTTGCGCTGGAAGATGCCGCCGTAGCCGGCGAGGGCGGAGACGCCCTCCTGGATGCGGGCGCCGGCGCCGTCGTTCAGGGAGACCAGCGGCGCGCCGGCCGCGATGGCCATGTCCATGATCTTGTGGATCTTCGTGGCGTGGGCCTCGCCCAGGGCGCCGCCGAAGATGCGGAAGTCGTGGGCGTAGACGAAGACCGTGCGGCCCTCGACCGTGCCCCAGCCGGTGATGACGCCGTCGGTGTACGGCTTCTTCGCCTCCAGGCCGAAGCCCTGCGCGCGGTGCCGGCGCAGCTGCTCGACCTCGTTGAAGGACCCCGCGTCCAGGAGCAGCTCGATGCGCTCGCGCGCGGTCAGCTTGCCCTTCGCGTGCTGGGCCGCGGTCGCGCGCTCGCTGGGGCCGGCCAGCGCCTGCTCGCGCAGCACGTGCAGTTCGGCGACGCGGCCACGTGCGTCGGTGGGCTCGCTCGGGATCTCGTCGACAAGGGTCATGTACCGACCCTACGAACTCGACCAAGGAAACCCCGCCGTCGACTCCGTACAGTCTCGCGTGTCGATTCCTGGCGGGGCCGGACAGAACCGTGGGGTCACCGGAGCGAGTCCACAGCCCTGGGACCCCTTTGCTTGTGGGGAGTACACAAATGGAGAGCGCGGGCCTCCGGGTTTCCGGGGGCCCGCGCTCGGTGGCGGCGCGCGGTTCAGCAGCCGCCGCAGTTGTAGAAGGTCACGTCCCAGTGGTTGCCCTCGTCGGCGTAGACGTTGCCCGCGCCGGAGCGCCACTGCGGGGCGCCGTCCCCGCGCAGGCCGATGTAGGTGAACGTGTTCTTGATGTAGTTCCCCACACACGTGTACTTGCTGAAGTCCAGCTTGTAGCCGTTCCAGTGCGAGTAGGTGCCGCTCGCGTGGCCGGTCTCGGTGCCGCCGGTGATGTTGAGGGCGCAGCCGCTGGCGCTCTTGAGGGTCTGGGCGCCCTGGGCGGTGGCGAGGTTCAGCTGCTCGAACGAGGTGCAGGTGGAGTTGTACCGGTCGGAGCAGCCGCCGGAGGACGACCAGGTGATGCCCGAGTTGCGGAACATCGAGGTCGCGGTGGCGTGGCTGATCTTGGTGACGGCGTGGGCCTCGCCGCCGGAGGTGAGGGCGCCGAAGCCGGGGGCGAAGAGGGCGCCGAGGACGAGCGCGAGGGCGGTGAGGACGGAGCGGAGCTTCACGGGGGTTGCCTCCTGCTGGTGACCGTGACGGGCGGGAACGGCTGTGCAGGTGGTGCTGCGCGCACGGGGATGATGCCGCAGTTCTACGCGCGTCCGCCAGAGGGCGTCGGGGTCCGGCGTGGACCGTTCGGGGGAAGCTTCGCGAGAAAGGTTGAAAGTTGTACGTAAGGGGGTTACAGTCATTCTCGTTGAAGGTTCAACAAACACCCCCACCAAGGAGCACGTCATGGGCATCTTCGGCCGCAAGAACACCTCGTCCGCCGTCACCACCACCCCCCGCCCGGTGGACCCGGCCCTCGCCGCCCTGACCGGCGAGTACACCATCGACGCCGCCCACAGCAGCATCGGCTTCACCGTCCGCCACGCCATGGTGACCAACGTGCGCGGCTCCTTCGGCGAGCACGAGGGGAGCCTGAAGCTGAACGGCGGCGACCCGTCCGCCTCCAGCGCCGCCATCGACGTCAAGATCGCCTCCATCGACACCGGCATCGGCGACCGCGACAACCACCTGCGCGGCGGCGACTTCTTCGACGCCGAGCAGTTCCCGCTCATGACCTTCCGCTCCACCGAGGCGGCGCACCTGGGCGGCGACACGTACCGGATCACCGGCGACCTGACCATCAAGGACGTCACCAAGCCGCTCTCCATCGACCTGGAGTTCAACGGCACCGCCACCGACCCGTACGGCAACGAGCGCGTCGGCTTCGAGGGCTCCGCCGAGATCCTCCGCTCCGCGTGGGGCCTGACCTGGAACGCGGCCCTGGAGACCGGCGGCGTCATGGTCAGCGACAAGGTCAAGCTGAACTTCGACATCTCCGCGATCAAGAACGCCGCCTGACCCTCCCGACCCGCCCGACCCTGCTGGCCCCAGGCCCCGTGTGACACGAGCGCGCCCGCCCTCCGCGACGATGCGGACGGCGGGCGCTCGGCGTTGTCAGTGGCGGCCGTTAGCGTCACGCGCATGGAAATCCGTATCGACAGCGCCGTGTTGACCGATGCCGTCGCGTGGGCCGCGCGCGTGCTGCCCGCCCGCTCCCCGATGCCCGTGCTCGGCGGGCTCCTCCTGGAGGCCGGGGAGGACGGCACGCTGGGCGTCTCCGGGCTCGACCACGAGGCCTCCGCGCGCGTGGCGGTCGAGGCCGAGACCGTGGTGGCGGGGCGCGCCCTGGTGCTCGGCCGGCGGCTGCTCGACATCTGCAAGGTGCTGCCGCCGGGGCGGATCGCGCTCGCCGTGGAGGAGGCCCGGCTCTCGGTCGGCGCGGGCGACGTCCGCTTCGGCCTCTCACTGCTGCCGCTCGACTCCTATCCGGCCGCCCCGGCGCTGCCGCCGGTCCTCGGCGAGGTCGACGGCGGCGCCTTCGCGGAGGCGGTCGGCCAGGTCGCGGCGGCGGCCGGCCGGGACGACTCGCTGCCGGTCCTCACCGGGATACGGCTCGCCCTGGACGGGGCCGTGATGACGCTGGCCGCCACGGACCGCTACCGGTACGCGGTCCGCACCCTGGAGTGGCACCCGGCCGCCGGGTTCGCGGACCCCGCCGACGTGGTCGTCCCGGCCCGGCGCCTGGCCGAGACCGCCCGCTCCTTCGCGGGCGCCGGGCGGGCCCGGGTCGGGCTCGACGCGCACTCCATCGGCTTCGAGCACGCAGGCCGCCGCACCACCGCCCGGCTGTTCGACGGCCGGCTCCCCCGCCACGACAAGCTCTTCGCCCTCGGCGACCACGCCGTCGCGGTCACCGGCCGGGCCGCCCTGGTCGAGGCCGTGAAGCGGGTCGCGGTGGTCGCCGAGGGCGACAGCCCGGTCCAGCTCGCCTTCGAGGGGACGTCGCTCCGGCTGCGCGCGGGGTACGAGGACGACGTGGCCTCCCAGCTGCTGCCGGCCGCGCTCGACGGCGCCGGGGCGATGACGGTCGCCTTCAACCCCGGCTATCTGCTCGACGCCCTGACCCGCTTCACCGCCGAGGAGGTACGGCTCCACCTGCTCGGCCCCGGCCAGCGCGCCCTGCTCGCCGACGGCGCCGACGGCGGCCACCGGCATCTGCTGATGTCGGTGAAACCGCTGGTCTGACGCGGTCCGGACTCAGAAGCCGCCGCCGCCGAAGTCGCCGCCGCCACCGAAGTCGCCGAAGCCGCCACCGCCGCCGCCGTAGTCCCCGCCGCCGAAGTCGCTGCCGCCGAAGTCACCGGAGGAGATGTCGCCGCCGCCGAAGTCGCCGCCGCCGTACTCCGCCGCGTACGCGGGGGTGGAGAGGGCGGAGCCGAGCATGGTGCCGACGAGGAGGCCGGGGAGGAGGCCGCCGCCGAAGTAGCCGCCCGCCCAGGGGCCGTAGGCCGGGCCCGCCTCCCAGTAGGGGCGGCGGCCGCCGTCGGTCTCGACGGTGCGGGCGCGGGGGTCCTGGCCGTCGTCCAGGCGGGCCGCGTCGGCGGCGCAGACCGGGACCTCGCGGGAGGCGCCGCCGGCCGGGGTCCAGGTGCGGTCCTCGGTGGACGGGCCGTGGCGCGGGTCGAAGAAGCACGGGGGCCGGCGCTCGGGCAGCGGCCGGGAGGCGCGGCGGGCGTCGAGCACGGCCAGGAAGTAGCGCCCGTCCTCCAGGGCCTGGGTGACCCCGCGCACCTCGTGCGGGTGCTCCACCGCGCCCATCCGCGTCTTCGCCCGGTCGTAGGAGTCCAGGGCCTGTTCGTAGTCGGCGCGCATCGCCTCGTCGGCGCCCGCCTCGGCGGGGTGGAAGTCGAGCCGCTCCAGCTCCTCGCCGAACGCGGTGATGTCCTCGTCGACGACGACCCGGAGCCGCTCCAGGGCGGCCCGCTCCTCGGCCTCCTTCCGCTTCCTCCGGCCGCGCACCACGGCGTAGGCGGCGGTGCCTCCGGCGGCGGCGACCGCGCCCAGGGTGACGAGGCCGGCGACCGGGACGCCGGAGTCCTCCGCGGCGCCGCCGGGCCAGGCGGCGGGCGCGGAGCCGCGCATCGCGGGCAGGGCCTGGTCGGCGAAGGCGTTCAGTTCGGTGGCGGCGTCGGCGCCGGGCCGGTCGGCGACACTGACCATGTTGTCCACGGCGGCCGCGGACAGGATCCGGGTGTCGGCCTTGGCGGCGAACTCGTCGCCGAGCCGGACGGCGTACACACCGGCGAGGCCGGTCTGCTCGCGCAGGTTCTCGATGAGCCCGTTCGGCGGGTACTCCGCGCCCTCCGGGAGGACGGCGACGAAGAGCGGCTTGTCCGCGGACTCGATCTTCTCCGCCAGGGCGGCCGCGTCGGCGGACGAGAGTTCTCCGGCGGCGCCCGGGTCGACGTACACCGGGCCCTGTCTGAGCGCGGCGGCCGCGTCCGGCACGCCCGTGGCCCTGGCGCCCGCCGACGCGGGGGCCAGGGCCAGAAGCAGCAGGAGGATCAGCCCGGCGAGGGCCGACCACACCGAAATCGCCCTGGTCCTCATGGTTCGAAATTACCCGAATGGGCGGGAACTAGACATAGCGGGCGCAGATCGGTTGTCCGGCGGGGTGGAACCCCGCTATTCGGCGGGGTCGACCCCCGCCCGCAGCAGCCCGTAGGTGAAGGCGTCCTCGATGGCCTGCCAGGAGGCGGCGATGACGTTCTCGCCGACGCCGACCGTGGACCACTCGGTGTTGCCGTCGCTGGTGGTGACGAGGACGCGGGTGGTGGACTCGGTGCCGTGCCGGCCTTCGAGGATGCGGACCTTGTAGTCGACCAGCTCGAACTTGGCGAGCTGCGGGTAGATCCGCTCCAGGGCGACCCGCAGGGCGCGGTCGAGGGCGTTGACCGGACCGTTGCCCTCGGCGGTGGCGAGCATCCGCTCGCCCTTGGCCCAGAGCTTGACCGTGGCCTCGTTGGCGTGGGTGCCGTCGGGGCGGTTCTCGGTGATCGCCCGCCAGGACTCGGTACGGAAGTAGCGGCGGGCCCGGCCCTCGGCCTCGGAGCGCAGCAGCAGCTCGAAGGAGGCGTCGGCGGCCTCGTACGTGTAGCCCCGGAGCTCGCGCTCCTTGACCCGCTCGACGACCCGGGCGACGAGCGCGCGGTCGCCGCCGAGGTCGACGCCGAGCTCCTTGCCCTTGAGCTCGATGGAGGCCCGGCCGGCCATGTCGGAGACGAGCATCCGCATGGTGTTGCCGACCAGCTCGGGGTCGATGTGCTGGTAGAGGTCGGGGTCGACCTTGATGGCGGAGGCGTGCAGGCCGGCCTTGTGGGCGAAGGCGGAGACGCCCACGTACGGCTGGTGGGTGGAGGGGGTGAGGTTGACGACCTCGGCGATGGCGTGCGAGATGCGGGTCATCTCGGCGAGCGCGCCCTCGGGCAGCACCCGCTTGTCGTACTTGAGCTCCAGGGCCGCGACGACGGGGAAGAGGTTGGCGTTGCCGACCCGCTCGCCGTAGCCGTTGGCGGTGCACTGGACGTGGGTGGCACCCGCGTCGACGGCGGCGAGGGTGTTGGCGACGGCGCAGCCGGTGTCGTCCTGGGCGTGGATGCCGAGCCGGGCGCCGGTGTCGGCGAGGACGGTGGAGACCACGGCCTGGACCTGGGCGGGGAGCATGCCGCCGTTGGTGTCGCAGAGGATGACGACGTCGGCCCCGGCCTCGTGCGCGGCGCTGACCACGGCCTTGGCGTACTCGGGGTCGGCCTTGTAGCCGTCGAAGAAGTGCTCGCAGTCGACGAAGACGCGGCGGCCCTGGGCGACCAGGTGCGAGACGGTGTCCCGGACCATCTCCAGGTTCTCGTCGAGGGTGGTGCGCAGGGCCAGTTCGACGTGCCGGTCGTGGGACTTGGCGACCAGGGTGATCACCGGCGCGCCGGAGTCCAGGAGCGCCTTGACCTGCGGGTCCTCGGCGGCGTTGCCGCCGGCCCGGCGGGTGGCGCCGAAGGCGACGAGCTGCGCGTGCCGGAAGTCGATCTCCTCGCGGGCGCGGGCGAAGAACTCGGTGTCGCGCGGGTTGGCGCCGGGCCAGCCGCCCTCGATGAAGCCCACGCCGAAGTCGTCGAGGTGCCGTGCGATGGTCAGCTTGTCCGCGACGGTGAGGTTGATGCCCTCGCGCTGCGCCCCGTCGCGCAGCGTGGTGTCGAAGACATGGAAACTGTCGTCGAGGCGCGAGCCCTCGGCGTTCTCCGTGGTCATGGCTCTGATGGCTCCTGTCGGATGTGGCTCCGGAAGGTATGGATCCACTTGCCCCCATTCTCACGCGCCGTCCGTCTCCGGCGCGGGTGGGGCCGGAAAACGAAAAAACCCCTCGCGGGTGCGAGAGGTCTGCGCGCGGGTCTGGGGCACGGTGTCCACTGCCGCGGGGGGTCGTTCCGCGGATCAGCGGTCACTGCGGACCGGCGCGCTGCTGCCGATAATCATCGTGGTAGCAAGCACGCCGGAAGTCTGCCACAGGCGGGCGTCCGGCCGGACGCCGGTCTCACGATACGGGCAGCCGGTCCCGCCGCTGCTCGGGCACGGCCTTGCCGACCCGGCCGAGGTCGATGTCGCGGGTCTCCCGCATGGTGACGTAGACGATCAGGGAGACGGCCGCGCAGCCGGCGACGTACCAGTAGTAGCCGGATTCGATGCCGGAGTCCTTGAACCAGAGAGCCACGTACTCGGCGGTGCCGCCGAAGAGGGCGTTGGCGATGGCGTACGGCAGCGCGACGCCGAGGGCGCGGATGCCGGTCGGGAAGAGCTCTGCCTTCACGCAGGCGTTGATCGAGGTGTAGCCGGTGACGACGAGCAGGGCGAGGAGCGCGAGGCCGAGGGCCGGCCAGAAGGAGCCCGCGTGCCGGAGCATCGTCATGATCGGCACGGTGAGGAGCGTCGAGCCGACCGCGAAGGTGATGAGCAGCGGGCGGCGGCCGATCCGGTCGGAGAGCCGGCCGGCGAGCGGCTGGAGGCAGGCGAAGACGATCAGCGCGCAGAAGGAGACCAGGGTGGCGGTCTGCTTGGGCAGCCCGGCGGAGTTGGAGAGGTACTTGGTGAGGTAGGTGGTGTACGTGTAGTAGGCCACCGTGCCGCCCATGGTGAGCGCGATGACGAGGAAGGCCTCGCGCTTGTGCGCCCACAGGGCCTTGAGGGTGCCCTTCTCGCCCTGCCCCACGCCGTCGTCGGCGGTCTCCTCGTACACCTCGGTCTCCAGCATGTTCCGCCGCAGGTAGAAGACGACGGCGGCGCCGAGGGCGCCCACGATGAAGGGGATGCGCCAGCCCCAGCTGTGCAGGGCCTCGGTGGACATGGTCCGCTGGAGGACGATCTGGAGGCCGAGGCCGAGGATCTGTCCGGCGGTCATGGAGACGTACTGGAAGCTGGAGGCGAAGCCCCGGTGCTGCGGGGCCGACGCCTCGGTGAGGTAGGTGGCGCTGGCCGCGTACTCGCCGCCGACGGAGAGCCCCTGGAGGAGGCGGGCGACGAGGAGGACGGCGGCGCCGCCGTAGCCGGCGACCGCGTAGGTGGGGGCGACGGCGATGAGCAGCGCCGAGGCGGACATGAGGGTGACGGTGAGGGTGAGCGCCGCCTTGCGGCCCTTGCGGTCGCCGACCCGGCCGAGGAGCCAGCCGCCGACCGGGCGCATGAAGAAGCCGACGGCGAAGATGCCGGCGGTGTTCATGAGTTTGGCGGTGTCGTTCCCCTCGGGGAAGAAGGCGCCCGCGAAGTAGGTCGCGAAGCTCGCGTACACGAACCAGTCGAACCACTCGACCATGTTCCCGGCGGAGCCGACCCAGATCTTCTTCCAGTGATCTCTTCCCATGGCCCGGAACCGTGCCGGACCCCGCCCGCGGCGGGCAAGGGTGCAGGGGGCAACGATCGGGAGTACTTGCGTGCGTTACGTTCGCGGGATCAGGGTTTCGTCGATGAACTCCCTTACCTGGGCCAGGACTTCGCTCCGCCCGGTGCCGGGCAGCCCGACCGCCACGTGCACGCTGTAGCCGTCGAGGAGGGCCCTCATCCGGCTCGCGAAGCGGTCCGGGTCCACGGCCCGGAACTCGCCGCGCGAGACGCCCTCGGCGAGGATCGCGACGAGGTCCCGGTGCCAGGCGCGCTCGATGGCGGCCTGACGGGCCCTGGCCTCGTCGTCGGCGTTCTGCGAGCGGTTCCAGACCTCCAGCCAGAGGGTCCAGTGGGGGTCGCGCGGCCCGTCCGGCACGTACACCGCGACGTATCCGTCGAGCCGCTCGCGGGCGCTGCCGGGCCGGGAGAGCAGCGCGCCCCGCTCGGCCCCGAGCCGGCTCTCGCTCCACTCCAGGGTCTGCAGCAGCAGCTCGTCCTTGGTGCGGAAGTAGTAGAGGAGGTGGCCGCTGCTCATCCCCACCTGCCGGCCGAGCCCGGCCATGGTCAGCCCGTCGAGCCCCCGCGCGGCCACGGTGTCCATGGCCGCGGCGAAGACCTCCTCCCGGGGCGGTGCCGCCTGGTTGCGGCGGCGGGGGGCGGGGGCCTGATCACTCTGCTGACTCACTCGTACGTTCTACACCGAGGGCTGCTGCTGGGTGATGCAGTGGATGCCGCCGCCGGCCGCGAAGATCGTCCGGGCGTCGACGAGGACGACCTCGCGGTCCGGGAAGAGCCGGCGGAAGATCTCGGCGGCGAGCTCGTCGTGGGGGTCGTCGAAGGCGCACAGGATCACGGCGCCGTTGCAGAGGTAGTGGTTGATGTAGGAGTAGTCGACCCAGTCGCCCTCCTCGTCGGTGAGGACGGTGGGGGCGGGGACCTCGATGACCTCCAGGGGGCGGCCCTGGGCGTCGGTCCGGGCGCGCAGGAGGTCCACGTACAGCCGGGAGCGGACGTAGTCGGGGTGGCGGGGGTCCTGCTGGCTGTGGACGAGGACGGTGCCGGGGCGGGCGAAGGCCGCGACGATGTCGATGTGGCCCTGGGTGCCGTAGAGGCCGTAGTCGCCGGCGAGGCCGTGCGGGAGCCAGATCGCCTTGGTGGTGCCGAGCCTGGCGTGGATCTCCCGCTCGACCTGCTCGCGGGTCCACTCGGGGTTGCGGCCCGGGCCGAGCTGGACGGTGTCGGTGAGCAGGACGGTGCCCTCGCCGTCGACGTGGATGCCGCCGCCCTCGTTGACCAGCTCGCTGCTCAGGACGGGGACGCCCGCCGCGTCCGCGACATGGCGGGCGATCTTGGAGTCGTGCTCCCAGCGGGCCCAGTCCTGGGCGCCCCAGCCGTTGAACACCCAGTCCACGGCGGCCAGGGAGGTGCCGTCGGTGACGAAGGTGGGGCCGATGTCGCGCATCCAGGCGTCGTCGAGCTCCCGCTCGACCAGCTCGACGTCCTCGCCGAGGAGGGCGCGGGCGCCCTCGGCGTCGCCGGGCGCGACGACCATGGTCACCGGCTCGAAGCGGCGGACGGCGCGGGCGACGGAGGCCCACGCCCCGCGGGCCTCGGCGAGCTCCTCGTCGCTCGTGAAGGTGGGGTTGGGGCTCGGCCAGGCCATCCAGGTCCGCTCGTGCGGGGTCCACTCGGCGGGCATGCGGTACGAGGTCATGGGCGGTCCTAGAGGAAGGAGAGGCGGTTCGGGGGCGGTGCCGGTCCCACGCCGTGCGGGTCGGTCGCACGTCATCCGCCTCCCGTTTGAGCGACACTCTAAATGCTGGACGGATCGCTTCCAAGTATTGACGTATCCGTCAGGTGCGGGTCACATTGAGCGCCACTCAAAAACATCCCCTTCCGCTCCCCCGGAGGTCCCATGGCGACGATCGAACAACGCGGAGTCGACACCATCCCCGAGGCCGAACGCACCAGCGGCCCCCGCGACCTCGTCGCGATCCTGCTCGGCTCCAACCTCTGCCTGGGCGTGATCGTCTTCGGCTGGCTGCCGGTCTCCTTCGGCCTCGGCCTGTGGGGCTCGGTGACCTCCGTGATCGCCGGCACCCTCGCCGGCGTCGCCGTCACCGCCCCGCTGGCGCTGGTCTCGCTGCGCACCGCCACCAACCTCTCCACCTCCTCGGGCGCCTTCTTCGGCGTCCGCGGCCGGCTCGTCGGCTCGGTGGTGGGGCTGCTGCTCTCGCTCGGCTACACCGCCCTGACCCTGTGGATCGGCGGCGACGTCATCGTGGGCGCGCTCGCCCGGCTCACCGGGGCGTCCACCGGGGACGGCGCGCACGCCGTCGTCTACGCGCTGCTCGCGGCCTGCACGGCGGTGGCCGCCGTGTACGGCTACCGGCTGCTGCTCCGCCTCAGCAAGGCGCTCGCCGTGGGCATGACCGTCCTGCTGGCCCTCGGGCTCGTCGCGTACGCCGGCGACTTCACCGCCGCGCCCGCGCCGGACACCCCGTACCTGCTCGGCACCTTCTGGCCGACCTGGCTGCTCTCGGCCGTCGCCGCGGGGCTCAGCGGCCCGGTCGCCTTCATCACCCTGCTCGGCGACTACACCCGCTACGTCTCCCCCGCCCGGCACAGCGTCCGCGCGGTCCGCCGGGCCACCTGGCTGGGCCTCCTCGTCGGCCTGCTGGTGCCCCAGCTCTTCGGTACGTACACGGCGCTCGCCGCCCGCGCGGGCCTCGACTACGCGGGGCCGCTGGTCGCCGTCTCCCCCGGCTGGTACCTGGTCCCGCTGCTGCTGGCCGCCACCGCCGGCTCGGTCGGCAACGCCGGTCTGATGCTCTACTCGATGGGCCTGGACCTGGACGCGATCCTGCCCCGGGCCACCCGGGCGCGGGCCACCGTCGTGGTGGCGGCGGTCGCCACCGGTTTCGTCTTCCTCGGCCACTTCGCCTCGGACGCCCAGTCGGCGATGACCTCGTTCGTCCTGCTCCTGACCGCGATCGGCACCCCGTGGGCGGTCATCACCCTCATCGGGCACGCGCGCTGCCGCGGGGAGTACGACCCCGAGGCGCTCCAGGTCTACAACCGGCGCTCGCGCGGCGGGATCTACTGGTACGCGGCCGGCTGGCACCCGCGCGCCACCGCCTCCTGGGCGCTCGGCGCGGCGGTCGGCCTGGCGGCCGTCTCCACCCCGCTGTACGAGGGTCCGCTGCTGGCCCTGACCGGCGGGATCGACTGCAGCTTCGTGCTCTCGGGCGTGGTGGGCGGCGCGCTGTACGCCGCCCTGACGCCGCGCGGGGCTTCCGGGACCGTGACGGCCCCGGAAGCCCTGGCGGTGTCGGAGTGACCGACGGGGCGGCTACTTGCCGAGCTCGTGCATCCAGCCGTGGGCGTCCTCGGCCTTGCCGGTCTGGATGGCGAGCAGCGCCTCGCGCAGCTTCATCGTGACCTCGCCGGGCCGGCCGCCCGACTGCTGCCACTCGCCCCGGGCGGACTTGACCGTGCCGACCGGGGTGATGACGGCGGCGGTGCCGCAGGCGAAGACCTCGGTGAGGGTGCCGTTCTCGGTGTCGGCCTGCCACTGGTCGATGGAGACGCGGGCCTCCTCGACCTCGTGGCCGAGGTCGGCGGCGAGCTTGAGGAGGGAGTCACGGGTGATGCCCTCCAGGATCGAGCCGCTCAGGGACGGGGTGACGATCTTGTTCCCGTACACGAAGTACAGGTTCATGCCGCCGAGTTCCTCGACCCACTTGTGCTCGACCGCGTCGAGGTAGCAGACCTGGTCGCAGCCCTTGGCCGCCGCCTCGGCCTGCGCGAGCAGGGAGGCCGCGTAGTTGCCGCCGGTCTTGGCGTCGCCCATGCCGCCGGGGACGGCGCGGACGCGGTCCTCGGAGGCCCAGATGGAGACCGGCTTGACGCCGCCGGGGAAGTACGGGCCCGCCGGGGAGGCGATGACGACGAAGAGGTACTCGTTCGCCGGGCGGACGCCCAGGCCGACCTCGGTGGCGATCATGAACGGGCGCAGGTAGAGGGAGGCCTCGCCACCGTGCTCCGGGACCCAGGCCTCGTCCTGGCGGACCAGGGCGTCGCAGGCCTCGATGAAGGTCTCGACCGGCAGTTCGGGCATGCCGAGCCGGTGCGCGGAGCGCTGGAAGCGGCGGGCGTTGGCGTCCGGGCGGAAGGAGGCGACCGAGCCGTCGGGGCGGCGGTACGCCTTCAGGCCCTCGAAGATCTCCTGGGCGTAGTGGAGCACGTTGGTCGCGGGGTCGAGGGAGAGCGGGCCGTACGGCACGAGCTGGCCGTCGTGCCAGCCGCGGCCCTCGGTCCAGCGGACGGTGACCATGTGGTCGGTGAAGTGGCGGCCGAATCCCGGGTTGGCCAGGATCTCCGCGCGCTCCGCGTCGGACAGCGTGCTGGAGGAGGGCTTGAGCTCGATCGTCGTCATGGGTGCTTGTCCTTCACCGGTTGTGTGTGTCGGACCGCGCCCCGCCCGCCCGGCATGACTGCTAGGACGTCCGAGCTTTCCCGCATGTGGCGGCCCACGTCCGATTATCGCGCGTGGGAACCCTGGTACGAAAGGCGGGTGAGGCGGTCCGGGGTCGATGGCGGCACCCCGCGACCGTACGAGAACAGCCGCCGGGTGCGTGGGAGACCCGGCGGCTGCTGAGTGATGTCAGTGACGCGCGGGTCAGCTCGCTACTCGCGCGGCGAGCGCGTCGCCGATCTCGTCCGTCGTGCGGACGGCGGCGCCCCGCTCGGTCAGGTCGGCCTCGACGGCCGCCTCGACGCGGGCGGCCTCGGCCTCGTAGCCGAGGTGGCGCAGGAGGAGGGCGACGGAGAGGACGGTGGCCGTGGGGTCGGCCTTGCCCTGGCCCGCGATGTCCGGCGCGGAGCCGTGGACCGGCTCGAACATGGACGGGAAGTCGCGGCTCGGGTTGATGTTGCCCGAGGCGGCGACGCCGATGCCGCCGGAGACGGCCGCGGCGAGGTCGGTGATGATGTCGCCGAAGAGGTTGTCGGTGACGATGACGTCGAAGCGGGCCGGGTCGGTAACGAGGAAGATCGTCGCCGCGTCGACGTGCAGGTAGTCGGTGGTGACCTCGGGGAACTCCTGGGCGACCCGGTTGAAGATGTCGGTCCAGAGGTGGCCGGCGAAGGTCAGCACGTTGTTCTTGTGGACCAGCGTCAGCTTCTTGCGCGGACGGGCCTGGGCGCGGGCGAAGGCGTCCCGGACCACGCGCTCGACGCCGAAGGCGGTGTTGACCGAGACCTCGGTGGCGACCTCGTGCTCGGTGCCCTTGCGGATGGTGCCGCCGTTGCCGGTGTACGGGCCCTCGGTGCCCTCGCGGACGACGACGAAGTCGATCGCGGGCTGGCCGGCGAGCGGGGTCGCGACGCCGGGGAGCAGCCGGGAGGGGCGCAGGTTGACGTGGTGGTCGAAGGCGAAGCGCAGCTTCAGGAGGAAGCCGCGCTCCAGGACGCCGGACGGGACCGAGGGGTCGCCGATCGCGCCGAGCAGGATGGCGTCGTGCTTCTTGAGGGAGTCGAGGTCGGCGTCGGTGAGGGTCTCACCGGTGGCGTGGTAGCGCCGGGCGCCGAAGTCGTACTCCTCCGTCTCCAGCTTCACGTCCTGGGGAAGCACGGCCGTGAGGACCTTGAGGCCCTGGGCCACGACCTCCTGGCCGATGCCGTCGCCGGGAATGACTGCGAGATTGATGCTGTGAGACATGGCGGCACCCTACTCTTCGTCCCATCGTCTGACACGGTACGTCCACCATGTGGACGAACCGCCAGGCGTCGGGTGGGCCGGACGGGTCCGGCCCGACGGATCAGTGGCCGGTGGAGCCGCCGTTGTCACGGCGGTCGAGGGCGCGCTGGAGGGCGGCGGCGGCGTTCTGCCGGGCCTCGTCGCTGGGACGGGCGACGGAGTGACGGACGCGGGGGGCGGTCTGAACGGCCATGGGGGATCGACTCCTTGAGATCAGTGGTGATCCGGGCGTGCGGAGATCAGTGGTGATCGAAGGCGCCGGAAGGGGCGGGGAGCGCCGCCGCAGGGGTTGCCTGCACAGGGCGTCGCGCTCTCGACCGCCATTCGCTGATGAAGCGAGACGTTCGGCTTCTACAAAGCTAGGCCAGGGACCCGCATCTGTCTCCACAATTACTCGGACTTCCTACTATCTGAGACGCCCGGTTTCGCACCGTCGGCACCGCCTGCCCACAGCGTCGCCGCCACCGGGTCCTCGCCGCACCTATCTAGCTTGCATTCCTACCTAGGTGGTGATGCAATGCGCTCATGGCCGCAGACCGCAGATCCAGCTGGCTCAAAGGAGTCCTCGACCTGCTCGTCCTCTCCCGCCTGACCGACGGGGAGAGCTACGGGTACGAGATCGCCAAGGCGCTCGCCGAGGCGGGCCTCGGCGAGATCAAGGGCGGGACGCTCTATCCCGTCCTGAACCGCCTGGAGGAGGCCGGCCTGGTGGAGGCCGAGTTCCGGGCCGCCGAGCGCGGCCCGGGCCGCCGCTACTACCGGCTGACCCCCCTGGGGCGCGAGCGCCTCGCCGGGGAGAGCCGGGCGTGGCGGGAGTTCCACCGCGCCGTCGACACCGCGCTGCACGACACCGCGCCGTAGCGACGACGCGCCGCACGACACCGCACCGACACAGGGGGAAGCACCACATGAACGACGACGACTACTTCGCCGAGGTGGCCGGGGTCCTGGCCGCCGGCGGCGTCCCCGCCGCGCAGGTCGAGGCCACCGTGGAGGACCTGCGGGCCCACCTCGCCGAGACCGGCGCCTCCCCCGAGGAGGAGTTCGGCCCGGCCGCCCGGTTCGCGGCCCGGCTCGGCGGGCGGGCCCCCGAGCCGGACGGCCCCGACGGGACGGCCGAGCAGTGGACGTGGACCGCCGACGTCTTCAACGACCGGCGGATGCTGGCGGTGCACGGCGCCCAGGGCTGGGAGGTCGAGTCCCTCGACCCCCTCGGCCGCTTCGTCTGCCGCCGCACCCCCGGCACGGCGCTCCGCTGGGAGTACCGCCGCGAGGTGATCGCCGGCCGCCGGCGCGCCCGGGTCGAGGACGAGCTGACGCCGGAGGGCTGGGAGCTGTGCGGGGAGTGGCTGGTGTACGGCTACTTCAAGCGGCCGGCGGCGGCGACGGCCGGCCCGGCGGGCGCCCTGGCGGCCCCGCCGGCCGCCCCGCGCCAGTGGCTGTTCCTGAGCCGCCGGGGCAAGGCGGCGCTCGCGGTGTGGGTGCTCCTGACGGGCGGCGCGACGACGGCGTTCCTCGTCGGCGGGCTCGGCGCCCCCGGGTTCGCGCTCGCCGTCGCCCTGACCTCGTCGCTCCTCGGCGTGTGGACGGCCACCCTGGAGACGGCCGCCGGCCGCGAGCGACGGGCCGGGGCGGAGTAGGACGGCGGCGCGGCGGGCTCAGACCACGTCGCCGTCGCGCCAGTCGAAGACCAGCGGGGAGCCGGGGTCGGGCAGCGCGAGCCCGCCGGCCGGGCGGAGGAAGACCCCGCCCTCCTCCTCGGGGAGCGGGACGGTGCCGTCCGGCCCGAGCACCGCGATCCGGCCGCCCCACACCTGCCAGCCGCGCGCCCGGTAGAGCGCCGCGCCCTCGTCGGAGGCGGAGAGCGCGCCGAAGCGGTGGGTGCCGTCGACGACCCGCTCCAGGGCGTCCATGACCGCCCCGCCGAGCCCCCGGCGCCGCGCGTCGGCCCGGACGGCGACGCCCTCCACGTACCCGATCCGGTACGAGCCGCCGCGGTGCAGCACCCGGCGCTGGACGACGGCGCCGTGGGCGACGAGCCCGGCCGCGTCCTCGGCCCAGGCGTGGATCCCGCCCAGCGTGTGGTCCCAGTCCTCCGCGGAGAAGTCCCCGTCGAAGGCGGCGTCGAGCAGCGCGCGGACGGCCGCCAGCCGCTCCGCGCCGAGTTCGTGGGTGGGTGCGGTCCGCACGGTCGTCATCCCCTCACCCTTCCACACCCGCCCCGGGCCCCGGGCGGACATGAGTACCGCCCCCGTCCCCGGCCTGGGGGGACCGGGGAGGGGGGCGGTGATCAGGGGCCGCTCACGCGGCGGGTGGGGCTCAGCCCATGTGCGGGTAGCCGTACTCGGTCGGCGGGACCAGCGTCTCCTTGATGGCGCGGGTCAGCGTCCAGCGCATCAGGTTCTGCGGGGCGCCGGCCTTGTCGTTGGTGCCGGAGGCGCGGCCGCCGCCGAAGGGCTGCTGGCCGACGACGGCGCCGGTCGACTTGTCGTTGATGTAGAAGTTGCCCGCGGCGAAGCGGAGCTTCTCCATCGTGTGCGCGGCGGCGGCGCGGTCGTTGGAGATGACGGCGCCGGTCAGCGCGTAGTCGGAGACCGACTCCATCTGCTCCAGCATGGCGTCGTACCGGTCGTCCTCGTAGACGTGGACGGCGAGGATCGGGCCGAAGTACTCGGCCTTGAAGACCTCGTTCTCCGGGTCGGTGCACTCGATGACGGTCGGGCGGACGAAGTAGCCCTCCGAGTCGTCGTAGGTGCCGCCGGCGACGATCGTGCAGCTCGGGTCGGAGGACGCACGGTCGATCGCCGCCTTGTTCTTCGCGAACGAGCGGTCGTCGATGACGGCACCGATGAAGTTCGACAGGTCGGTGACGTCACCCATCGTGATGCCGTCGACCTCGGCCGCGAACTCCTCCTTGAAGCCGTCGTTCCAGATGGAGGCCGGGATGTAGGCCCGCGAGGACGCGGAGCACTTCTGGCCCTGGAACTCGAAGGAGCCGCGGGTCAGCGCGGTCTTCAGGACGGCACGGTCGGCGCTGGGGTGGGCGACGACGAAGTCCTTGCCGCCGGTCTCGCCGACGATCCGCGGGTAGGAGCGGTACTTCTCGATGTTGGTGCCGACCGTCTTCCACAGGTGCTGGAAGGTCTTGGTCGAGCCGGTGAAGTGGATGCCGGCCAGGTCGCGGTGGTGCAGCGCCACCTCGGAGACGGCGATGCCGTCGCCGGTGACCAGGTTGATGACGCCCTTGGGCAGGCCGGCCTCCTCCAGGAGCTCCATGAGGAGCACGGCGGAGTGGGTCTGCGTCGGGGACGGCTTCCAGACCACCACGTTGCCCATGAGGGCGGGGGCGGTGGGCAGGTTGCCCGCGATGGCCGTGAAGTTGAACGGCGTGATCGCGTAGACGAAGCCCTCCAGCGGGCGGTGGTCCAGACGGTTCCACACGCCCGGGGAGTTGGCCGGCGGCTGCTCGGCCAGGATCTGGCGGGCGTACGCCACGTTGAAGCGCCAGAAGTCGACGAGCTCGCACGGGGTGTCGATCTCGGCCTGCTGGGCGGTCTTCGACTGGCCGAGCATGGTCGAGGCGGCCAGCGTCTCGCGCCAGGGGCCGGCGAGCAGCTCGGCGGCGCGCAGGATGATCGCGGCGCGGTCGTCGAAGGACATGGCGCGCCAGGCCGGGGCGGCGGCCAGGGCGGCGTCGATGGCGTCCTGGGCGTCCTGCTCGGTGGCGCCGCGGAAGGTGCCGATGACGGACTTGTGGTTGTGCGGCTGCACGACCTCGAACTCGTCGCCGCCGCCCATGCGCTTCACGCCGCCGATGGTCATCGGCAGCTCGCGCGGGTTGTCGGCCAGCTCCTTGAGCTTGGCCTCCAGACGGGCGCGCTCCGGGGAACCGGGGGCGTAACCGTGCACCGGCTCGTTGACGGGAGCGGGGACCTGGGTCACTGCGTCCATGAGGGTCTTGACTCCTTCAAAGAGGGGGGAGGTGGGCTCAGCCCTTGGTCAGGATGGAGCGGACGAAGAAGAGCAGGTTGGCCGGCTTCTCCGCGAGGCGGCGCATGAAGTAGCCGTACCAGTCGGTGCCGTAGGCCGTGTAGACGCGCATGCGGTGACCCTCGGCGGCGAGGCGGTTCTGCTCCTCGGAGCGGATGCCGTACAGCATCTGGAACTCGTACTCGTCCAGCTTGCGCCCGGCGCGGCGGGCCAGCTCCTGGCCGATGGCGATCAGGCGCGGGTCGTGCGAGCCGATCATCGGGTAGCCCTCGCCGTCCATCAGGATCTTCATGATCCGGACGTACGCCTTGTCGATCTCGGCCTTGTCCTGGATCGCGACCTCGGCGGGCTCCTTGTAGGCGCCCTTCACGATGCGCACGCGGGAGCCGTCGGCGGCGAGGCGGCGGGCGTCCTCCTCGGTGCGGAAGAGGTACGCCTGGATGACGCAGCCGGTCTGCGGGAAGTCCTTCCGCAGCTCCTGGTGGATGGCGAACATCGAGTCGAGGGTGGTGTGGTCCTCGGCGTCCAGGGTGACCGTGGTGCCGATCTCGGCGGCGGCGACGACGACCGGGCGCACGTTGGAGAGGGCCAGCTCGTGCCCGTCCTCCAGCGACTGGCCGAACATCGAGAGCTTCACGGACATCTCGGCGCGCTCGCCGAGGCCCAGCTCCTTGAGGCGGCCGATCAGCTCCAGGTAGGCGTCACGGGCGGCGTAGGACTGCTCGACGGTGGTGATGTCCTCGCCGACGACGTCGAGCGTGACCTCCAGGCCGCGGGCGGTCAGGTCCCGGACGATCGGGACGACGTCGTCCACGATCTCGCCGGCGATGAAGCGCGCGACGACCTGCTTGGTCCCGGGCGCGGCCGACACGAGACGGCGCATCTTGTCGCTGCGCGACGCGGCGAGGATCACGGGACCCAGCACGGGGCACCTCCAGAGGGGCAAGGAAGAACGGGGCCATTACCGGTCGCAGGGGTACGAACCGGGAACAGCACGGGTAACCACCGTGAAACCTAAGGATCGCTCCGATCCTGCGCCATCTACAGCTGTCACGCATCCGTGAACACGCCCTCAGACAACTGTCTGAAGGAAGCGGCGGGCGGTGCGAGAATGGGCCCGTGAAGGGCGATTACCAGGAGCTGGTGGACGAGATCTCGGCGCTGCTCGGCACCCCGGCGACCCTGGAGAACCGCGATTTCGGGCTGATCGCCTTCGGTGCCCACGACAGCGACGACGACAGCGCCATGGACCCGGTCCGCACCCGCTCGATCCTGACCCGCAAGTCCACCCCGGCGGTCCGCGCCTGGTTCGAGGGCTTCGGCATCACCCGGGCCACCGGACCCGTCCGCATCCCCGCCGCGCCGGACGCGGGCGTCTACCGGGACCGGATCTGCCTCCCGGTGCGCCATCGGGGTGTCGTCCTCGGCTACGTCTGGCTCCTGGACGCCGAACCCGGCCCCTCGCACGAGCGGCTCACCGCCGCGATGGAGGTCGCCGCGCGCATCGGCGAGCTCCTCGCCGACGAGGAGCGGGCGGGCGCCGACCTCTCCCGCGAGCTGCGGGCCGTCCTCACGGCGGAGCGCGGCTGGCAGTACGACATGGCCGTCGCCGCCCTCCGCACGGCCCTGGGCCCGGACGCGGACGGCCTCCACGCCCTGCTCTGCGTCGCCCCCTGGACCGGCGAGGACTCCCCCTCCCCCCGTGCGGTCCCCGGCGCCGCCGCCGTCTGCGCCCTCCCCTGGCAGGGCCCGGGCGGCCGCCACACCGGTGCCCCGGACCGGGGCGCGGGCACGACCGGGGGCGACGCGGCCCCCGGACCCGACGCGGCCCGCGGCGGCCCGGCCCGGGGGGCCCGCGCAGGGTCCGCCGGTACCGGCTCCGCCCGCGGCACGACGACCCGGCAAGGCCCCTCCGCCGCGTCGTCCGACCGGGGGTACGCCCCCGGGCCCGGACCGCAGCGGGCCCTCGCGGTGCTGGTGCGGCTGCGCTCCGGCGACAACCTCTCCCCCGCGACCACCGCCGCCGGGCGGCTGCGGGACACGGCCGGGCCGGCCGCCGTGGCCGGGATCGCCGCGCCCCGGCGGGGACTCGGGGAGCTGGACCTCTGCTGGCGCGAGGCCTCGGCCGCCGCCCGTACCGCGCACTCCCAGCCCCGCCTCGGCCCGCTCGCCCACTGGTCGGAGCTCGGCGCGTACCGGCTGCTCACCGCCCTCCCGCGGACCGAGCCCGACCCGGCGGTACGGGCGCTGCTCGCCCCCGCGCACACGGAACTGGCCCGCACGGCCGAGGTGTTCCTCGACCACGCGGGCCAGGCGGGCCGCACGGCGGCGGCCCTGGGCATCCACCGGCAGACGCTCTACTACCGCCTCTCCCGGGTCGAACAGCTCACCGGCCTCGACCTGGACTCCGGCGAGGACCGCCTCCTCCTCCACATGGCCCTGAAGGCGGCCCGGCTCTGAGGGACCGGCCGGTTCGGCCGGTCGGCCCGGAGTCCCGCAGCTCCCACCACCGGGCGTCCCACCGCCGGCACCCGGCGGAATCCCGCAGGGCACAGCACCGCACCCGGCCGCCGGACGGCCCCTGAGGGGCGGTCGTCCGGGGACCGGGTGCGGGAGAAGGGCCGTGCGGGCCGGGGGTCAGATCAGGTTGACCGAGCGGGCCGAGGTGGCGCCGATCTCCGTGGAGATCTCGGCGATCACGGCCGCGGGGACGGTGTCGTCGACGGTGAGGACGACGAGCGCCTCGCCGCCCTCCTCCGTACGGGAGACCTGCATGCCCGCGATGTTCAGACCGGCCTCGCCGAGGATCCGGCCGACGGTGCCGACGACGCCGGGACGGTCCTCGTAGCGCAGCACGACCATGTGGTCGGCGAGCGCCAGGTCCACGTCGTAGTCGCCGACGGCGACGATCTTCTGGAGGTGCTTGGGGCCGGCCAGGGTGCCGGAGACCGACACCTCCTCGCCGCTGGAGAGGGTGCCGCGCACGGTGACCATGTTGCGGTGGTCGGGCGACTCGGAGCTGGTGGTGAGGCGGACCTCGACACCGCGCTCCTGCGCGAAGAGCGGGGCGTTCACATAGGACACGGTCTCGTCGACCACGTCCTCGAACACGCCCTTGAGCGCGGAGAGTTCGAGCACCTTGACGTCGTGCTGGGTGATCTCGCCGTACACCTCGACGTCGAGGCGGGCCGCGACCTCGCCCGCGAGGGCGGTGAAGATCCGGCCGAGCTTCTCGGCGAGCGGCAGACCCGGCTTGACGTCCTCGGCGATGACGCCGCCCTGGACGTTGACCGCGTCCGGCACCAGCTCGCCGGCGAGCGCGAGGCGCACCGACCTGGCGACGGCGATGCCGGCCTTCTCCTGGGCCTCGTCGGTGGAGGCGCCGAGGTGCGGGGTGCAGACGACCTGGTCGAGCTCGAAGAGCGGGGAGTCCGTGCAGGGCTCCTTGGCGTACACGTCGAGGCCGGCGCCGGCGACGCGGCCCTCCTTGAGGGCCGAGTACAGCGCGGCCTCGTCGACGATCCCGCCGCGGGCGGCGTTGACGATGCGGACGCTCGGCTTGACCTTGTGCAGCGCCTCGTCACCGATGAGACCGAGGGTCTCGGGGGTCTTCGGCAGGTGGACGGTGATGAAGTCGGCGACCTCCAG
This sequence comes from Streptomyces sp. NPDC047974, assembly GCF_040653375.1. NCBI lineage: Bacteria > Bacillati > Actinomycetota > Actinomycetes > Kitasatosporales > Streptomycetaceae > Streptomyces > Streptomyces sp. NPDC047974. The sequence goes on from NZ_JBEZNU010000008.1 coordinate 203,206, forward strand.
GAGCTCGTCCAGGGTCAGCAGCTTCACCCCCATCTGGGCGGCGCGGGCCGGCTGCACGTAGGGGTCGTACGCGACGATCTTCATGCCGAAGGCGGACATGCGCTGGGCGACCAGGACGCCGATGCGGCCGAGGCCGACGACGCCGAGGGTCTTCTCGCTGAGCTCGACGCCCGTGTACTTGTTCCGCTTCCACTCGCCGTTCTTCAGCGCGGTGTTGGCCTGCGGGATGTTGCGCGCGGTGGCGACGAGGAGGCCGCAGGCGAGCTCGGCGGCGGTGACGATGTTGGAGGTCGGGGCGTTCACGACCATCACGCCGGCCTTGGTGGCGGCGGAGACGTCCACGTTGTCCAGGCCGACGCCGGCGCGGGCGACGACCCGCAGCTTCTTGGCGGCGGCGATGGCCTCCGCGTCGACCTTGGTCGCCGAGCGGATGAGGATGGCGTCGACGTCGGCGATCGCGGGGATCAGCTCGGCGCGGTCGGCGCCGTTGCAGTGCCGGATCTCGAAGTCCGGTCCCAGGGCGTCGACGGTGGCGGGCGACAGCTCTTCAGCGATGAGTACGACAGGTTTCGAGCTCACGTGAGTCCTCACAGAGGCAGTGCGGACGGCCGTCCCGACGGCCGCAGGCGGTGGAGGGGGCTTGCCGCGTGGAAGCGCACGACGCTGTGGGCCAGACGCGATGTTGTTGAGCAGTGTAGTGCCGCATCGGCGCACGTCGTACGCCTCGTTGGAAGGATCACCCGTCCGTGGTTGGACGAGGTGTCCAAGGATGCGGCGCGGGGCCGGACGATGTGTCCGGCCCCGCGCCGAGAGGCTTACGCCTCCTCGTCGTTCACCCAGCTCATGAGCTTGCGCAGCTCCTTGCCGGTGGTCTCCAGGAGGTGCTTCTCGTCCTGGGTCTTGTACTCGTTGTACTTCTTCAGGCCGCCGTGGTACTCGTCCATCCAGTTCTTGGCGAAGGTGCCGTCCTGGATCTCGGTGAGGACCTTCTTCATCTCGGCCTTGGTGTCGGCGGTGATGACGCGCGGGCCGGTGATGTAGTCGCCCCACTCGGCGGTCTCGGAGACGGACCAGCGCATCTTCTCCAGGCCGCCCTCGTACATGAGGTCGACGATCAGCTTCAGCTCGTGGAGGCACTCGAAGTAGGCGATCTCCGGCTGGTAGCCGGCCTCGACCAGGGTCTCGAAGCCCGCCTTGACGAGCGCGGAGGCACCACCGCAGAGGACGGCCTGCTCGCCGAAGAGGTCGGTCTCGGTCTCCTCGGTGAAGGTCGTCTTGATGACGCCGGCGCGGGTGCCGCCGATCGCCTTCGCGTACGACAGGGCCAGGGCGAACGCGTTGCCGGTGGCGTCCTTCTCGACGGCGGCGATCGCGGGGACGCCGCGGCCCTCCTCGTACTGGCGGCGGACCAGGTGGCCCGGGCCCTTCGGGGCGACCAGGGCGACGTCGACGCCGGCCGGGGGCGTGATGAAGCCGAAGCGGACGTTGAAGCCGTGGGCGAAGAACAGCGCGTCGCCGTCCTTCAGGTTCGGCGCGATGGACTCCTCGTAGACCTTGGCCTGGATCGGGTCCGGGATCAGGATCATGATGAGGTCCGCCTCGGCCGCCGCCTCGGCGGGCGTGACCACGCGCAGGCCCTGCTCCTCGGCCTTGGCCTTGGACTTCGAGCCCTCGTGCAGACCGACGCGGACGTCCACACCCGAGTCGCGGAGCGACAGCGCGTGGGCGTGGCCCTGGCTGCCGTAGCCGATCACCGCGACCTTGCGGCCCTGGATGATCGAGAGGTCGGCGTCGGCGTCGTAGAACAGCTCGGCCACTGGGATTCTCCTTGGTGTGCTGGTGTTGCGTCCCACCGTACGGCGGGTGGTGGACAGGAAGTCTTCTGGTCTCGTCAGGCGGAACGGTCGAGCGCCCGCAGGGACCGGTCCGTGATGGACCGGGCGCCGCGCCCTATGGCGATGGTGCCCGACTGGACGAGCTCCTTGATGCCGAACTGCTCCAGCATCTTGAGCATGGCGTCCAGCTTGTCGCCCGAACCGGTGGCCTCGATGGTGACGGCCTCGGGCGAGACGTCGACGGTCTTGGCGCGGAAGAGCTTGACGATCTCGACGATCTGGGAGCGGGTCTCGTTGTCGGCGCGGACCTTCACCAGGACGAGCTGGCGCTGGATCGCGGCGCTGGGCTCGAGTTCGACGATCTTCAGGACGTTGACCAGCTTGTTGAGCTGCTTGGTCACCTGCTCCAGGGGCAGGTCCTCGACGTTGACCACGATGGTGATGCGGCTGATGTCGGGGTGCTCGGTGACGCCGACGGCGAGGGAGTCGATGTTGAAGCCGCGACGGGAGAACAGGGCGGCGATCCGGGCGAGGATGCCGGGCGTGTTCTCGACCAGGACGGAGAGCGTGTGCTTGGACATGGTGTGTGGGTCTCTTCCCTGTGGCTCGTCGCTGCTCAGTCGTCTTCGCCGTCGCCGAAGTCGGGGCGGACGCCCCGGGCGGCCATGACCTCGTCGTTGGAGGTGCCGGCGGCGACCATCGGCCAGACCTGGGCGTCCTCGTGGACGATGAAGTCGATGACGACCGGCCGGTCGTTGATGGCGTTGGCCTCGGCGATGACCTTGTCGAGGTCCTCCGGGGACTCGCAGCGCAGGGCGACGCAGCCCATGGCCTCGGAGAGCTTCACGAAGTCCGGGACGCGGGTGCCCTTGGCCTCCGGGTTGACGTCGTCCGGGCCGGAGTGCAGGACCGTGTTGGAGTAACGCTGGTTGTAGAAGAGGGTCTGCCACTGGCGGACCATCCCGAGGGCGCCGTTGTTGATGATGGCGACCTTGATCGGGATGTTGTTCAGGGCGCAGGTGGTGAGCTCCTGATTGGTCATCTGGAAACAGCCGTCGCCGTCGATCGCCCAGACCGCCCGGTCGGGAACGCCGGCCTTGGCGCCCATGGCGGCCGGGACGGCGTAGCCCATGGTCCCCAGGCCGCCGGAGTTCAGCCAGGTGGCCGGCTTCTCGTAGTCGATGAAGTGGGCGGCCCACATCTGGTGCTGGCCGACGCCCGCGGTGAAGATCGTGCCCTCGGGGGCGAGCTGTCCGATGCGCTGGATGACCTGCTGCGGGGAGAGGCTGCCGTCCTCCGGCAGGTCGTAGCCGAGCGGGTAGGTCTCGCGCCAGCGGTTCAGGTCGGACCACCAGGCGGTGTAGTCGCCCTGGTTGCCCTCGCTGTGCTCGGCCTGGACGGCCTGGACCAGGTCGGCGATGACCTCGCGGGCGTCACCGACGATCGGGACGTCGGCGGCGCGGTTCTTGCCGATCTCGGCCGGGTCGATGTCCGCGTGGACGATCTTGGCGTACGGGGCGAAGCTGTCGAGCTTGCCGGTGACGCGGTCGTCGAAGCGGGCGCCGAGGGCGACGATCAGGTCGGCCTTCTGGAGCGCGGTGACCGCGGTGACGGCGCCGTGCATGCCGGGCATGCCGACGTGCTGCGGGTGGCTGTCGGGGAAGGCGCCGAGGGCCATCAGGGTGGTGGTGACGGGGGCGCCGGTGAGCTCGGCCAGGATCTTCAGCTCGGCCGTGGCGCCCGACTTGATGACACCGCCGCCGACGTAGAGGACCGGGCGCTTGGCGGCGGTGATCAGCTTGGCGGCCTCGCGGATCTGCTTGGCGTGCGGCTTGGTCACCGGGCGGTAGCCGGGCAGGTCGGTCTGCGGCGGCCAGGAGAAGGTGGTCTTCGCCTGGAGGGCGTCCTTGGCGATGTCGACCAGGACCGGGCCGGGACGGCCGGTGGAGGCGATGTGGAAGGCCTCGGCGATGGTCTTCGCGATGTCCTCGGCCTTGGTGACCAGGAAGTTGTGCTTGGTGACCGGCATGGTGATGCCCACGATGTCCGCCTCCTGGAAGGCGTCGGTGCCGATCGCCTTGGAGGAGACCTGCCCGGTGATCGCGACCAGCGGGACCGAGTCCATGTGCGCGTCGGCGATCGGGGTGACCAGGTTCGTCGCGCCGGGACCGGAGGTCGCCATGCAGACGCCGACCTTGCCGGTGGCCTGGGCGTAGCCGGTGGCCGCGTGGCCGGCGCCCTGCTCGTGGCGGACCAGGATGTGGCGGACCCTCTTGCTGTCCATCATCGGGTCGTACGCCGGGAGGATGCAGCCGCCCGGAATGCCGAAGACGGTGTCCGCGCCCACCTCTTCGAGAGAGCGGATGAGGGACTGCGCGCCCGTGACGTGCTCGACGGTGGGGGCGGGCGTCGCGCCGCTGCGGGGCCGCGGCTGCGGATGGTGCCCGGTGGCCTGCTCGGTCATCAGCATCTCTTCTCGAAGCAGAGGGTTTTTTGCGGGGGTTTTACGGGGTTTGGCGTCGACTTCGGGGAGAACCGATGCAACAAAAAACCCCTCGTGCCGGAAGGCAAGCGAGGGGAGCGCGTCGGGTGGTTCTCAGCCGGCCTTCATGGGCCCGGCTTCAGCCGACGCGCTTTCCAAGTACGAGAATTCGGGTGCGCATGGCATTGACCCTCCCTCTCGGGCCACATCACTGTCAAGTGGGTGGGACGCGCGTCTCATCATGTGAGCTGTTCGGGGGAGGGATTCCGCCGCTCCTCGGACCCCTTGCCGGCCGGTACGGAGACGGCTCCGGGCAGCGGATAGTCGCCCCGGACGAGGGCGCGCCGCAGTCGGTACTCGTCGAGCGGGCCCGAGAAGGCCATGCCCTGCGCGTGCCGGCAGCCCATGGACCGCAGGGCGAGCACCTGCTCGGGGACGTCGACGCCCTCGGCGACGGTCCCCAGGCCCAGCTCGCCGGCGATGCGGAGCACACCGCTGGTGATCTTGCGGAGCCGGGCGGACTCGACCACTCCTTCGACGAGGGTCCTGTCCAGTTTCAGTATGTCGACCGGCAGGCGTCTGAGGGCGTGAACGGCGACGTGTCCGCTGCCGAATCCGTCGAGGGCGATGCGGACGCCGAGCCGGCGCAGGGCGACCAGGCGCTGCTCCAGCTCGTCGAGGGGGGTCCGCTCGTCGGTGTCGGCCAGCTCGACGACGAGGGAGCCGGACGGCAGCCCGTGCCGGGCGAGCAGGGCCTCGACGGAGCCGAGGGGCAGGGAGCGGTCGAGCAGCCGGCGGGCGGAGACCCGGACGGAGACCGGGGTGCGGTGGCCGGCGCCGGCCCGCTCGGCGGCCTGCTCGACGGCCTCCTCCAGGAGCCAGCGGCCGAGCTCGGCGGTGCGCTCGCCGTCGTCGGTGACCCGCAGGTACTCGGCGGGGGTGAAGAGGATGCCCTGGGCGGAGCGCCAGCGGGCCTGCGCGCTGACGGCGGAGACCCGGCCGGTGGCGAGCTCCACGACGGGCTGGTGGAGGAGGGCGAACTCGCCGTCGTGGAGCGCGCTGCGCAGCCGGGCGGCGAGCTCGGTGCGCCGGACGACCTCGGCCTGCATCTGGGGGACGTACAGCTCGACCCGGTCCTTGCCGCCGGCCTTGGCGCGGTACATGGCGAGGTCGGCGTTGCGCAGCAGGTCGCCGGCGCCGATGCCGGGCTCGGCGAAGGCGACGCCGATGGAGGCGGCGACCCGGACCTCGGTGCCGCCGTCGACGCGGTAGGGGCGGGAGAGGGTGAGCCGGAGCCGGTCGGCGATCTCCTGGACCTGGGTCTCGCGGGCGGCGCGGTCGCGCAGCCCGTCGCCGAGGATGAGGGCGGCGAACTCGTCTCCGCCGAGCCGGGCGGCGGTGTCCCCGGCGCGTACGGCCTCCTGGAGGCGGCGGGCGGCCTGGATCAGGAGGTCGTCCCCGGCCTGGTGGCCGAGCCGGTCGTTGACCCCCTTGAAGCCGTCGAGGTCGATGAAGAGCACGGCGGTGCCGGGGTCGGAGGAGCGGCGGCCGCCGAGGGCCTGTCCGACGCGGCGGGTGAAGAGCGCGCGGTTGGGCAGGTCGGTGAGCGGGTCGTGCTCGGCGTTGTGCTGCAACTGGGCCTGGAGCCGGACCCGTTCGGTGACGTCGCGGCTGTTGAAGATCAGTCCGCCCTGATGGCGGTTGACGGTGGACTCGACGTTGAGCCACTCGCCCCCGCCCTCGCCCTCTCCGGGGCGGGAGGGGCCCGCGTGGCCGGAGCGGAAGCGGCACTCGATGCGGGTGGTGGGCTCCTCGGCGGGCGAGGCGGCGAGGAAGCGGCGGACCTCGTGGACGACGGCGCCGAGGTCGTCGGGGTGGATGAGCGCGGCCAGTTCGGAGCCGACGAGCTCCTCGGCGTCCCGGCCGTACACGCCGGTGGCGGCGGGGCTGACGTACCGCAGGACGCCGTTGGGCGCGGCGATCATGATGACGTCGCTGGAGCTCTGCACGAGCGACCTGAAGTGGTTCTCCTTCTGGGCCAGTTCGTGGGTGAGGGCGATGTTGTCGATCAGCATGATGCCCTGGCGGACGACGAGGGCGAGGACGACGGCGCAGCCGGTGAGGACGACGACGCGGTCGACCCGGCGCCCCTCGACGACGTTGTACAGGATGCCGAGGGTGCAGACGGCGGCGGCGAGGTACGGGGTGAGGGCGGCGAGCGAGCCGGCGATGGGCCGGCTGGCGGGCCCCGGGGCGCGGACCGCCGTCGCCTCCGGCGGGCGGTGGACGCCCCAGGGGGCGTAGGCGAGCAGCAGGGAGCCGGCGAACCAGCCGGCGTCGAGCAGCTGGCCCGAGACGTAGTTGGCGCGCAGCAGCGGCGAGGTGAAGAGGGCGTCGCAGAGCACGGTGAGGGCAAGCGCGGCGATGGCGGTGTTGACCGCCGAGCGGTTGGCCGGGGAGCGCCGGAAGTGCAGGGCGAGGACCATGCTGACGAGCACGATGTCGAGCAGCGGGTACGCGAGGGACAGCGCGGCCTGGGCCACGGACTCGCCCTGGAAGTGGGCGGTGTGGGCGAGGGCGAGGCTCCAGGTGAGGGTCAGCAGCGATCCGGCGATGAGCCAGGCGTCGAGCCCCAGGCAGACCCAGCCGGCCCGGGTGACGGGCTTCTTGGCGAGGACGAGGAGGCCGACGATGGCGGGCGGGGCGAAGAGTAAGAAGAACAGGTCGGCGACGGAGGACTCGGGGACGTCCTGGCCGAGCACGACCTCGTACCAGCCCCAGACGCCGTTCCCGGCGCCGGCCATGAAGGACGAGAAGGCGAAGAGGAGCCAGGCGGGGCGGGTGCCGCCGGGCTCGGTCCTGGCGTAGAGGAAGCAGGAGACGGCGGCGGTGAAGGCGGCGGCGCTCAGCCCGAAGTCGCCCATGAACAGGGCGAGTCGGGGCGAGCCCCAGCCGAGGGCGGCACCGGTGGTGTAGCCGGCGCAGACGAGACCGAGGGCGATCTGCGCGAGGAGCGAGCCGGCCCAGGCGGCCCGGCACTCGGGGCCGGGGCCGGGGGCGGGGCGGTCGGGTCCGGCCGGCTCCGCGGGGGCGGGCCCGTGGCGCATCAGCGCGGTGGCGCCGGTGCCGTTCACCGCGCTCCCCCACCCCGCGCCGTGCCCGGGGCCGCCGCCCTCGCCGCCGCGCTGGACGGGCACGTCGCGCCCCGCCGCCGCGGGGGCCGGGCCGGGTGTGCCGGAGCCGGGTGTGCCGGAGCCGGGGGCGTGCGCCTCCGGGACGGCCGGTTCGGTCCCGGGCCCCGGGATCCGCGGCAGGCCCGGGGCGTCGGCGCGCGACGCGCCGTCCAGGCGCTCCGCGCGGTGTGGCGCGGCCTGGTCCGGCACCGAGCGCGCGAGGTCGGCAGGGAGGAGCGGGAGATGCCCCGGCGGCGGCGTCGCCGCGCCGGACCGTCGGTCCGTCGGCCGTGCTTCACCCGTCACCCCCCTCGGAATCTGATGGCCCGTCACTTCGCTCCCCAGCGTCAGCCCGTACAGACGCATGTCCCCCGATCCGGGACGATACACCAGGACCGTCACTCAGGGACAGGGCTGCAGTACTCTCCGTGACGGCGAGGGGGCTTGCGGGCGGCGCGCCACGGGGGCGCACTCGGGCGCGCGCGCCGCCGGACCCCCCGGAAAGGTGGTCCTCAGGTGGTGCGGAGGACGTTCGCGAGCTCCTCCCCCGCCGCGTACCGCCCGACCTGCGCCGCGATCAGCCGCTTCGCCCTCGGCATGAACGCCGAGGTGGAACCGCCGACATGGGGCGTCACGAGCACCCCGGGAGCGTGCCAGAGGGGGTGCCCGGCCGGCAGCGGTTCCGGGTCCGTGACGTCGAGCGCCGCCGTGATCCGCCCGCTCTCCACCTCCTTGAGCAGGGCGTTCGTGTCCACCACCGGGCCGCGCGCGACGTTGACGAGCAGCGCCCCGTCCTTCATCCGGCCGAGGAAGCCCGCGTCGGCCAGGTGCCGGGTCTCCGGCGTGAGCGGGGTGGACAGCACCACCACGTCCGCCTCGGGGAGCAGGGAGGGGAGATCGGCCAAGGGGTGCACCGGACCGCGCGCCGTGGTGCGCGCGGAGCGCGCCACCCGCGCCACCCGCGCGCACTCGAAGGGCGCGAGCCGGTCCTCGATCGCCGCGCCGATCGACCCGTACCCGACGATCAGCACGGACTTGTCGGCGAGCGCCGGGTAGAAGCCGTCCCGCCACTCCTCGGCGTCCTGGCCGCGCACGAAGCGCGGGATGCCGCGCAGGGAGGCGAGTATCAGGGCGAGGGTGAGTTCGGCGGTGCTGGCCTCGTGGACGCCCTTGGCGTTGCAGACCGAGACGCCGGGGCCGAGCGCGCCGAGCCCGGGCACGACGTGGTCGATGCCGGCCGAGAGGGTCTGCACGACGCGCAGCGAGGTCATCGCCGCGAGCGGCCGGACCGCGATCGCGGAGCCCTTCATGTACGGGACGACGTAGAAGCCGCAGTCGGCCGGATCGGCCGGGAAGTCGGCTCCGCCGTCCCAGAAGCGGTAGTTCAGCCCCGACGCGCCCGGGTCGGGCAGCCCGTCGATCTCGTCGGCGGGGATCGGAAGCCACACGTCGGCGGCGGTGGGTGCGAGTGTCATGACCGGGAGGCTATGCGAAGAATCCCGCACGCCATTGGTTACTTTGGGGGGCGGCACAGGGAGGGGTAGCGGCACGTGGAGCGCAGGACTATCGGGGCGACGGCGCTCGGCGTGGGGGCCATCGGCCTCGGCTGCATGCCGATGAACTGGGGCTACAGCCGCTCGCAGCAGCGCGGCGACCGCTCGCTGCGGGCCGTGCACGCGGCCCTGGACGCCGGGGTGAGCCTGCTCGACACGGCCGACATGTACGGGCCGTTCACCAATGAGCTGCTGCTCGGGCGGGTGCTGAAGGAGCGCCGTGCGGACGTCTTCGTGTCGACGAAGTGCGGGCTCCTCGTCGGCGACGGGCACGTGGTGGCCAACGGCCGGCCGGAGTACGTGCGCCGGGCCTGCGACGCCTCCCTGCGGCGGCTCCAGACGGACGTCCTCGACCTGTACCTGCTGCACCGCGCGGACCCCGAGGTCCCGGTGGAGGAGACCTGGGGGGCGATGGCGGGTCTGGTGGCCGCGGGCAAGGTGCGGGCGCTCGGGCTGAGCGCGGTCGGGGTGCGGCGGACCCGGCGTTCGCGTACCGGCGATCTGTACGAGGGAACGATCCGCCAACTGGGACGGGTGCAGCAGGTGTTCCCGGTGGCGGCGGTCCAGGCCGAGCTGTCGCTGTGGGCGCCGGAGGCGCTGGCGCGGCTGCTGCCCTGGTGCGCGGACCGCGGGGTCGGGCTCCTCGCGGCGATGCCGCTGGGCAGCGGGTTCCTGACCGGGACGCTGACGCCGGGCGGCGGCTTCGAGCCGGACGACCCGCGGGCCAGGCACCCCCGCTTCACCTCCGAGATGATGGCGGCGAACCAGCCGCTGGTGGCCGGTCTCCGCCGGGTGGCGGAGCGGCACGGCGACGGGGTGACCCCGGCGCAGGTGGCGCTGGCGTGGGTGCTCGCGCAGGGGCGGCACGTGGTGCCGGTGCCGGGGACGAAGCGGGAGCGGTGGGCGGTCGAGAACGCCGGGGCGGCGGGGCTGCGGCTCACCGCCGGCGACCTGGCGGAGCTCGCCGCGCTGCCCGACGCGCGGGAGTCCTGGGACTGAGGAACCCGGCCGGAGACGGCCCGCGACCGGGGCGGGCGGGGGATCGGCGGTGTATCAAGGAGGGAAGGCCGCCGCTCGTACGCCCGTCCTGCCGAAGGGGATCGGATCATGAGACGTCCCGCCGTACCGAAGGCCCTGTGGGGCGCCGCCGCGCTGGTGCTGGTGGCCGGCTGCTCCTCGGCCGGCGACCCCGCCGACGCCGGCGCCCGGAGCACCTCCGCGCCGCCCGCCGCGTCGTCCCCCGCCGTGCCGTCGTCCGGCGCGCCGTCCGGCGCGGGGCGGGTGACGGTGGCGGGGACGCTCACCGAGGGGCTGCGCTCGCCCTGGGGCCTTGCCGCGCTGCCCGGCGGCGACCTGCTGGTCTCCTCGCGGGACGAGCGGACGATCACCCGGGTGGACGGCCGCGGCGGCGCGCAGACCACGCTGGGCGAGGTGCCGGGCGTGGTGCCGGGCGGCGAGGGCGGGCTGATGGGCCTCGCGGTGCGCGAGGGCTGGGTGTACGCGTACCTGACCGCCGAGTCGGACAACCGGATCGTGCGGATGCGGTACGGCGGCGGCGCCGGCGACCGCCTCGGCGCGCCGGAGCCGGTGCTCACCGGCATCCCCAAGGGCACGGTCCACGACGGCGGGCGAATCGCCTTCGGGCCGGACGGGATGCTGTACGCGGGGACCGGCGAGACGGGAGAGACGGGGCTCGCGCAGGACCGGGGGTCGCTGGGCGGGAAGATCCTGCGGATGACCCCGGAGGGCGAGCCCGCGCCGGGCAACCCCTTCGCGGGCTCGGTGGTGTACTCGTACGGCCACCGGAACGTCCAGGGGCTCGCCTGGGACGCCGAAGGGCGGCTGTGGGCCGCCGAGTTCGGGCAGAACACCTGGGACGAGCTGAACCTCGTCGAGCCGGGCCGGAACTACGGCTGGCCGGAGGTCGAGGGGCGGGCGGGCAAGGCCGGGTTCGTGGACCCGGTGGCGCAGTGGCCGACCTCGGAGGCCTCGCCGAGCGGGATCGCCTACGCCCGGGGCGCGGTGTGGATGGCCGGCCTGCGGGGCGAGCGGCTGTGGCGGATCGGTCTGTCGGGCGCCGAGCTCTCCGGGGAGCCGGAGGCCTTCCTGACCGGGGAGCACGGGCGGCTGCGGACGGTCCTCGCGGACGGCGGCGGGCGGCTGTGGCTGGTGACGAGCGAGACCGACGGCCGGGGCACCCCCGAGGCCGGGGACGACCGGATCCTGCGCCTGGAGGTGGGCTGAGGAGGGAGCCGGGCGACGCCGATCCGGCCCGGGGCCGGTGGACCCGGCCTCGGGGCGGGTGACGATACGGGTTCCGGGGCAGGGCGCGGGATCAGCGGGGGGCGTCGAGGAGGTGGAGGCGGTGGGCCATCGCGGCGGCCTCGCCGCGGCCGGAGACGCCGAGCTTGGCGAGGATGTTGGAGACGTGGACGCTCGCCGTCTTGGGCGAGATGAACAGCTCCTCGGCGATCTGCCGGTTGGTGCGGCCGGCCGCGACCAGGCGCAGGACGTCCTGCTCCCGGGGGGTCAGGCCGAAGGCGTCGGCCTCGGGCTCCGTGTCCGGGACGGCGGGGCCGGGGTCGTCCGTCAGGGAGATCCGGGCGCGGGCGGCGAGCAGTTCCACGTCCTCGCGCAGCGGGTGGGCGCCGAGGGCGACGGCGGTGGCCTGGGCCTGCCGGAGCAGGGCCGTGGCCTCCTCGCGGCGGCCGCCCCCGGCGAGGAGGGCGTCGGCGAGCCGGTGGCGGGCGCGGGCCAGCGGGTGGGGCAGTCCGAGCGGGGTCCACGCCTCGACGACCTCGGTCCAGCGGGCGGCGGTCTCGCGGCCCTCGGCGCGGGCCAGTTCCTCGCCGACCTGCGCCGAGTGGGCGGTCCAGACGGCGGCGGGGGCGGCGAGCGCCCGGACGCAGCGGCGGATGGCGGCCAGCGCCTCGGCGCGGCCCTGCTCGGCGGCGGGCAGGCCGCGGCTGTCGGCCTCGGCGGTGACGGCGGCGAGCACGAGGGGCCAGCCGTAGCGGTGGGTCCCGGGCGGGAAACCGGCCTCGGCGACGGCGGCGAGCCGGGCACGGACGTCGGCGAGCCGGCCCTCGGCGGCGGCCGCGGCGACGTCGATGCCGGCCAGCGGGAGGGTGTACTGCGGGATCGGGTCGCGGCTGCCGTAGACGCCACGGGCCTCGTCGAGGTGGTGGGCGGCGGTGGCGGTCTCGCCGCGGGCGACGGCGATCTGGGCGAGCCGGAGGTGCGCGGAGGCGCGCGGCTTGGTGCTGGTGACGGAGGCGAGGAGGCGTTCGGCCTCGGTGCGGGCCTCCTCCCAGCGGCCGAGGGAGAAGAGGGACTCGGCCCTGTTGCCGCGGATCCAGCCGGCGGCCTCGACCAGGCCGCGGGCGCGGGCCAGTTCGAGGCCGGCGTCGGCGAGTTCGACGGCCTCGCCGGAGCGGCCGAGCGACTCCAGGGCGGAGGTGATGTTGATGTGGGCGCGGGCCGTTTCGTGGAACTGGCCGAGGGCGGTGGTCCGTTCGCGTACCGCGTGCATCTCGGCGAGACCGGCCTCGCGGTCTCCGGCGGCGACCATGATGGTGCCGAGGGTGAGGCGGGCGTTGAGTTCGGTCGCCTCGGCCTTGACCAGGCGGGCGTATTCGACGGCGCGTTCGGCGGCCGCGAGCGCCTCGGGTCCCGGCTTGCGGAGCATGCCCCAGCCGGCGGCGCCGGCCAGGACGGTGGCGTGGACGGCGGACGGCGGCAGGCCCTTGACGAGTTCCTGGGCGCGGGAGATCTCGGTCCAGCCGTCACCGCGGCCGAGGTTGGACTGGAGCCGGGCCTGCTCGGCCCAGAACCAGGCGGCGCGCAGCGGGTCGTGCTCGTCGTCGCCGTCGAGGAGCCGCAGCGCCATCCTGCCGATCTTCAGGGCGCGTTCGCGTTCGCCGCAGAGGCGGGCGGCGACGGCGGCCTCGGCGAGCAGGTCGAGGTGGCGCAGCGGGGTGGTCTCGGGGTCGCAGCCGCAGGCGGGGTAGGACTCGGCGTAGTCGATGGGGCGCAGGCCGGCGCGGATCCCGGCGGGGGCCTCGTCCCAGAGTTCCATGGCCCGTTCGAGGAGGCCGAGCTGTTCGGCGTAGGCGTGCCGCTTGCGGGTGGCGACGGAGGCGTCGAGGACGGCGGGGAGCGCCTTGGCCGGGTCGTGGGCGTGGTACCAGTACGTGGCGAGCCGGGTGGCCCGCTCGTCGGGGCGGACGAGGCCGGGGTCGGCCTCCAGGGCCTCGGCGTAGCGGCGGTTGAGGCGGGAGCGTTCGCCGGGCAGCAGGTCGTCGCTGACGGCCTCGCGGACGAGGGAGTGGCGGAAGCGGTAGCCGTCGCCGTCGGGGACGGCGAGGAGGAGGTTGGCGCCGACGGCGGCGCGCAGGGCCTCGATGAGTTCGTCCTCGCCGAGGCGGGAGACGGCGGCGAGGAGGCCGTGCTCCACGGTGGAGCCGCCCTCGGCGATGATCCGGGCGACCCGCTGGGCGGCTTCGGGGAGGGCCTCGACGCGGACCAGGAGGAGGTCGCGGAGGGAGTCGCTGAGCGGGTGGGCGCCGTCGCCGCAGGAGCGGGAGGCGACGAGTTCCTCGACGAAGAAGGCGTTGCCGTCGGAGCGGTCGAAGATCTCGTCGACGAGGACGGGGGCGGGCTCGGCGGCGAGGATGCCGGTGAGCTGGCGGTGCACCTCGGTGCGGGTGAAGCGGGAGAGCTCGATGCGGCGGATGGTGCGCATCCGGTCGAGTTCGGCGAGCAGGGGACGCAGCGGGTGGCGGCGGTGGATGTCGTCGGCGCGGTAGGTGGCGACGACCACGATCCGGCCGCGGCGCAGGGTGCGCAGCAGGTAGGTGAGGAGGTGGCGGGTGGAGGTGTCGGCCCAGTGGAGGTCTTCGAGGACCAGGACGAGGGTCCGATCGGCGGCCAGCCGCTCCAGGAGGCGGACGGTGAGCTCGAAGAGGCGGGCGGTGGCGTCCTCGTCGCCGGCGTCCGCGGCACCGGGGTCGCCGAGCTCGGGGAGGAGGCGGGCCAGTTCGCCCTCGTGGCCGTCGGCGGCGGCGGTGAGCTCCTCGGGGAGGCGGCGGCGCAGGGTCCGCAGGGCGGTGGAGAAGGGCGCGAAGGGGAGTCCGTCGGCGCCGAGCTCCACGCAGCCGCCGAGGGCGACGACGGCGCCGGCGGCGCAGGCCGCGTCGCGGAACTCCTCGACGAGCCGGGTCTTGCCGACGCCCGCCTCGCCGGCGACGAGCAGCGCCTGGGGCTCTCCCGCGGTCGCGCGGGAGAGCGCCTCGGTGAGGGCGGTGAGTTCGCCGGCGCGGCCGACGAAGACGGGGCTGACGGACCTGGTCTCCACGGCGCCGAGCATCGCACAGGCGCCCTGCCGGTCGCTCATACGGGGGTCACGCGACCTGGGCGTAGCGGTCCTTGCCGGTACTCACCCGCCCCTCGGGTTCCCGGTGGCCGGCCCGCGCGGCCTTGGCGGCGCGGGCGGCCTCGCGGCCGAGGCGCTGGGCGGCGGCCTCGCGGACCAGCTCGGCGTGGGCGGTGCGGTGGAGTTCGTACGCGAACATGGGGTGCTCCCTGGGCTTCGGTGTCGGTATCGCTCCTTGCGATGCCTCCACCTTCCTCGCCCAGCCGGTGCCGGGGCATCGGGCGAGTGCCGCATGTTCGCGGTGCGGGGGGCCTTAGGGAGGGCCCGGGGGTGCCTTAGGCACTCCCGGGGTGCCGTCCGGGGGCCTCAGGCGGACCGGGCGGCGCGCCACTCGGGGGCGAGGACGGCCCAGATCTCGGTGTCCGTGCGGATGCCGCGGTGGGTGTAGTTCTCGCGGACGACGCCCTCCCTGGTCATGCCGAGGCGGTGGGCGACGGCGGTGCTGGCCGTGTTCGCGGTGGAGGCGTACCACTCGACGCGGTGGATCCCGCGCCGCTCGACGGCCCAGTCGATGATCGTCCGGCAGGCGCGGGTGACCAGGCCGCGGCCGGCGGCGGAGGGTTCCAGCCAGCAGCCGACCTCGGCGTTGCCGGCGGCCACGTCCATGGTGCGGAACATGACGCCGCCGACGAGGGTGCCGTCGGTCCAGATGCCGTAGAGGCGTCCGGCGTCGTGCGCGGTCTTGTCGGCGTAGCCCTGGAGGAAGGCGCGGGCGGAGTCGAGGTCGTGGACGACGTCGGCGAGGCCGATGTGCGTGCCGACGTACTCCCGGCCGCGGTCCATGTGGGCGAGGAACTCCTCCGCCTGCCAGGGCTCCAGCGGCCTCAGCTCGGCGCCGTCGTCACCCAGCGATATCGCGAACATCCTCGTTCTCCTCCGTGGCCGGTGCCGTCACTCGCTGCCCGGGGATCTTCGCACGGGCATCGGCGGCGACCCGGCATTCCGGGGGCTCGATGCTGATCCGGGGCAGGATCCGGTCGAGGCTCCGGGGCAGCCACCAGTTGGCTCCGCCGAGCATGTGCATGAGGGCGGGGACGAGGAGGGTGCGCAGGACGAAGGCGTCGAGGGCGACGGCGGCGGCGAGGGCGATGCCGAACATCGCGATGACCCGGTCGCCGGAGAGGACGAAGGCGAGGAAGACCGAGATCATGATGACCGCGGCGGAGTTGATCACACGGCTGGTCTCGGCGAGGCCGACCCGGACCGCCCGCCGGTTGTCGCCGGTCTCCAGCCACTCCTCGTACATCCGGCTGACCAGGAAGACCTGGTAGTCCATGGAGAGGCCGAAGAGGACCGAGACCATGATCACGGGGAGGAAGGGCTCGATCGGGCCGGAGCTGCCGAGGCCCAGGAGCTCGCTGCCCCAGCCCCACTGGAAGATCGCGACGACGATGCCGAAGGCGGCGGCGACGGCGGCGATGTTCATGGCGGCGGCCTTCAGCGGGATGCCGATGGACCGGAAGGCGAGCAGCAGGAGCAGACAGCCGAGGGCGACGACGGCGCCGACGAAGAGCGGCAGCTTGCCGACGATGATCTCGGCGAAGTCGTCGTACGAGGCGGTGATGCCGCCGACGTGGACGTCGAGGGAGGTGCCGGTCCCGGCGGCCGGGACGACGTCCTGGCGGAGCCGGTCGACGAGCTCGCTGGTGGCCTTGGACTGCGGCGAGGAGTCGGGGACGACGGTGAGGACGGCGGTGTCGCCGGAGCCGTTGTACGTCACCGGGGAGACCGAGGCGACGCCCTTGGTGGCGGCGAGCGCGTCCGGCAGCTGGTCGAGGGCGATCCGGTCGTCGGCGCCGTCGAGGCTCGCGACGAGGGTGAGCGGGCCGTTGACGCCCGGCCCGAAGCCGTCGGCGAGGAGGTCGTACGCCTGCCGGGTGGTGGCGGTGGCCGGATTGTTGCCCTGGTCGGAGGTGCCGAGGTGGAGCGAGAACGTCGGCAGCGCGAGGACGGCCATGACGACGGCGGCGACGGCGCCGAGGAGCTTGGGGTGGCGCTCGACGAAGGCGGACCAGCGGGCGGCGAAGCCGGTGGGCAGCTCGGGCTGCGGGCCGTGCTCGGCGAGGGCGCGCCGCTCGCGCCGGGAGAGGGCGCGCATCCCGATGAGGGAGAGCAGCGCGGGCAGCAGGGTGACGGAGGCGGCGACGGTCAGGACGACGGTGAGCGAGGCGGCGATCGCGACGCCGTTGAGGAAGCTCAGCCGGAGGATGAGCATGCCGAGGAGGGCGATGCAGACGGTGGCGCCGGCGAAGACGACGGCCCTGCCGGTGGTGGCGACGGCGGTCTCCGCGGCCTCGGCGACGCTCAGGCCGCGTTTCAGGCCCTTGCGGTGCCGGGTGACGATGAAGAGGGCGTAGTCGATGCCGACGCCGAGGCCGATGAGCATGCCGAGCATGGGCGCGAAGTCGGCGACGGTCATCACGTGCCCGAGGAGCACGATCCCGGAGTAGGCGATGCCGACGCTGACCAGGGCGGTGGCGATGGGGAGCAGGGAGGCGGCGAGGGAGCCGAAGGCGAGGAAGAGGACGACGGCGGCGACGGCCACGCCGACGGCCTCGGCGATGTGCCCGCCGGGCGCCTCGGTGAGGGCGACGGCGCTGCCGCCGAGCTCCACCTGGAGCCCCTCGGTCCCGGCGGCCTTCGCGGTGTCGACGAGGGCCCGCGCCTGCTCGACGGGGATGTCGTCGGCCTGCTCGCGGAAGGTCACGGTGGCGTAGGCGGTACGCCCGTCCTCGCTGACCTGCCCGGGAGCGGCGCCGGTCCCGTACGGGGAGGCGACGGCGGCGACGCCGGGAAGGTCCGCGACCTCCGCCAGCATCGGCCCGATCCGCTCCTGCACGGCGTCGGCGCGGACGCTGCCGCGCTCGGTGTGCCAGACGATGGTGTCGGTGTCGCCGCCGAGCCCCTGGAAGCCCCGGTCGAGCAGCGCCGTGGCCCGCCCGGACTCGGTGCCGGGCACCTCGTAGTCGTTGGAGTACGCGCTGCCGGCGAAGGCGGCGGCGCCGCCGATCCCGACGAGGGCGAGGACCCACAGGAGGACGGCGACGAGGCGGTGCCGGATGAACCACCGTGCGATGGCTGCCAAAGGACGTGCTCCCTGCCTGGATCGGTGCTCGCGGCCCACTCTCGCAGCCAAACGTGATCGTTTGCCCGTTTCGTGTCGATCCTCACAGATCGTGCGGGGTCGACGGCGGCACCGCCGTCAGGCGCAGTCGAGCTCGCGCTGGGCGAAGGCCATGAAGTCCTCCATCAGCCCCGGCAGGGCTTCCTGCGCCTTCGCCTCGTCGGGCACGCCGGTGAAGTCGATGTCCAGGGCGAGGTACTTTCCCGAGTGGGTGAGGGAGGCGGCGGGCTCACAGGCGACGTAGGCGGTGGCGCCGCCGTTCCGGATGGAGCCGCCGCTGCCCGCGTCGAGGGGGAGCGCGTCCGGGAAACTCCACAGTTCCCGTTCGGCGTCTCCCTCCGAATCCAGGAGCTCGGCCCCGGCCCTGAACGAGGTGGCCCTGTCGGCGTAGACCATGCACGACGTCCGGTCCCCCGCGTCGGCCAGTACGAAATGCCTCGCCCGGTGGTTCACCTTCTCGGCCGGAGCCAGGATCCTGTTCACGTCCGGCCCCGAGAAGGCCCCCCAGCAGATACGCTCGGGCAGCTCCGGCGCCGCCTTCGGCTCGCCCGGCGAGCAGCCGACCAGAAGCCCGGCCAGGGCCAGGACGGCGGCCGCGCTCCTCGAACGGGACCCGCGCGTCACCCTGCGGGGCACTTCAGCTCGCGCTGGGCGAAGGCCATGAACTTCTCCAGGAGCCCGGGCACCGCGCTCTGCGTCTTCTCCGTGTCGACCTTCCAGAGGGTGTCGACGTACAGGGCGATGTACTTCCCCGGGTCGGACGGGGACGTCGACGGCTCGCAGACGAAGTGCGTGGCGGCGCCACCGTCCCAGATGATGCCCCCCTTGCCCACGTCGAGGGGGCGAGGATCGTGCGAGTCCCAGGAGGACCATTCGATCGAGCGCTCGAATTCCCGGAACGTGGCATGGGCCGTGAACCGGGTGATCCCGTCGACATCGACGCTGCAGGTCTCCGAGTCCAGGCTTTCGTCCAGTACGAAATCCCCGTCGCTGACGGTGACCTTCTCCCCGGCGGGGAGGAACGGGGTGACCTCGCTGCCGGAGAAGGCTCCCCAGCAGACGCGCGCGGGCAGCTCCGGAGCCGCCTTCGGCTTGTCCTCCGCGCAGCCCGCCAGCAACACCGGCGCCACCGCACCGGCCACCGCGGCCATGGCCGTCTTCCTGAGCCGGCGTACGCGCCTCATCGCCTCACCCCTTCGCACTGGAAACCAGGTCGCGCCCGACGGAATGGGCGGTGCCGGCACCGACGGACGCGGTGCCTTGATACTCCTCGATCTGCTCGGGAGTGAGGTTGGTGCCTCGCGCAGCCGCTTCCACCGCCCTGGCGGCCGCCTCCTTCACGGCTGCCTCGGACTGCGCGTAGTCCGCGGCCGTCTCCCTGCTGCCCTCGGCCGTCTTGTCCTGCTTCGCGCTCTCCACCGCCGATTCGGTGACGTCCTCCTTGATCCAGGTGATGACGTCACCGCCCACGGGAATCATCTCGATGTACTTCCCGCCGACCATGTCGATGATCCGGTTCGTCCACTTCGCGTTCTCTTCCGTGCCCTTGTTGTACTCCTCCGCCTCGTGCGCCTTGGCGTCGTGGACGGCCTGGGCCCTCGCCTCCGTCATGATGCCCGCGATCTCGCCTCCGGGATGAACGGCGTTCTTCAGCGCTTCGCCGGGGTCGCCGTGCTTCTCGGGGTGCTGGAAGACGTCGGCCACCAGCATGGTCGTGTACGCCTGCTGGGCGTTGGTGATCGCGCCGTACGCGTCGGGATCCTGGCCGACCGCGCCGAGGAAGAAGGCCATCTCGTCCTTCTTGAACTTCGCCATCTCGCCGAACGGCATGGCCTGGTTCGCACCGTTCTCCGCGGCGGCCTGGAGGTCGGGCATGTACTCCGCCGCCATGTTGCCGAAGTTCGGGGAGAGACCGCTGAGGGGCCCGTCGTCGGTCACGAGCTCCGGCGCGTTGCCGATCTTCTCGACGACCTTCTCCATGACGCTCGCCATGGTCTTGGTGTGCTCCACGGGCTTGGCGTTCTCGTCGCCGGGGACGCGGCCGGTGACGGCCGCCTCCAGGGCGTTGCCGGTGGCCGCCTGACCGGGGTTCTGCTCGGTGCCGCCGGAGACCGTGTCGTAGTAGTCGTCCGTGGGCTTCTTGTCGAGCATGTGGTCCACGACGCTCTTCGCGTCCTTGCCCGTGAGCTCCTCGTCCGCGAGGGTGACGATGCCGTCCTTGTTCGTGTCGCCGCGGAGCTGTTCGTCGAAGAAGGCCGCGGAGGCCGCCGGGTTGTTGGCCATGGCCTCCATGAGGCCGGTGAGGGGGTTGAAGCCCTTGCCGCCCTTCTCGTCGAGGTTGATGCGCACGTCCATGTCCGTGGGCAGGGAGTGGCCCCAGCGGCCCGGGTCCTCGCGGTCCATGGCGACCATGTCGCGGCCGACGGACACCAGGAAGTCCTTGTCGTACGTGCCGTCGCGGAGGAGGCCGCTCAGGGCCTGGTAGCCGTAGATCTTCGAGAAGCCGACGCCGGGGACGTCGAGCTCCTTGCGGCCGGCTTTCAGGAGTCCCTCGGTCCACGCGACGTCGAGGTGGTTCGGGGTCGTCCGCTGGGTGGCGAGGCCGAGCATGGCGCCCATGTCGGACTGGATGTTGCGGACCATGTCGACGCGGTCCTGGCCGGCCGGGCCGAGGGAGGTCGCGTTCAGCGACATCTTCGCGTAGGCGTCGAGCGTTCCCTCGGGACCCACCCACCGGTAGAAGCCGGTCGCGAACTCGGGGTCGTTCCGGTTGTCGTCCAGGAGCTCTTCGAGTTCCTTCAGCTCGGCGACGTTCCGTGCCGTGCCGCCCTCGCCGGTGACCTTCTTCAGCAGGTCCGCGGCCCGGGCGACCTGCTCCTCGTCGAGGCTCTGGTAGGTCGGCGCGGTGAAGTTGTGGTCGTCCTTCACGTTCGCCGCGAGCGCGCGCCGCAGCGAGTCGTCGGCGTCGGCGCAGTCCTCGACGATGCGGTCGATCCTCGCCTGCCAGGAGACCACGGCCGCCTTCTGCTTCCGCACGGCCTCGGCGTAGCCCGCCTGGTCCGGGTCGTGGCGCGCCGTCACGTCCTTCTCCAGGTCGTGCCGCGGCGTGACCTTGCCCTTCGCGTCGACGTGGACGCCGGCCGCCGGGCCCTCCTCGTCCCTGATCCGGACGAGGGCGTCCCTGGCCGCCAGGAAGGAGGTGTGGGCGTCGGCGAGCAGCAGCTGGATGCCCTTCGCCTGCGCCTCGGCGTCCGCGAACTCCTTGGCCGTCTTGTCGATGAAGGGCCGGGTGACGTCGGAGTTGACGCCCTGCCACTGGGCCTTGTCGGTCTTGGCCTTCATCCCCTCGCGGGCGTCGGTGGCGAGCGTCTTCAGCCTGGTTGTCATCTCCGACCAGTCGTCCGCGGCCTGCTTCAGCTTGGCGACGGGCGCGTTCACGACGTCTTCGAATGTCAGCACGGCGGTTCCCCCGGGTCCTCTACTTGAAGTACTCGTCGATCTTGGACGTGGAGAGCAGGTCGCCCGCGATGTCCACGTCGTCCTTGGCGTGCGTGGACTTCGTGTAGTCGAGGTGGTTGGAGATCCGGGCGCAGGCGTCCAGGAGCGTCCGCAGCTGGCTGTTCCACCGGTCGTGCACCTTCAGCAGCTCCGATCCGCTGGTGAAGTTGCCGTTCGTGAGGGCGATCGACGCGTCGAAGGTCGAGGGCCTGGCGTGGTCGCCGTCCCGGGAGAGCCGGCCGTACAGCAGGTACGCCTCGTGTCCGATCGCCCCGAGGTCGTCGCGGTTCACCACGAGGTCCCCGGACCCGGCCGTCGCGCCCGCGTTTCCGTCAAGTCCGTTCAGCCGCATCCCGGCCGCCGGGCTCTGCGCGTGGTCGGTCTTGAGCTGTTCCCACTCGTCCCAGGACATCCTGCTCCCCCTCGTCGACCCCTGTGACCGGCCCGCGGACCTCACGCGCGCGAGCCCCTCGCTTCACACTAGCAACATGGCCATGTCACACCGGCTCGGGGGAGGGCCCCGGTGCGTACGCGCATGCGAAGGGATCATGGTCGCGCCCGTCCGGTACCGTCTCCGCCGGCGCGGGGCGACGCCACGCACCTCGGTTGACCCCCGACTCCCCCGAACGGCAAGCTGACCTTCTGTCATTCACTGTGCCCTGGGGGAATGTTGAGCAAGTCGGCACACCACATCGGACCCGATTCCGCGCCGGACCGCTACCGGTTGCTCCGCTCCATCGGACGCGGCGGCGAGGCGGTGCTCTATCTCGCGGAGATCGAGCTCGCGGGCGGCACCGAGCCCGTCGTCGTCAAGGTCCTCGACTCGAAGACGACGATCACGCCCGAGATCTTCGAGCGGGTCAGCCGCAAGTGGAACGAGCAGGCCGAGCTGCTCCGGTTCGTCAGCCGGCCGGGGGTCGTCGGCGTGCGCGAGCACTTCCAGGGACCGCCCATCCACGCGGCCGGCGAGTCCGGCACCCTGACCGGCCGGGCCCTCGTCCTCGTCATGAACCACGTCGACGGCCTCGACCTGCGCGACTGGCGCGCCGAGCGGACCCTGACCACCCACGCCGAGCGGCGCGAGGTCATGCGGACGCTCGAACAGCTCGCGGACGTCCTCGACTGGCTGCACTCCGGGAAGGCCACGCCGTCCGGCCGGACCGTCGTCCACGGCGACCTCTCGCCGGGCAACGTGATGGTCGACGAGCACGGCCAGGCCACCCTCGTCGACTTCGGCCTCAGCAAGCTGACCGCCGACCACCAGACCGCCGAGGTGTGGTTCACCCCGGGCTACGCGGCGCCGGAGATCTTCGAGGGCAAGCGGACCCCGGCCACCGACCGGTACGCCTTCGGGGCCATCGCCTACTTCCTGCTGAGCGGCCAGTCGCCGCCGGCCACGCCCGAACAGCTGGCGGCCGCCTTCGGCACGGTGCCGCAGATCGCCGGGCTCTCCGAGGAGCAGCGCCGGAAGGTGCTGGCCATCGCGGCGGCCGACGCGGACAGGCGGCCGCTGTCGCTGTCGGCCTGGGTCAAGGAGGTCCGGCACGGGGTCGTCTCCACGACGACGACCTCCCGCCCGGCGACCCCGCAGGACGCGCCGCCGAAGGACGCGGCCCCGCGGGACGCCGTCCCGCAGGACGCCGTCCCCCCGCGTCCGGCCGACGCGCCGGCCGTGCCTCCGCTCCCCGTCGCCCCGCCCGTGGGGCCCCCGCCGGCCGAGCCCCCCGCCCAGCCGGCCGCGGCGGTCCCGCCGGTCCAGGACACCGCGCCCACTCCCCCGCCTGTCCAGCCCGCTCAGCCGGTGCAGCAGGTCCAGCCGCAGGTCTCCACGCCGGCGCCGGCGCCCGCGCCCGCTCCGTCCGCGCCCGTCGGGTACGACGCCGGGCAGGGCGCGTACGGTCCGCCGACCGCCGGCGCCCCCGCGTACGGCGGGCCCGGCTACGGCGGGCAGGGGTTCGGGCCTCCGACGGCCGGGATGCCCACCGTCGGCGGGCCCGGCGGACCGACCGGGTCCCTGCCGCAGCGCTCTCCGGAGCCGCGCAGGCGCCGCAAGGGACCGCTGATCGGCGCCCTCGCCGGTGTCCTCCTGGTCGCCGTCCTCGCCGTGGTCGGCATCCGGCTGCTCGGCGACCGCGACGCGAAGGACGGCAAGAACGACGAGGCAGGACCGAGCACCACGACCTCGGCCTCGGCGACCACCGAGGCCCCCACGGAGGAGCCGACGACCGAGGCGCCCACCGCGGAGCCGACGACCGAGTCCCCGACCGCGGAGCCGAGCACCGAGGCGCCGACCGAGAGCGGCAGTCCGACCGTCGACCCCGGCCAGGTGCCGGACGCGACCGAGGCCGACCTCACCACCCTCGCCTCCGTCAGCGACCCCGACGACTTCGAGATCGGCAGCGCCAAGATCAACACGAAGGAGTACGGAGCCGCCCTGATCGGCGACTGCTACAGCGGCGCCTACGTCGAGTACGACCTCAACCGGGAGTGGAAGACCTTCACCTTCACGGCCGGCGTCGACGACGGCTCCAGCATCGAGACCGCGCGGATCATCGTCTCCATCGACGACAAGCCCGCCCTCTTCAACGAGACCGTCGACCTCGGCAAGCCCATCGACGCCTCCCTGAAGGTCGAGGGCGCCCTGCGGCTGCGGCTCAAGGTCGAGGCGACCTGCACCGACTCGGGCAACGGCGTCATCGCCGCCCCGATGCTCAAGCGGTAGCCCGTACGCGTACGGAAGAGCGGCCCCGCACCGGACAACTCCGGTGCGGGGCCGCTCTTCCAGGCGTACGGGCAGGAGGGCTCAGCCCTCGCTGACGCCCAGCTTCTCCAGGATCAGGTCCTTGACCTTCGCCGCGTCGGCCTGGCCACGGGTGGCCTTCATGACCGCGCCGACCAGCGCGCCGACCGCCGCGACCTTGCCGCCGCGGATCTTGTCGGCGATGGCCGCGTTGCCCGCGATGGCCTCGTCGACGGCCGCGCCGAGCGCGCCGTCGTCGGAGACGACCTTCAGACCGCGCTTCTCGACGACCTCGTCCGGGGTGCCCTCGCCGGCGAGGACGCCCTCGATGACCTGGCGGGCCAGCTTGTCGTTGAGGTCGCCGCCGGTGACCAGGGCCGAGACCCGGGCCACGTCCGCCGGCGTGATGGGCAGCTCCTCCAGGGAGACGCCCTTCTCGTTGGCGTTGCGGGCCAGCTCGCCCATCCACCACTTGCGCGCGGAGGCCGCGTCGGCGCCCGCGTCGATCGTGGCGACGATCGGGTCGACCGCGCCCGCGTTGAGGATGGACTGCATCTCCTGCTCGGAGACGCCCCACTCCTCGCGCAGCCGGTTGCGGCGCACGCGCGGCAGCTCGGGCAGGCCCTTGCGCAGCTCCTCGACCCACTCACGGGCCGGGGCGACCGGGACCAGGTCCGGCTCCGGGAAGTAGCGGTAGTCCTCGGCGTTGTCCTTGATGCGGCCGGAGGTGGTGGAGCCGTCGTCCTCGTGGAAGTGACGGGTCTCCTGCACGATCGTGCCGCCGGACTCCAGGACCGCCGCGTGACGCTGGATCTCGAAGCGCGCCGCCCGCTCCACGGAGCGGAGCGAGTTCACGTTCTTCGTCTCCGAGCGGGTGCCGAAGGTCTCGGAACCCTTCGGCATCAGCGACAGGTTGACGTCGCAGCGCATCTGGCCCTTGTCCATGCGCGCCTCGGAGACGCCCAGGGCGCGGATCAGCTCGCGCAGCTCGGCCACGTACGCCTTGGCGACCTCGGGGGCCCGCTCGCCGGCGCCGACGATCGGCTTGGTGACGATCTCGATCAGCGGGATGCCGGCCCGGTTGTAGTCGAGCAGCGAGTGCGAGGCGCCGTGGATGCGGCCGGTCGCGCCACCGATGTGGGTGGACTTGCCGGTGTCCTCCTCCATGTGGGCGCGCTCGATCTCCACGCGGAAGACCTCGCCGTCCTCCAGCTGGACGTCCAGGTAGCCGTTGAAGGCGATCGGCTCGTCGTACTGGGAGGTCTGGAAGTTCTTCGGCATGTCCGGATAGAAGTAGTTCTTCCGGGCGAAGCGGCACCACTCGGCGATCTCGCAGTGCAGCGCGAGGCCGATCTTGATGGCGGACTCGACGCCGATCTCGTTCACGACCGGCAGCGCGCCGGGCAGGCCGAGGCAGGTCGGGCAGGTCTGCGCGTTGGGCTCGGCGCCCAGCTCGGTCGAGCAGCCGCAGAACATCTTCGTCTTCGTGCCGAGCTCGACATGGACCTCAAGGCCCATGACGGGGTCGAACGAGGCCAGTGCCGCCTCGTACGACAGCAGTTCAGTGACAGTCACGGTGGAACTTTCCCTCTCAGCCCAGCAGGACGTCGTCGTCGCCGAGGCGCTTCAGCTCGCGGTACAGGATCGCGAGGCCGGTGACGATGGCGGCGGCGGACACGACGGCGTCGACGAGCTTCAGCGTGTCGTGCTCGGCGCGGGCCTTCTTGATCTGCTTCGTCACGGCGACGGCGCCGAAAGCGGTGGTGCCCATGGACAGGTACGTACCGGTCTTGGACTTCTTGAAGCCCTTGGCCTTCTGCAGCGCACTGGTACTCACAGCGACGGAGCCTCCTCGATCAGCGGGTGACCCCACTTTTCCACGAAGGCGGCCTCGACGGCGGCACCGACCTTGTAGAGCCGGTCGTCCTGCATGGCGGGGGCGATGATCTGCAGCCCGACCGGGAGACCGTCCTCCGGCGCCAGGCCGCAGGGGAGCGACATGGCGGCGTTGCCGGCCAGGTTGGTCGGGATGGTGCACAGGTCCGCGAGGTACATCGCCATCGGGTCGTCGGCGCGCTCGCCGATCGGGAAGGCGGTGGTCGGGGTCGTCGGGGAGACGATCACGTCGACCTGCTCGAAGGCCTTCTCGAACTCGCGGGTGATGAGGGTGCGGACCTTCTGGGCCGAGCCGAACCACGCGTCGTAGTAGCCGGAGCTGAGCGCGTACGTGCCGAGGATGATGCGGCGCTTCACCTCGGGGCCGAAGCCGGCCTCGCGGGTCAGGGCGGTGACGTCCTCGGCGGAGCGGGTGCCGTCGTCGCCGGCCCGCAGGCCGTAGCGCAGGCCGTCGAAGCGGGCCAGGTTGGACGAGCACTCGGACGGCGCGATCAGGTAGTACGCCGAGAGGGCCAGGTCGAAGGTCGGGCAGTCCAGCTCGACGACCTCGGCGCCCAGCTCCTTCAGCAGCTCGACGGACTCGTCGAAGCGCTGCATGACGCCGGCCTGGTAGCCCTCGCCGCGGAACTGCTTGACGACGCCGACGCGCATCCCGGCCACCGAGCCGTTGCGGGCGGCCTCGACCACCGGCGGGACCGGCAGGTCGACGGAGGTGGAGTCCAGCGGGTCGTGGCCGGCGATCGCCTCGTGCAGCAGGGCCGCGTCCAGGACCGTACGGGCGCAGGGGCCGCCCTGGTCGAGGGAGGAGGAGAAGGCCACCATGCCGTAGCGGGAGACCGAGCCGTAGGTCGGCTTGACGCCGACGGTGCCGGTGACGGCGGCGGGCTGGCGGATCGAGCCGCCGGTGTCCGTGCCGATGGCCAGCGGGGCCTGGAAGGCCGCGAGCGCGGCCGAGGAGCCGCCGCCGGAGCCGCCGGGGATCCGGGTGAGGTCCCAGGGGTTGCCGGTCGGGCCGTAGGCGCTGTTCTCCGTGGAGGAGCCCATGGCGAACTCGTCCATGTTGGTCTTGCCGAGGATGACGACGTCGGCGGCCTTGAGGCGCTTGACCAGCGTGGCGTCGTACGGCGGGATCCAGCCCTCCAGCATCTTCGAGCCGACCGTGGTGGGCACGCCCTGGGTCGTGAAGATGTCCTTGAGGGCCAGCGGGACGCCGGCCAGCGGGCCGAGCTTCTCGCCGCGGGCGCGCTTCTCGTCGACGGCGCGGGCCTGCGCGAGGGCGCCCTCGCGGTCGACGTACAGGAAGGCGTGGACCTTCTCGTCGACGGCGTCGATGCGGGCCAGGTGGGCCTCGGTGACCTCGACCGCGGTCAGCTCGCCGGAAGCGATCTTCGCGGCGGTCTCGGCGGCGGTGAGCTTGATGATGTCCGTCATGATCAGTCCTCCCCCAGGATCTGCGGCACCTTGAAACGCTGCTGTTCCTGGGCGGGGGCGCCGGAGAGCGCCTGCGCGGGGGTGAGCGAAGGGCGGACCTCGTCCGCGCGCATGACGTTCGTCAGCGGCAGCGGGTGGGAGGTCGGCGGGACGTCCTGCTCGGCGACCTCGGAGACGCGGGCGACCGCGCCGATGATGTCGTCGAGCTGACCGGCGAAGTGGTCGAGTTCCTCTTCGGCGAGTTCCAGACGCGCCAGCCGAGCGAGGTGTGCGACCTCCTCGCGCGTGATGCCAGGCATGCAGCGATCCTCTGGGGTGAGTCTGATGGTGTGGGCCCAATCCTAGGGGGCCCGCGCCCCTCCCCGTGAAACGGTCGGCCCGGACGGCCCCCTCGCCCGGGCGGCGAGGGGCGTCAGGGGGCCTCCGGATCACTGCACGACGTGTCCGGGGGCCGGGGCCTGCTCGGTCACGGGGGCGATGTCGACCGCCCGGCGCCAGCCGTGCTCGCCGCGGGCGCGCAGCCAGGCGGTGGTCTCGGCGGGCGGCATGGCGGCCGAGACCAGCCAGCCCTGGACGGCGTCGCAGCCCAGGTCGCGCAGCCGCTCCCAGGTCTCGTCGTCCTCGACGCCCTCGGCGACGACGAGCAGGCCGAGGGAGTGGGCGAGGTCGACGGTGCAGCGGACGATCTCGGCGTCCTCGGTGTCGACGGCGAGCCGGGCGACGAAGGAGCGGTCGATCTTCAGCTCGCTGACCGGGAGCCGGCGCAGGTGGACGAGGGAGGAGTAGCCGGTGCCGAAGTCGTCCAGGGACATCTTGACGCCGTGGCCCGTGAGGCCGTTGAGGGTGTCGGCGGCGCGCTGCGGGTCCTCCAGGAGGACGTGTTCCGTTATCTCCAGCTGGAGGGAGCCGGCCGGGACGCCGTGACGGGCGAGCCGGGCGGCGACGGCGCCGGCGAAGCCGGGGGTGTGGACGTCGCGCGGCGAGACGTTGACGGCGACGGGCACCTCCAGGCCCTGGGCGCGCCAGCGGGCGACCTGGGCGAGGGCGGTCTCCAGGACGTACTCGGTGAGGTGCGGCATCAGGCCGGAGGACTCGGCGATGGCGATGAACTCGTCCGGTGGAACCTTTCCTCGCTCCGGGTGGACCCAGCGGACGAGGGCCTCCAGACCGGCGACCTGGCCGTCGAAGCGGACCTTCGGCTGGTAGTGGAGCTCGACCTCGCCGGCGTCCAGGGCGCGGCGCAGGTCGCCGAGGAGGCCGAGGCGGTCGGGGGTGTTGGAGTCGCGCTTGGACTCGTACACCTCGACGCCGGTGCGGTCGCGCTTGGCCTGGTACATGGCGACGTCGGCGCGGCGCAGCAGGCCCTCGGCGTCGCGGGCGTGGTCGGG
This sequence comes from Streptomyces sp. NPDC047974, assembly GCF_040653375.1. Taxonomy (NCBI): domain Bacteria; kingdom Bacillati; phylum Actinomycetota; class Actinomycetes; order Kitasatosporales; family Streptomycetaceae; genus Streptomyces; species Streptomyces sp. NPDC047974. The sequence goes on from NZ_JBEZNU010000008.1 coordinate 231,760, forward strand.
GTAGACGGCGACGCCGGCGCTGGCCTCCAGGACGAGGACGAGGCCGTCGAGGTCGAGCGGGGAGGAGAGCTCGGCGACGAGGTGGCGGGCGACCCGCTGGGCGCTGGTGGTGGAGTCGGCGACGGGCAGCAGGACGGCGAACTCGTCGCCGCCGAGCCGGGCGGCCTCGGCGCCGCGCGGCAGGGCGAGGCGGAGCCGGTCGGCGATCTGGAGGAGCAGCCGGTCGCCGGCGAGGTGGCCGAGGGTGTCGTTGACGGAGCGGAAGCGGTCCAGGTCGATGAGGACGAGGGCGGCGCGGGCCTCCTCCTCCTCGGCGTCCTCCAGGGCCGTCCAGGTGCGCTCCAGGAGCCACTGGCGGTTGGGGAGGCCGGTGAGGGGGTCCTTGAGCTGTTCCTCGGCGCGGGCGCGGGCGATCCAGAGGGTGGAGTCGAGGGCGATCAGCGGGATCGCGAAGAGCGGCAGGAGGACCGGGCGGGCGGCGGCGACGACGCAGATCAGCGGGGCGATGCCGAGCAGGGCGACGGCGACGAGCCCCTGGCGCAGGAGCGCGGTGCGGGCGACGGTGGGCAGGCCGCGGCCGGGCGGGGCGAGGGTGTACCACAGCAGCAGCCGGGTCGCGAGGAGGTAGGCGCCGGCCGCGAGGACGATCTCCGGGGCGTCGGCGATCCCCCAGTCGAGCGGCTGCCAGGGGCTGTCGACGCGGGGGACGTCGCCGAAGAGGGCGAGGACGAGGGCGGCGGCGCCGACGCCGAGGATGTCGGCGGCGCCGTGCAGCAGGCCCTGTCGCCAGCGGTGCCGGCGGGCGGCGCTGACGAGCACGACGACGGTGAGCGAGACGAGTCCGGCGGGGACCCAGCCGTACAGGAGCAGGACGGCGAGGGTGAGGGCGGCGCCGGAGCCGGTGCCGCCCCACCAGCGCTCGCGGCCGAGGGCGACGAGGTGGCCGACGATGAGCCCGGTGAGGAGGGCGAGGGACCAGCCGGCGACGCCGCCGGGGAAGAGCGGGTGGCCGGAGGTCAGGGCCTGCTGGAGGCCGGTGACGAGCACGGCGGCGGCCGTGCCCAGCACGGCGGCGGGCAGGCCGGTGAAGCCTGCGGGGAGCACCCGGCCACGCGGCCGTGACACCGGTGCGGCACTCTCGGTCGGTTCCATTCCCGTCCCTCTCACAGGCGGCGGTGCCGTCGCTGTCCGATGGGCCGCGGCGAGGCGGCCGTGGTGGCGTCCGGCCGCCGCTCGTACGCCCCGCCGGCTTCGGGGCGGGGCGCATGGCGCGGGGCCGTTCGTCCGGTCGCACGGCCGCGCAGAGCCCTCGCGCGGCGGTGCGGGACGAGACGCACGGTCACCACAGTAGGCCGCCGAGGGCGCCGAGGGGCAGCGCTCTCCCTCTCTTGCCCGAATGCGACCTGGCCACCCGTAACGATCTGGTATGCGCCGAACGGGTGAGCTTCCCGGGGCGGGAAGGGGCCGGTGAGGGTTACTCCTCGACCGGCTGTGCGACCTCGCGAGCGGCCTCGGGACCCTGTTCGAGCAGGATCTTGAAGCCTGCCTCGTCCAGAACCGGAACCTTCAGCTGCATCGCCTTGTCGTACTTGGAGCCCGGGTTCTCCCCCACCACGACGAAGCTCGTCTTCTTGGAAACGGAACCGGTGACCTTGGCTCCGCGGCTCTGGAGCGATTCTTTTGCGCCATCCCGGGTGAACTGCTCCAGGGTGCCGGTCACGACGACCGTCAGACCCTCCAGCGGACGCGGCCCCTCGTCCTCCCCGGCGCCCTCGTCCTCCAGGGTGACGCCGGCGGCGCGCCACTTCCGCACGATCTCGCGGTGCCACTCCTCGGCGAACCACTGCTTCACGGCGGCGGCGATGATGCCGCCGACCCCGTCGACCGCGGCCAGCTCCTCCTCGGTGGCCTGCTCGATCCGCTCCAGGGAGCGGAACTCGCGGGCGAGCGCCTCGGCGGCGACGGGGCCGACGTGGCGGATGGAGAGGCCGTTGATGAAGCGGGCGAGCGGGCGGGTCTTGGCGGCCTCGATGTGCGCCAGCATCGCGAGGGCGTTCTTCTTCGGCTCGCCCTTCTGGTTGGCGAAGACGGTGACGATCTTCTCCTCGCCGGTCTTCGGATCCCGCTTGGGCAGCCCCGAGTCGGCGTCGAGGACGTACGCCTTGACCGGCAGCAGCTGCTCGATGGTGAGGTCGAAGAGGTCGCCCTCGTCGGTCAGCGGCGGCTCGGCGGGCTCCAGGGGCCGGGTGAGGGCGGCGGCGGCCACCGCGCCGAAGTTCTCGATGTCCAGGCACTGGCGGCCGGCGAGGAACTCGACCCGCTCGCGCAGCTGGGCCGGGCAGGTCCGGGCGTTCGGACAGCGGAGGTCGATGTCGCCCTCCTTCATCGGCTTCAGCGCGGTGCCGCACTCGGGGCAGTCGGCCGGCATCACGAACTCCCGCTCGGTGCCGTCCCGCAGGTCGACGACCGGGCCGAGGATCTCCGGGATGACGTCCCCGGCCTTGCGGAGCACCACGGTGTCGCCGATGAGGACGCCCTTGGCCTTCACCACCTCCTGGTTGTGGAGGGTGGCGAACTCGACCTCGGACCCGGCCACGGTGACCGGCTCGACCTGGGCGTAGGGGGTGACGCGGCCGGTGCGGCCGACGCCGACCTTGATGTCGACGAGCCGGGTGTTGACCTCCTCCGGGGCGTACTTCCAGGCGATGGCCCAGCGCGGGGCGCGCGCGGTGGAGCCGAGCCGGCCCTGGAGGGGGATCTCGTCGAGCTTGACGACGACGCCGTCGATCTCGTGGGCGACGGAGTGGCGGTTCTCCCCGTAGTACGCGATGAACGCGCGCACCTCGGGGAGACCGGCGACGACCTTGTTGTGCGTGGAGGTGGGCAGGCCCCACTCGCGCAGCAGCCCGTACGCCTCCGAGAGCCGGGAGATCTCGAAGCCCTCGCGGGCGCCGATGCCGTGCACGACCATGTGGAGCGGGCGGGTGGCGGTGACCTTGGGGTCCTTCTGGCGCAGCGAGCCGGCCGCCGCGTTGCGCGGGTTGGCGAAGGGCTTGTCGCCGGCCTCCACCAGGCGGGCGTTGAGCGCCTCGAAGGCCTCCATGGGGAAGTAGACCTCGCCCCGGATCTCGACGAGGTCCGGGATCCGGTCGCCGTGGAGGCGCTCGGGGATGTCGGCGATCGTCCGCACGTTGGGCGTGATGTCCTCGCCGGCGCGGCCGTCGCCGCGGGTGGCGGCGCGGGTGAGCCGGCCGTGCTCGTAGGTGAGGTTGACGGCGAGGCCGTCGACCTTGAGCTCGCACAGGAAGTGGAAGTCGGGGGTGCCGACGTCCCGGGCGACGCGCTCCGCCCAGGTCGCCAGCTCCTCGTCGTCGAAGGCGTTGTCCAGCGAGAGCATGCGCTCGCGGTGCTCGACCGAGGCGAAGTCGGTCTCGTACTGCCCCGCCACCTTCTGGGTCGGCGAGTCGGGCGTGCGCAGCTCCGGGTGCTCCTCCTCCAGCGCCTCCAGGGCGCGCAGGAGCCTGTCGAACTCCGCGTCGCTGACGACCGGCTGGTCCTTCACGTAGTACCGGAAGCGGTGCTCCTCGACCTGCTCGGCGAGCTCGGCGTGCTTCTCGCGTGCCTCCGCGGGCACGACCGCCTCTCCGCCGGGCAGGGCCCCCTGTTCGACTGCCACCTTCGTCCGTCCTCCCGTGCCTTCAGAACCCGGTCACTCTGGGTTGTCCGCGAGCGATCTCGCCGCCCGGGCGCAGTGGGCGAGCGCCGCCCGGGCGTACGCGGGCGAGGCGCCCGCGAGCCCGCACGTGGGGGTGACGACCACGGACTCGGCGAGAGTCCCCGGATTCAGCCCCAGCCTGCGCCACAGCGTCCTGACACCCATGACGCTACCTCCCGGGTCGGACAATGCCGTGTCGGTGGACGGCACCACACCGGCGAAGAGCTTCGTGCCGGCCTCGACGGCCTCGCCGATCGGCTCCTCGTCACGTTCGGTGAGCAGGCCGAAGTCGAACGAGACGCCGGCGGCCCCGGCCCGCCGCAGCAGCCCGAAGGGCACGCCGGGGGCGCAGGAGTGGACGGTGACGGGCCCGTCGTGGGCGGCGATCACGTCCCGCAGGGCGGATTCGACGACCTGCCGGTCGACGGCCCGGTGGGTGCGGTAGCCGGAGGCCGTACGGACCCGGCCGAGGAGGACGGCGGTCAGCGAGGGCTCGTCGAGCTGGAGCACGATCCTGGCCCCGGGGACGCGCTTGGCGACGTCGGCGAGGTGCTCGCGCAGGCCCTCGGCGAGGGAGGCGGCGAGGTCGCGGCAGGCACCGGCGTCGCCCAGGGCGGCCTCTCCGCCGCGCAGTTCCAGGGCGGCGGCGAGCGTCCACGGGCCGACGGCCTGGACCTTGAGCGGGCCCTCGTACCCCTGGGTGAACTCCTCCAGGGCGTCGAGGTCCTCGCCGAGCCAGGAGCGGGCGCGGCGGGTGTCGCGGCCGGGCCGGTCGCTGATCCGCCAGCCGCTGGGCTCCACGTGCGCGTACAGGTCGACGAGCATGCCGAGGGTGCGGCCGATCATGTCGGCGCCGGGGCCCCGGGCGGGCAGTTCGGCGAGGAAGGGGAAGTCCTCGAAGGTGCCGGTGACGGTCTTGGCGGCCTCGCGGGCGTCGCCACCGGGCAGGGACCCGACGCCGGTGGCGGGGCCCCACTGTGCGATGTCGTTCATGGCGCGGCTACCGTCCCGGACGGACCGTCAGGTCGTTGACCTCGGCGTCGCGCGGGAGGTCGAGGGCCATCACGATGGTGGTCGCCACGGACTCGGGGTCGATCCACCGCGCGGGGTCGTACTCCTTGCCCTCCTGCTGGTGCACCTTGGCCTGCATGGGGCCGGCGGTGCGGCCGGGGTAGACCGAGGTGACGCGGACGCCGTTGCCGTGCTCCTCGTGGCGCAGCGAGTCGGCGAGCGCCTTCAGGCCGTGCTTGGAGGCGGCGTACGCGCTCCACTCGGCGTGCGCGTTCAGCCCGGCGCCGGAGTTCACGAAGAGGACGTGCCCCTGGGAGAGGCGGAGCTGCGGCAGGAAGTGCCGGGTCAGCTCGGCGGGGGCGACCAGGTTGACGTTCAGCTGGTGGTGCCAGGCCTTGGGCGTCAGCTCCCCGACCCCGCCGAGGTCGACGACGCCGGCGATGTGCAGCAGCGAGTCGACCCGGTCGGGCAGGCTCTGGTGCGAGAACGCCCAGGAGAGCCGGTCCGGGTCCGCCAGGTCCCCGACGAGCGTCCGGGCGCCGGGGAACTCCGCCGCCAGCTCCTTCGCCCGCCCCGCGTCGCGCACGTGCAGCACGAGCTCGTCCCCGCGCGCGTGCAGCCGCCGCGCGACGGCCGCGCCGATGCCGGAACCGGCCCCGGTGATCACATGAGTAGCCATGGGGCCATGGTCCCATCAGCGGGCGGCGATCTCGCCCTCCAGGTGCGCCAGTGCCGTCGGGCCGTCCTCGGCGAAGAAGGCGAGGTCGGCGAGGGGGCGCGGGAGGAAGCCCTCTTCCTCCATGCGCCGGAACTGGATCCTGAGGCCGTCGTAGAAGCCGGCGGTGTTGAGGAAGACGACGGGCTTGGCGTGCTTGCCGTGCTTCTTCAGTTCCAGGATCTCGGTGGCCTCGTCGAGGGTGCCGGTGCCGCCGGCCATGACGACGATCGCGTCGGACTTGGCGAGGAGGAGCGCCTTCCGCTCGGCGAGGTCCTCGGTGATGGTCATCTCGTCGGCTCCGGGCCGGGCCTTGGCGGCGAGGAAGCCGACGGAGACGCCGACGAGGCGGCCGCCGGCCTCCTGGACGCCGTCCGCCACGACCTTCATCAGTCCGGTGTCGGAGCCGCCCCAGACGAGGGTGTGGCCGCCCTTGCCGAGGAGGCGGGCGAAGTCGCGGGCGGGTCCGGTGTAGCGCTCGTCGAGGTCGGCGGCGGAGAGGAAGACGCAGATGTTCATGCCGACACGGTAGGACACCCCTCCGTTCTCCACCGCCGTGGTTTCTTCACGGTCCTGACCTGCGGGTTCCACGATTCTTCGGGAATTCCCCGGCGGCGGCGATGAGTTCCGGCGAGTCCGCCGGTCTGCCCTGCCATGGACGAGGTGAAGAGGGTCGTGTCACGGGACGGGACGCCGATCGCGTACGCGCGGTACGGGGCGGGGGCCGTGGACCGGCCCGCGGTGGTGCTGGTGAGCGGGGAGCCGGGGACGGGGGCGGACGGGCTGCCGCTCGCCCGGCTGCTGGCCCGGAGCCACCCGGTGTACGTGTACGACCGCCGGGGGCCCGGCGGGGACGGCTACGCGCTGGAGCGGGAGTTCGAGGACCTGGCGGCGGTGCTCGCGGCGGCAGGTCCCGGGGCGGTGGTGCACGGCACGGGGACGGGCGGGGTGCTGGCCCTCGCGGCCGCGGCGGCGGGGGTGCCCGTGACGGCCGTGTCGGTGTTCGAGCCGCCGTACGACGGGCGGCGGCCCGTCCCGGAGGTGCACGCGCGCGTGCTGGTGGTCGACGGGGGCGCGAGCCCCGCGCCGGTCCGGCGGGCGGCCCGGGAGCTGTCGGCGCTGCTGCCGCGCGCCCGGCACCGCACGCTGACGGGGCAGACCCACGAGGTGGCGCCCCATGTGCTGGCGCCGGTCCTCATGGACTTCGTGGCGGACGTCGCGCAGTCGGCCTACGTCGCCTGAGCCGGGCCGTCCCCGCCGCTACGCGGGGGCGGCGGCCGTGCGGCGTACCGTCGTCGCGATCGTCGCCGAGCCCACGACGCGCGTGCCGGCGTAGAGGACGACGGCCTGGCCCGGGGCGACGCCCCGGACGGGCTCGTCGAAGGTCACCTTCAGCTCGCCGTCCTCCAGGGCCGCGCTCACCTCGGTCTCGCCGCCGTGGGCGCGGAGCTGGGCGGTGTAGCGGCCGGGGCCGTCGGGGGCGGTGCCGCACCAGCGGGGCTTGATCGCGGTGAGGGCGGTGACGTCGAGGGCCTCGGCGGGGCCGACGGTGACCGTGTTGTTCACCGGCGAGATGTCGAGGACGTAGCGGGGCTTGCCGTCGGCGGCCGGGTGGCCGATGCGCAGACCCTTGCGCTGGCCGATGGTGAAGCCGTACGCGCCCTCGTGGGTGCCGAGCTTCGCGCCGGACTCGTCGACGATGTCGCCCTCCGCCGTGCCCAGGTGGGAGGCGAGGAAGCCCTGGGTGTCGCCGTCGGCGATGAAGCAGATGTCGTGGCTGTCGGGCTTCTTGGCCACCGCGAGGCCGCGCCGCTCGGCCTCGGCCCGGATCTCGTCCTTGGTGGTGAGGGTGTCGCCGAGCGGGAACAGGGCGTGCGCGAGCTGCTTCTCGTCGAGGACACCGAGCACGTACGACTGGTCCTTGGCCATGTCGGAGGCGCGGTGCAGTTCGCGGGTGCCGTCCTCGTTCAGGACGACGGTGGCGTAGTGGCCGGTGCAGACGGCGTCGAAGCCGAGCGCGAGCGCCTTGTCGAGGAGCGCGGCGAACTTGATCTTCTCGTTGCAGCGCAGGCACGGATTGGGCGTGCGGCCCGCCTCGTACTCGGCGACGAAGTCCGCCACGACGTCCTCGCGGAAGCGCTCGGCGAGGTCCCACACGTAGAAGGGGATGCCGATGACGTCGGCGGCCCGGCGCGCGTCGCGCGAGTCCTCGATGGTGCAGCAGCCGCGGGCTCCGGTACGGAAGGACTGCGGGTTCGCGGAGAGCGCGAGGTGCACGCCGGTGACGTCGTGGCCGGCCTCGACGGCTCGGGCGGCGGCGACGGCGGAGTCCACCCCGCCGGACATGGCGGCGAGGACGCGAAGGGGGCGCGGAGTCTCAGTCATAGCCCTACCAGGGTACGGGGCGGCGGGAACCGTCCGGCCGGGATGGAGCGTTCCGATAGGCATGGGGAGCGAGAACGGCGCGAAGAAGGCCGGAAAGAGGCGGGGGGTCCGGCGCCGCACCGTGCTGCTCGGCGGCGGCGTCGCGGTGGCGGGCACGGCGGTCCTGGCGCGCGAGGAGCTGGCGCGGGCCTGGTGGCGGCTGCCGGGGATGGAGAGGCCGCGCACGGACGGGGCGCTCGACCACAAGCCGGCGGAGTGGACGGCCGCGCACCAGGCGAACTGGCGGCGGGCGGACCGGCCGGACGACTACGTGATCGACCGGGTGGTGATCCACGTGGTGCAGGGCTCGTACGCGACGGCGCTGAAGGTCTTCCGCAATCCGCTGCACGGGGCGGCCACGCACTACGTGGTCCGCAAGGACGGGCACGTGGCGCAGATGATCCGGGAGCTCGACGTGGCCTTCCACGCCGGGAACCGGGACATGAACGAGCGGAGCATCGGCATCGAGCACGAGGGCTTCGTGGACCGGCCGCGGGACTTCACGCCGGAGATGTACGCGGGCTCGGCGCGGCTGACGGCGGACATCTGCCGGCGGTACGCGATCCCGGCGGACCGGGAGCACATCATCGGGCACGTCGAGGTCGAGGGCACCGACCACACCGATCCCGGCCCGCACTGGGACTGGGACCGGTATCTGGAGCTGGTGCGGCGGGAGCTCACGAAGCCCCCCGCGACGGAGCCCCCGGCCGGGGCCTGACCGGGGCCTGACCGGGGCCTGACCGGGGCCTGACCGGGCTAGCTGAGGCCGGCGGTCCTGGCGCGTTCCACGGCGGGGCCGATGGCGTCGGCGACGGCCTTCACGTCCTCCTCGGTGGAGGTGTGGCCGAGGGAGAAGCGGAGGGTGCCGCGGGCCAGGTCGGGGTCGGTGCCGGTGGCGAGCAGGACGTGGCTGGGCTGGGCGATGCCGGCGGTGCAGGCGGAGCCGGTGGAGCAGGCGATGCCGGCGGCGTCGAGGAGCAGGAGCAGGGAGTCGCCCTCGCAGCCGGGGAAGGTGAAGTGGGCGTTGGCGGGGAGCCGGTCGGCCGGGTCGCCGCCGAGGACCGCGTCGGGGACGGCCGTACGGACGGCGCTGACGAGCGCGTCGCGCAGGGCGCCGATCTCGCGGGCGAAGGCCTCCTGCCCCTCGGTGGCGAGGCGGGCGGCGGTGGCGAAGGCGGCGACGGCGGGGACGTCGAGGGTGCCGGAGCGGACGTGCCGCTCCTGGCCGCCGCCGTGCAGCACGGGGACGGGGGTGTGCTCGCGGCCGAGGAGCAGGGCGCCGATGCCGTAGGGGCCGCCGATCTTGTGGCCGGAGACGGTCATGGCGGCGAGCCCGGAGGCGGCGAAGTCGACCGGGAGCTGACCGACGGCCTGGACGGCGTCGGCGTGCAGCGGGACGCCGAACTCGGCGGCGGTGTCGGCGAGGGCGCGGACCGGCATGACGGTGCCGATCTCGTTGTTGGCCCACATCACGGTGGCGAGGGCGACGGACTCCGGGTCGCGGGCGATCGCCTCGCGCAGCGCCTCGGGGTGGACCCTGCCGTGGGCGTCGACCGGCAGGTACTCGACGTCGGCGCCCTCGTGGCCGGCGAGCCAGTCGACGGCGTCGAGGACGGCGTGGTGCTCGACGGGGCTGGCGAGGACGCGGGTGCGGCGCGGATCGGCGGCGCGGCGGGACCAGTAGAGGCCCTTCACGGCGAGGTTGTCGGCCTCGGTGCCGCCGGAGGTGAACACCACCTCGCTGGGGCGGGCGCCGAGCGCGGCGGCGAGCGTCTCGCGGCCCTCCTCGACGGTCCGCCGGGCGCGCCGCCCGGCGGCGTGCAGGGAGGAGGCGTTGCCCGTGACGGCGAGCTGGGCGGTCATCGCCTCGATCGCCTCGGGGAGCATGGGCGTGGTCGCGGCGTGGTCGAGGTAAGCCATGGTGGGTCGATTCTACGAGCCCGGGTGCGGGGCTCCCCGCCGCACCGGGCTCGTGGGGCGCCGTACGGGCTCAGCCGCGCGGGGCGCGGGCCAGCTGGCGGGACTGGGCGACGAGGCGGTCGGCGCTGTCCCAGACCTCGGCGTCCTCCTCCAGGAAGCCGCCGGCGAGGTTGCGGGTGGTGATGGAGACCCGCAGCGGGCCGGGGGCGGGGCGGCAGCGGACGTGGGTGGTGAGCTCCACGGTGGGCGTCCAGCCCTTGAGGCCCAGCTCGAAGGAGGTCGGCGGCAGGGCGTCGACGGCGAGGAGCAGGGAGAGCGCGTCGGGCTCGCGGCCGTCGGCGAGGCCGAACCAGGCGCGCATCTCGCCCTTGCCGGAGGGGGCGCCGACGGCCCAGCCGACGCAGGAGGGGTCGAGGCGCAGGTCGAGCCGGTCGGTGATGGCGGAGGAGCCGGGGATCGGCGGGGCCGGGCCGTCGGAGGCGCTGAAGCACCGGTCGATCGGGGCGAGGGCGGGCGGGACCGCGCTGGTGCGGACCTCGTCGGTGAGGGCGTCGAGGTCGCCGTAGGAGGCGAGGACGCGGATCCGCTCGACCTCGGTGCCGTCCTCGGCGTACTGGTAGAGGGAGGCGGTGCCGGTCGAGAGGGTCCGGCCGGTGCGGACGGTCTCGGTGCGGATGACCGCGGGGCCCGGCACCGACGGCGTGAGGTAGTGCGCCGAGACGGTGAACGGGTCGGGGTGCGGCAGGTGGTCGCCGAGGGCGCGGCCGAGCAGGGCGAGGAGGTAGCCGCCGTTGACGGCCTGGATGATCGTCCAGCCGGCCGAGAGCTCGGCGTCGTAGACACCGGGCTCGCGCAGGGCGACGGCGGTGTCCCGGTCGAACTCGCTGGGCGCCGCGGTCTCGGCGGCGGGGCTCGTCTCGGTGCTCGTGCTCATGCGGCCGACGGTACAGCAGGAAACTACTGAGCGGTAGCTTTTTCGGGTTCCTCGCGGGCGGACGAGCGGCGGTTCCAGGCGCGCGGCGCGCGCCAGTGGTAGCGCATCGCGAGCAGCCGCAGGAGGAAGGCGGTGAGCACGGCGGCACCGCTGGTGTAGGCGTTCAGGACCTCGAAGCGGATGCAGAGGACGACCATGGCCGCGCCGACGATCGCGGGCACGGCGTAGAGGTCGCGGTCCCAGCGGAGCAGGGACGGCACCTCGTTGGCGAGGACGTCGCGCAGCACGCCGCCGCCGACGGCCGTGGCGAGGCCGAGCGCCGCGGAGGAGGTGAGGCCGAGCCCGTAGTCGTACGCCTTCGTCGTCCCGGTCACGCAGAAGAGGCCGAGGCCGGCCGCGTCGAAGACGTTCACGGCGGTCTGGGTGCGCTCCACCTCGGGATGGAGGAAGAAGACGAGCGCGGTGGCGACCAGCGGCATGAGGAAGTAGCCGAGGTCGGTGAAGGCGGCCGGGGGTACGGCTCCGATGATGAGGTCGCGCAGGAGGCCGCCGCCGAGCGCGGTGACCTCGGCGAGCACGGCCATGCCGAAGACGTCGAAGTTCTTCCGGACGCCGAGGAGGGCGCCGGAGATGGCGAAGACGAAGATGCCGATGAGGTCGAGCGTGTGTTGGACCGACGGGCTGAACAGATCGTGGAGCACCGGGCAATTGTGCCGTGTGCACGGAAAGGGCCCGGCCGCACCACGGCGACCGGGCCCCTCCGGGCCGGGCTACTTCTGCCCGGAAGCCGCTTCGGGCTCCTCGGAAGCCTGCGCGGGCTCCTTCGAGACCTGCTCGGACTCCTCCGAAGCCGCCGCGGACTCCTCCGAGGCCTGCGCGGGCTCCTTCGAGACCTGCTCGGACTCCTCCGAAGCCGCCTCTGGCTCCTCCGAAGCCGGCTCGGGCTCCTTCGAGGACTGGGCCGGGATCGCGGCCGTGGCGGTCCCGCCCGCCATGGGGAGCTCGCCCGACCGGATCTCCTGCGTGAAGTGGCAGGCCACCTTGTGGCCGTCGCCCGCGTCGGTGAGCTCGGGGCGCTCCTGGGAGCACTTCGGCTGGGCCCACGGGCAGCGGGTGTGGAAGCGGCAGCCGGCCGGCGGGTTCGCCGGGGAGGGCAGGTCGCCGGTGAGGAGGATCCGCTCGCGCCGCTCCTCGACCTCCGGGTCGGGGACGGGCACGGCCGACATGAGCGCCCGCGTGTACGGGTGCAGCGGCTCCTCGTACAGCGAGTCGCTCGGCGCCTCCTCGACCAGGGAGCCGAGGTACATCACGCCGATGACGTCCGAGATGTGCCGGACGACGGCGAGGTCGTGGGCGATGACCAGGTAGGTCAGGCCCAGCGACTCCTGGAGCTCTTCGAGCAGGTTGATGACCTGCGCCTGGATGGAGACGTCGAGGGCGGAGACCGGCTCGTCGCAGATGATGAGGTCGGGCTCCAGGACCAGCGCGCGGGCGATGCCGATGCGCTGGCGCTGGCCGCCGGAGAACTCGTGCGGGTAGCGGGAGAGGCTGTTGGCGGGCAGGCCCACCTTGGCGAGGATCTCCCGGATCTTCTCCCGCCGCTCCTCCTGGTTCGCGCCGATGCCGTGCGCGGCCATGCCCTCGCTGAGGATCGACTCGATGTTCTGGCGCGGGTTGAGGCTGCCCAGCGGGTCCTGGAAGACCATCTGGAGCCGGCGGCGGAAGGAGCGCAGCTCCTTCTCCGGCAGCTTGGCCACGTCGGTGCCGTCGAGGACGACGGAGCCGTCGGTGACGTCCACGAGCCGCAGCACGGCCCGCCCGAGGGTGGTCTTGCCGCAGCCGGACTCGCCGACGAGGCCGTACGTCTGGCCCGCCTCGACCTTGAGGGAGATGCCGTCCACGGCGTAGACGTGGCCGACGGTGCGGTCGAAGAGGATGCCCTTCTTGACGGGGAAGTGGACCTTCACGCCGTCGAGTTCGAGCAGGCTCATGCCGGTACCTCCGTCGTGGCGAGGACCGGGTTCGCGCAGCGGGCGCGGTGTCCGGCCGCGCGCGGTTCGGTCAGTTCGGGCGTGCCGGTGAGGCACTCCATCTCGTACCGGTCGCAGCGCGGGGCGAAGGCGCAGCCGTCGGCCCAGGCGATCTGGTCGTTGATGGACCCGCGGATCGGGTGGAGCGGTTCGCCGCGCGGGGCGTCGAGCCGCGGGATGGAGCCGAGCAGGCCGTGGGTGTACGGGTGCGTCGGGTGGGCGAACAGCTCGCGCCGGGCGGCCGACTCGACGACCTTGCCGGCGTAGAGGACGTTCACCTGGTCGCAGAGGCCGGCGACGACACCCAGGTCGTGGGTGATCATCAGCAGCGCGGTGCCCTCCTGGTCGACCAGTTCCTTGAGGAGTTCGAGGATCTGGGCCTGGATGGTGACGTCGAGCGCCGTGGTCGGCTCGTCGGCGATGAGCAGGCGGGGGGCGCAGGCGACCGCCATGGCGATGAGCGCGCGCTGCCGCATGCCGCCGGAGAGCTGGTGCGGGTACTCCTTGAGGCGCCGGTCCGGGTCGGGGATGCCGACCCGGTCGAGCAGGTGGGCGGCCTCCTTGCGGGCGGCCTCGCCCTTCAGGCCGCGGTGGCGCTGGAGGATCTCGGTGACCTGGACGCCGATGGGGACGACCGGGTTCAGCGAGGACAGCGGGTCCTGGAAGATCATCGCCATCTCGCGGCCGCGCAGGTCGCGCAGTTTCGAGGGGGCGAGCTTCAGCAGGTCGGTGCCGTCGAGGTCGGCGCGGCCGCCGAGGGTGACGCCCTTGGACGGCAGCAGGCCCATGAGGGCGAGCGAGGTCACGGACTTGCCGCAGCCGGACTCGCCGACGAGGCCGACGACCTGGCCCTGGTCGACGCTGAACGAGACGCCGTTGACCGCCCGGACGTCCTTGCGGCCGCGGCCGCCGAAGGTGACGGTCAGTTCGTCCACGGTGAGCAGTGCCATGTCAGCCTCGCAGCTTCGGGTCGAGGGCTTCGCGCATGGCCTCGCCGAGCAGGGTGAAGCCGAGGGCGGTGATGACGATGCCGACCGCCGGGTACATCGACATCATCGGCTCGTTGTCGAAGAAGCGCTGGGCCGCGGAGAGCATGACGCCCCACTCCGGCACCGCGGGGTCGGGGTTGCCGAGTCCGAGGTAGGAGAGGGCGGCGGCCTCGATGATGGCGGTGGCGAGGCTGAGCGTCGCCTGGACGATCACCGGGCTGAGCGAGTTCGGCAGGATCTGGGTGAAGACGATCCGCCGCTTGCGGATGCCGAGCGAGCGGGCGGCGAGCACGTAGTCGCTGCCGCCCTGGGCGAGCATCGAGCCGCGGAGCAGCCGGGCGAAGACCGGGATCTGCACGACGCCGACGGCGATCATCACGGTGGTGAGCGACTGGCCCATCACGGCGGCGACGGAGACGGCGAGGAGCAGCGAGGGCAGCGCGAGGAGGATGTCGGTGACGCGCATGATGGCGTCGTCGATCCGCCGTCCGGCCTTCCCGCCGAGGGTGGCCGCCGCGCCGGACACGATGCCGACGAAGGCGCCGATCAGCAGGCCGATGAGCATGGAGACGACGCCGACGAGCAGGGTCTGGCGGGCGCCCACGAGCATCCGGGAGAAGAGGTCGCGGCCGAGGTGGTCGAGGCCGAACCAGTTCTCGGCGCGGGCGCCGACGAACTGGCCCCGGTTGGAGAAGACCTCGCCGCGCCAGGTCTGGTCGGCGGGGCCGTACGGGGCGACCCAGGGGCCGATGATCGCGAGCAGGACGAAGCCGGCGATGATCACGGCGCCGATGATCGCCATCTTGCTGCCGCGCATGCGGCGCATGGCCTCGCGCCAGAGGCTGGCGCCGCTGGCGGTCTCGGTCTTCGCCGTGAGCTGGGCGAGCCGGTCGATCTTGGAAGCAGTGGTGGTGAGACTCATCAGTGCACCCGCACCCTCGGGTCGATGACGCTGTAGGCGAGGTCGACGAGCATGTTGATCACCACGTAGATCATGGCGATGAACAGGATGAAGCCGACCAGCACCGGGTAGTCACGGGCGTCGATGGCGGTCCGGATGAAGGAGCCGATGCCGCCGAAGGTGAAGACGGACTCGGTGAGCACCGCGCCGGAGAGCAGGCTTCCGGTGAGCAGGCCGACGGCGGTGACGACGGGGAGCATCGCGTTGCGCAGGACGTGCCGGCCGCGGACGACCCGGCGCTCCAGGCCCTTGGACTCGGCGGTGCGGATGTAGTCCTCGCCGAGGACCTCCAGGACGCTGGCGCGGGTCATGCGGACGATGACCGCGAGCGGGATGGTGGCCAGGGCGATGCCGGGCAGCACCAGGTGCATCAGGGCGTCCCAGGCGGCGTCGAGCTCGCCGGTGAGCACGCCGTCGAGGACGGCGAAGCCGGTGACGCTGGTGGCGTCGATGCCGGTGGACTGGCGGCCGAAGGTGCCGAAGATGTCGCCGAAGGCGCCCTTGAGCAGCTGGGCCAGGAAGAAGACCGGGATGCAGATGCCGACGAGGGAGCCGGAGACGGAGGCCACGTCGAGCCAGCCGCCGCGCTTGCGGGCGGCGAGGTAGCCGAGCGGGATGCCCACGGCGGTGGCGATGAGCATGGCCGCGAGGCTGAGTTCGACGGTGGCGGGGAAGCGCAGCACGAACTCGTCCCACACGGGCTGTCCGGTCTGCACCGAGGTGCCGAGGTCGAGGTCGAGGAGGCGCTTGAGGAAGCGTCCGTACTGCACGTAGATCGGCTGGTCGAGTCCCAGCGCGCGGTTGATGCGCGCCACATCGGCCTCGGTCGCCCGCTCGCCCAGGATCGCTGAGGCGGGTCCGCCGGGCAGCCGGTTCAGCCAGATGAAGAGCAGAACCGACAGGCCGAGCAGGGTGGGTATGAGCTGGAGAAGTCGTCGTACGACGAGTCGCAACACCCCGCGTGCCCCTTTCTTGCGTGTGGAGGGTGGATGCGCGGACGCCCGGCCACGGCAGGAGCGCGTGACCGGGCGGACCGCTTACGGGTGTGTTACTTGAAGGAGACCTCGGCGAAGTTCTCCTGCGTCAGCGGGGAGACCTTCGGCGGGACCACGTTCTTGCCGAACGCGATGGCCGGCGGGGAGGAGGTCAGCGGGACGCCCGGGAGGTACTCCATGATCGTCTCGTTGGCGGCCTTGTAGAGGTCCGTGCGCTTGGTCGGGTCGCCCTGGAGCGAACCGGCCTTCACCGCGTCGAAGACCTTCTTGTCGTCGAAGCCCCACTGCTTGCCGGGGCCGGCGAACCAGGTGCCGATGAAGTTGTAGCCGTCGTTGAAGTCACCGGTCCAGCCGAAGATGTGGAGGGCGCAGTCGCCGCTCTCCACCGCGTCGACGTAGTCCGGGTTCCACTTCTTCGGCTTCGGGTTGACCTTGATGCCGGCCTTCTCCAGGTCGGCCTTGATCAGCTCGAAGATGTCCTGCGGAGCGGGCATGTACGGGCGGGTGACCTCGGTCGGGTAGCAGAAGTCGATCGACAGGTTGCCCGCGCCGGCGCCGGCGAGGAGCGACTTGGCCTTGGCCGTGTCGAACGGGTACTGCTTCACCTTGTCCGAGTAGCCGGCGATGGTGTGCGGCATGAACTGCGTCGCGACCTTGCCGCCCTCGGGCAGCTGGGTCTTGACGATGTTCTCGCGGTCGACGGCGTGCGCGATGGCCTGGCGGACCTCGGGCTTCTTCAGCGCCGGGTTGGCGCCCTGCGTCATACCGAGGTAGAGCAGGTTGAAGACGTCACGGGTCGGGACCTTGAAGCCCTCGCCCTCGAGGGTCTTGATGTCGGCGGGCGCGACCAGGTCGTAGCCGTCGATGTCACCGGCCTGGAGCGCCTGGCGGCGGCCCTCCTCGGTGTCGATCGTGCGGAAGACCAGGTTCTTCACCTTGGCCTTCTCGCCCCAGTAGTCGTCGAAGCGCTCCAGGCTGACTTCCTTGTTGCCCTTGTTCCACTTCGTGATCTTGTACGGGCCGGTTCCGGCGACCGCGCCGGCCTCCTGGCTGTACTTGGGGTACGTGATGGCGTCCCCGGCCTCGCTGATCTGCTGCTTCCCGTACTCCTGGAGGGCCTTCGGCGAGTGGATCGCGAGGGCGTTCAGGGAGAAGCCGCCGGGCAGGTTGGCGGAGGGCTCGAAGACCTCGATGACGGCGGTGGCGTCGTCCTTGACCGTGCAGGACTTGTAGTTCGCCTTGGGCGTCTCCTTGTCCTCGTTGGCCTTGAAGCCGCCCATGATGGTCTGCCAATAGTACGAGACCGCGCTCGACTGGTAGGTGCCCTTCCAGTTGAACCAGTAGTCGTAGTTGGCGCAGACCGCCTTCGCGTCGAAGGCCTCGCCGTCGTGGAACTTCACGCCCTTGCGGAGGTTGAAGGTCCAGACGGTGCCCTCGGGGTTGCTCGACCACTTCTCGGCGAGCCCGCCGACGAGCTTGCTGCCGCCGGGCTCGTGCTCCAGGAGAGCCTCGAAGGCCTGGCGGGTGACCCGGAAGGTCTCGCCGTCGCTCGCGAGGGCCGGGTCGAGGGAGGCCGGGTCGCCCGGAGCGCCGAACACGAAGGTGTCCTTGGCCCCGCCCTTGTCCCCCTCCTTCCGCTCGCTCGCACAGCCCGTGGCGATGAGGCCGACCGCGATGGCCGCCGTCAGAGCCCGGGTCGACCGGGAATTGAGTATGCGCATGGGTCCACCCCTGGCTCGCCCTGTTGTGGTCTTGACCGGCCGAACGCTACTGGCGAGTGACGCGGCAGAGAACAGTCCGCATAGCGGTGATACCAACCTGAGACCCGGACACTCACCAAAACGGTCCGATGCCGGACATCGCCGGTCCGAGTGGTCTCAAAGTGGACGCAAAACCCCGCCCTGGCAAGGAATTTCGGCCAGAACGGGGCAGGAGTCGAGCAGAAGGCGTCAGCGGTGCTGCGCGGGCGGGTAGCCGTATCCCGGACGATGAGATCCCGCATGCTGAGACGGGGCTCCGTGTGCGTCGCGGTCGTAGAAGGGCCGGGCGTGCGCCTTCAGCCAGAGCGCCACCGGGTCGTACGCGTCGGAGAGCGCGACCGTCGAGACGGGCAGCCCCTCGGGCACGGATCCGATCGACTGGCGCATCATCGCCCGCACCTCGTCGACGGCCGCGGCCGAACCGTCGTACAGGTCCAGGCCGATGACCAGGTACGGAGTCCCGAGCGCGGGCTGCACCCAGCCGCGCCGCAGCGAGCGGACGGCCGGGGTCCGGTGCGCGTTCTGGGTGAGCTGGGCGTAGAACTGCGGGATCTCCAGGGCGGGTTCGGAGACCCGCAGCGGCCCGGCGGGCATCCGGTCGAGGCCGGTGGCGATCCGGCGGAGGTCCGCCCAGGGGATGCCGACGCCGCCGCCGGGGGCGTGCGGGTTGAGCCAGACGCCCCAGCGCTCGGGGTAGAGCGAGCGGGCGATCTCGCGGCCGGTGACGCGCTCGTGGGCGCGGTGCCAGCCGGAGGCGGCGAGCTCGCCGGGCGAGGTGACGCAGGGCGCGTAACCGTGCCCGTCGACCTCCATGTTGCCGTACTGGGCGTCGGGCGAGCCCGGGGAGCCCTGCCAGAGCAGCATGTACAACTCGCCGTCGGCCAGGGCGTGCAGCAGGCCCTCGTACGCGTCGTAGCGTCCGGGCGCCACCTGGCGCAGCATCTGCTCGACCTCTCCGGCCGCGGCGCTGCCTGACGCGCTCACCCTGGGTCCCGCCCCTCTGTCTGTCTCGTACGGCTCGTGTTCGGTGGATCGGTGGATCAGTGGCCCGCGCGCTGGTAGAAGGGGCGCACCCGCTCCAGCATCCAGTCTCCGACGGGGTCGGCCGCCATGTCGAGGAGGATCAGGTTCACCGGCCAGGCGACCTCGACGCGGCCGAGGGCGCGGCCCAGCGCGTCCAGCGGGGCGTTGCGGTCGACGCCGTCCCAGCCCAGGAGCTGGACGCCGATGAAGAGGGCCGGTTCGGTGCCCTCGACGCTGGCGAGGGTGCGGCGGGCCGAGGCGACGACTCCGGTGGCCTCGAACTCGGCGGAGGCCGCGGCGAGGAAGTCGACCGGGTCGTCCTGCCAGTCGGGCTCGAAGAGCCGGAC
The DNA here is from genome assembly GCF_040653375.1 of Streptomyces sp. NPDC047974. Taxonomy (NCBI): domain Bacteria; kingdom Bacillati; phylum Actinomycetota; class Actinomycetes; order Kitasatosporales; family Streptomycetaceae; genus Streptomyces; species Streptomyces sp. NPDC047974. Next base: position 250,584 of record NZ_JBEZNU010000008.1, read on the forward strand.
CCGGCCGCCGGACGCGGGCCCGTCGAGGGCGGTGCGGCCGACCCTGCAGAGCTCGGCGACGGCGGGCGGGGGCAGCGGGACGCCGACGGTGCCGCCGGGGTTCACCGCGATCCCGAGCTGCGGGGGCAGGCCGCGGGCGAAGTCACGGGCGGGCGCGACGGTGAAGGACATGTGGTCGCCGACGCAGGCGAGGAACTGCTCCTGGGAGCTGAAGACGGGGACGAAGGCGCCGCCGCCGATCTCCATCGTGGCGAGGTCCAGGTCGGGGCTGTCCGGACCGCCGCCGTTGGGCAGCGGGACCCACACCTGGCTGCGGCCGAGCACCTCGATGAGCCGGCCTCCGGCCGCGGGCTCGCCGAGCGCGGCGGCGAGCGCCTCCTCCAGCTCGTTGCCCGGCCACGTCACGTCCACGGTGGTTCCGTCCCCTTCTCGTACGGCCCTGGTCCCGGCCGTCCCGCAGCACCCTAACGCCGCCCCGCCCCGGCTGTGACCAGAACCCGGCGCGCGGGCCTCACACCGGGGCGCGGAAGCCGATCCGGCGCAGCGCGGCCGCCGCGTCCCGGTCGAGGAGGGTGGCGGAGGCGCAGCCGCGCGGCGGGCGGCCCGCCTCGACGGCGGCGACGAGCCGGCCCACCGCCCTGCGGTGCCGGGCGAAGGCGTACGCGGACACCCCCCGGCCCCGCTCCCGCTGGCCGTCCCTGGCGGTGGCCGGGTCGACGTCGAGGAGGACCAGGTGGAGGGCGCGGCCGCGGCGGGCGGCCGAGCGGGCGAGCCAGCCGCGGACCCAGGACTGGGTGCCGCAGTCGTGGACGACGACCCCGGCGCCGGAGCGCAGGGCCCGGTGGAGCCCGGCGTAGTGCGCGATCCGGACCAGCGGGCGGTAGAGCGCGTACGGCAGGAAGGCGGGCATCCGGGCCTCCCAGCGCTCGCGGGCGTCCTGGGAGTCGATGCCGAGGCCGGCGGCGGCCCGGCGCAGCAGGGTGGACTTGCCGCTGCCGGGGAGCCCGGAGACGACCACGACGTCACCGGCGGCGAAGGTGAGGACGCGCGGGCCGCGGCCGCCCCGGTCACGCAGGTCCCGCACCACGCGCCCGCGCCGCCGGGTCCTGGCGCGGGCCCGCTGGGCCGGTATGGCGGCGTCACTCGCGAAGACGCCGGTGTGCTGGATCCTCATCGCTGCTCCCCCTGTCGGGCCCCCGGGGGACGTGTCGGGAGACCTACGGAGACCCTTGCCCACGAAGTGTAAAGAAACGGTAATCCGAGACAAGCGATTTGCGGCGCCGACACGGTATGCGAGGATGTGCGCGCCAGGCGCGCGCAGCGCCCTACAACCGCATACCGGCCGCTCGAATCCGCGCGGGAGAGTTCCGGACCGGCCCCTGGGCCGCCCGGGCGCCGAAGGAGCAAGACCCTCCCTTGAATCTCTCAGGCCCCGTACCGCGTGGATGAGGCAGATCTGAAAAGCGGGACATGCGTCGTGTCCCCACCCAAGGTGCAAGCCGGGGATGCCCCCGGTGAACCTCTCAGGTTCCATGACAGATGGGGAGGAACGTCCTTGCCTGTCATGTTTTCCGCCTTCGGGAACCGGGAGCCACGTCCACCATGAGCACCACCCCCCGTCTGACCGCCCTCGATGCCCTGCATCGTTCGCTGGGCGCGACCATGACCGACTTCGCCGGCTGGGACATGCCGCTGCGGTACGCCAGCGAGCGCGACGAGCACAACGCCGTCCGCACCCGGGCCGGCCTCTTCGACCTCTCCCACATGGGCGAGATCACCGTCACCGGCCCGCAGGCCGTCGACCTGCTCGACTACGCCCTGGTCGGCAACATCTCCACGGTGGGCAACGGCCGCGCGCGCTACACGATGATCTGCCGGGAGGACGGCGGCATCCTCGACGACCTGATCGTCTACCGCCTCGGCGAGACCGAGTACATGGTCGTCGCCAACGCCTCCAACGCCCAGATCGTCCTGGACGCCCTGGTCGCCCGCGCCGGCGGCTTCGACGCCGAGGTCCGCGACGACCGCGACGCGTACGCCCTGATCGCCGTGCAGGGCCCCGAGTCCCCCGGCATCCTCAAGCAGCTCACCGACGCCGACCTGGACGGCCTGAAGTACTACGCGGGCCTCCCCGGCACCGTCGCCGGCGTCCCGGCGCTGATCGCCCGCACCGGCTACACCGGCGAGGACGGCTTCGAGCTCTTCCTGAAGCCGGAGCACGCCGAGGGCGTGTGGAAGGCGCTGACCGAGGCGGGCGCGGGCGTCGGCCTCATCCCGTGCGGCCTGTCCTGCCGCGACACGCTGCGCCTGGAGGCGGGCATGCCGCTGTACGGGCACGAGCTGACCACCTCGCTCACCCCCTTCGACGCCGGTCTGGGCCGGGTCGTGAAGTTCGAGAAGCCGGGCGACTTCGTGGGCCGCAAGGCGCTGGAGGCCGCCGCCGAGCGCGCCGAGACCGCCCCGCCGCGCAAGCTCGTCGGCCTGGTCGCCGAGGGCCGCCGCGTCCCGCGCGCCGGCATGCAGGTGGTCTTCGGCGGCGAGGTCGTCGGCGAGATCACCTCGGGCGCCCCCTCCCCCACGCTCGGCGAGCCGATCGCGATGGCGTACGTCGACGCGGCGCACGCGGCCCCCGGCACCGAGGGTGTAGGGGTGGACATCCGCGGCACCCACGAGCCGTACAAGGTCGTGGCGCTGCCGTTCTACAAGCGCCGGAAGTGACGCGGTCGTCCCGGATCCCGTCTCACCCCGCAAGACCCCGTACATCCGCACTCCCCCGGTACAGGAGAATCAGGACATGAGCAACCCCCAGCAGCTTCGCTACAGCAAGGAGCACGAGTGGCTGTCGGCCGTCGAGGACGGCGTCGCCACGATCGGCATCACGGAGCACGCGGCCAACGCCCTCGGTGACATCGTGTTCGTCCAGCTCCCCGAGGTCGGCTCCACCGTGACCGCGACCGAGGAGTGCGGCGAGCTGGAGTCGACCAAGTCCGTGAGCGAGCTGTACTCCCCGGTGACCGGTGAGGTCGTCGAGGCGAACCAGGACGTCGTGGACGACCCGTCGCTGGTGAACTCCGCTCCGTTCGAGGGCGGCTGGCTGTTCAAGGTGCGCCTCACGGCCGAGCAGGACGACCTGCTCTCCGCCGACGAGTACACCGCCTTCACCGCAGGCTGACCGAGACCCCCTAGGGATCGCTTCATGTCGCTTCTGAACACTCCCCTCCACGAGCTGGACCCGGACGTCGCCGCCGCCGTCGACGCCGAGCTCCGCCGCCAGCAGTCCACCCTCGAGATGATCGCCTCGGAGAACTTCGCTCCGGTCGCGGTCATGGAGGCCCAGGGCTCCGTCCTCACCAACAAGTACGCCGAGGGCTACCCGGGCCGCCGCTACTACGGCGGCTGCGAGCACGTCGACGTGGCCGAGCAGATCGCGATCGACCGGATCAAGGACCTGTTCGGCGCCGAGTACGCCAACGTGCAGCCGCACTCCGGCGCCTCCGCCAACCAGGCCGCGCTCTTCGCCATCGCCCAGCCGGGCGACACGATCCTGGGTCTCGACCTGGCGCACGGCGGCCACCTCACCCACGGCATGCGCCTGAACTTCTCGGGCAAGCAGTTCAACGTGGTCGCGTACCACGTGGACGAGGCCGGCCTGGTCGACATGGCCGAGGTCGAGCGCCTCGCCAAGGAGCACCGCCCGAAGGTGATCATCGCCGGCTGGTCGGCGTACCCGCGTCAGCTGGACTTCGCGGAGTTCCGCCGGATCGCCGACGAGGTCGAGGCGTACCTGTGGGTCGACATGGCCCACTTCGCGGGCCTGGTCGCGGCCGGTCTGCACCCGAACCCGGTCGAGTACGCGGACGTGGTGACCTCCACCACGCACAAGACGCTCGGCGGCCCGCGCGGCGGCATCATCCTGGCGAAGAAGGAGTTCGCGAAGAAGCTGAACTCCTCCGTCTTCCCGGGCTTCCAGGGCGGCCCCCTGGAGCACGTGATCGCGGCCAAGGCCGTCTCCTTCAAGGTCGCGGCCTCGGAGGAGTTCAAGGAGCGCCAGCAGCGCACCCTGGACGGCGCCCGGATCCTGGCCGAGCGCCTGGTCCAGGACGACGTCACGGCGCACGGCGTCTCGGTCCTCTCCGGCGGCACGGACGTGCACCTGGTCCTGGTGGACCTGCGCGACTCCGAGCTCGACGGCCAGCAGGCCGAGGACCGGCTCCACGAGGTCGGCATCACGGTCAACCGGAACGCCGTTCCGAACGACCCGCGCCCGCCGATGGTCACCTCCGGCCTGCGCATCGGCACGCCGGCCCTCGCCACCCGCGGCTTCCAGGCCGAGGACTTCCGCGAGGTCGCCGACGTCATCGCCGAGACGCTGAAGCCCGGCTTCGACGCCGAGAAGGCCGAGGCGCTGAAGGCCCGCGTGACCGCGCTGGCCGAGAAGCACCCGCTGTACCCCGGCCTGAAGTAATTTCGTACGCTTTTGTTCGTACGAAAGCTCCGGGGCACCGCGCACACTGGACAGTGAGCGCGGTGCCCCGCCCCATGTCTCCACCCCCGCCTTCCACGCTTTTCTGCTCCACCCCGGCAGACAACGGCGTCTAGCCCCACAAGGAGTCCTCCCGTGGCCATCTCGGTCTTCGACCTGTTCTCGATCGGCATCGGCCCGTCCAGCTCCCACACGGTGGGCCCGATGCGCGCGGCCCGGATGTTCGCCCGCCGGCTGAAGAACGAGGGCCTGCTCGCCCACACGGCGAAGGTCCGTGCGGAGCTGTACGGCTCGCTGGGCGCCACCGGCCACGGCCACGGCACCCCGAAGGCGGTCCTCCTGGGCCTGGAGGGCAATTCGCCCCGCACGGTCGACGTGGAGCACGCCGACGAGGAGTTCGAGCGGATCAAGGCGAGCGGGCGGATCGACCTGCTCGGCGCCCACGAGATCCCGTTCTCCTTCGACGACGACCTGATCCTGCACCGCCGCAAGGCGCTGCCGTACCACGCCAACGGCATGACGGTCTTCGCGTACGACGCCGAGGGCGCGCTCGTCCTGGAGAAGACGTACTACTCGGTCGGCGGCGGCTTCGTCGTCGACGAGGACGCGGTGGCGGGCGAGAACCCGATCATCCCCGACGACACCGCCCTGAAGTACCCCTTCCGCACCGGTGACGAGCTGCTCCGCCTCACCAAGGAGACCGGCCTGTCGATCTCCTCCCTGATGCTGGAGAACGAGAAGGCCTGGCGCACCGAGGACGAGATCCGGGCCGGCCTCCTGGAGATCTGGCGGGTGATGCAGGCCTGCGTCTCGCGCGGCATGTCCCGCGAGGGGATCCTGCCCGGCGGCCTGAAGGTCCGCCGCCGCGCCGCGACCCTGGCCCGCAAGCTGCGCTCCGAGGGCGACCCGGCGATGCACGCGATGGAGTGGATCACCCTCTACGCGATGGCGGTGAACGAGGAGAACGCGGCGGGCGGCCGGGTGGTCACCGCCCCGACGAACGGCGCGGCCGGCATCATCCCGGCGGTCCTGCACTACTACATGAACTTCGTCCCGGGCGCCGACGAGGACGGCATCGTCCGCTTCCTCCTCGCGGCCGGCGCGGTCGGCATGCTCTTCAAGGAGAACGCCTCGATCTCCGGCGCCGAGGTCGGCTGCCAGGGCGAGGTCGGCTCGGCCTGCTCGATGGCGGCCGGCGCCCTCGCCGAGGTCCTCGGCGGCTCCCCCGAGCAGGTGGAGAACGCGGCCGAGATCGGCATGGAGCACAACCTGGGCCTCACCTGCGACCCGGTCGGCGGCCTGGTCCAGATCCCGTGCATCGAGCGCAACGGCATGGCGGCGGTCAAGGCCGTCACGGCGGCGAAGATGTCGATGCGCGGCGACGGCAGCCACCTGGTCTCCCTCGACAAGGTCATCAAGACCATGAAGGAGACGGGCGCCGACATGAGCGTGAAGTACAAGGAGACCGCCCGCGGCGGCCTCGCGGTGAACATCATCGAGTGCTGATCCCCGCGCGTACGTGACGAACGGCCGGTCCCGCCCCCACGGGACCGGCCTTCGTGCGTTCGGGTCAGTAGCGGACCCAGAGGACGATGACGTCCGGGCGGGTGGAGGTGAAGGGCTCGCAGAAGAAGATCGGCCCCCAGATCGCGTAGCCGGCCTGGCCGGCGGCCTGGCACTCGGCGTACGAGGAGTGGTGGCTGCGCGGGTAGAAGCCGGGGCCGGCGGCCTCGGCCGAGCCGGCCGTGCCGAGGGCGAGGGCTCCGGCGGTGGCCGCGGTGGCGAGTGCGGCTGCGACGCGACGGTACATGGCATGTCCTCCTGAAATGAACGATGCGATGTGGTGCGTGTGGGTCTCGTGCGGTTCCTGACGGCTGCGCAGCCGGGACGAAACGTATCGGCGCACCCCCTGCCCGGCAATAGGTCTAGGCCAACACTCGGAGGGGATGTCCGGATTCGCGGAGAGCGGCCGGATCCGATCGGTCAGAAGCGCGCCCAGTGCGGGTCGGGGACCACCGTGAGGAGGGCGGAGAGGGCCACGATCACGCCGAGGACGGCGAGTTCCACGCGGGCCGGGGGGCTCGCGTCGGCGCCGGAGCGCAGCCGGGAGCGGGCCGCCAGGGCCAGCAGGCTGGCGCCGCCGAAGAGGGCGAGCTTCACCAGCAGGACCCTGCCGTACGCGGTGGTGAGCGCGGCCTCCAGGGGGAGGCGGCGCAGGGTGGAGACGGTGCCGGTGACGGCCAGGGCCGCGTAGACGCACGCCGCCATCCGGGCGTACCGCAGGAGCACCGCGCGGCCGCCCTCGCCGCGCGGCCGCAGGACCCGCAGGACGTACAGCAGCGTCCCGGTCCAGAGCGAGGCGGCGGTGAGGTGGACGACGGTGAGTCCGGTGCCGACGCCGAAGCCGGCGGTCTCGGGGTGGGCGCGCAGCGCCTCGGCGACGATCGCGGCGGCGAGCGGGAGGGCGGCGAGGCCGGGGCGCCGGGAGGCGGCGCAGACGGCGGCGAGGAGGCAGGCGTTGGCGGTGGCGAGCAGCAGCCGGCCCTCGCGGAGCGCGTAGACGACGGGGAGGCTGAGGCCGCTGACGGCGGCGAGGAGCAGCAGGAGGCCGGTGGCGGCGGCCGCGGCGAGCAGGGCGCCGGGGACGGCGAGGGGGCGCGGCAGGGGCCCCTCGCCCGCGATCCGGCGGCCGGCGAGTTCGCCCACGGCGACGGCGAGGCCGGTCAGGAGCAGGAGCCGGAGCAGGGTGGTGGTGGGGGCCGCGGGTATCCGCAGTTCACCGGTGCCCGTCCGGGCGAGGCCGGCGCCGAGGACGGCGACGGCGAGGGCGCCGAGGACGGCGGCGACGAGGGCCACCGCGCCGCGACGGCGGGGGGTGCCGAAGGGTCCGGGAAGCGTCACCGGACGATCGTCACCGAGCCCGGGACGGGCGGCAACTCAGGGTGAACGCCGCCCGTTCCCGGTCCCGGGGCCGGTCAGACCGGGGTCAGGCCTTGCTGAGGTGGGCCCAGAACTCGTCCCACGACAGCCGGCCGTCGCCGTTGTCGTCGCGCTGCTTGATGAGGGCCTCGGCCACCGTCTCGGTGACGTTGAAGTCGCCCAGCTGGGCCATGACGCTCTTGTACTCCGCGGCGGTGATGAAGCCGTCCCCGTCCACGTCGTACCGGTTGAATGCCGTCCGTGCCGACTCGATGTCCGCCACTGCTTCCGCCCCTTCTCGGTGCTGTTCTGACGGGGGTCAGATTAGCTGGCCGTGCGGTGTCCGATGATGGCGGTATGAGCACTGACGTGGCACGGATCCTGGAGGCGGCGGCGCGCGGGGAGTTCCCCGCGACGGACGGGAGCACGACGGTGGTCCCGCAGCCGGACGAGCGGGACGCCGGGGTGCTGGCCTTCACGGCCCACTCGGTGGTCTTCGCGGACGTCGATCCGGAGTGGGTGCGGGCGGAGCTGGCCGCGACCGGGAGCGATCCGCTGGCGGCGAGCATGCATCCCGGGTTCCTGGTGCGGCTGATGGCGAGGACCGGCCGGCGGATGAACACCGTCGACCTGCTGACGGTCGCGGACGCCCTGCCGGGCCCGCCGCCGGTGACGCTGCGGGAGATCGAGGACCCGGAGCATCCGCGGGTGGCGCGGGCGCTGAAGTACCGGGACGACGTACGGGTGTGGGCGGCGGACGGCGGTGTGCTGGTCCTGGGGCGCGGCGTCGCCGGGCGCATGGAGGCGGCGATCGAGGTGGACGAGACGGTGCGCCACCTGGGCCTGGGCCGGGCACTGGCGACGGCGGCGCGGCATCTGACGCCGGACGCCGTGGTGTGGGCGCAGCAGTCGCCGGGCAACGCGCGAAGCGTGCGGACCTTCCAGGCGGCGGGGTACCGGCCGGTGGCCTCGGAGGCGCTCCTCACCGCCTCCTAGGGCGGGCCCGGCCGTCCACCATATGGATGATCGAGGGAAACAAGCGGTGAACCGCATAGTCATTCATGGTTTGCAAGGCGAGTGCCGCACGTCACCAACGATTCACAGTTAAAACGTATGGTTATGTCCGGATTGATAACGATGTGGGCGCTTGGCGGTGTGGCCTGCCGTCTGTCATAGTCGGTGACACGACCCCCATTGACCCGGGCCAGGTCGCCTCTGCGGCCGTGGATACACCCCCCCGTCCACGGCGCATCACACGGAAGCCCCCAAGCAGCCCCACCACGGCGCACGGGGGCTTCCGTGCGTCCGGGGCCGGTCAGCGGTCGGTGACCCGCATCTCGAACCAGGTGGTCTTGCCGCGCGGCCCGAGGTCCGCGCCCCAGCGGTCGGAGAGCTTGTCGACGAGGAAGAGGCCCCGGCCGCTGACGTCGAGCTCGGCCACCGGCATCAGGCAGGGCAGCCCGCGCGAGGGGTCGCGCACCTCGATCCGGATCCGGCCGGGGCGGCGCTGGGCGCGCAGCACGAAGACCCGGGCGCCGGTGTGCCGGACCGCGTTGCCGACGAGTTCGGAGACGAGCAGGACGGCGTGCTCGGCGAGGTTCGGACCGAGCCCCCACTGCCGGAGCACCACGTACTGGGTCATCCGGCGGGCGATCCTCGCCGACTCCGGGAGCGACGGCAGCTTCACGTCGATCTCCGCCGGATTGCCGTACCGGTCCATCGCCGCGAGGGCCTCTTCGTCCTCCAGGGTCGGTGTCCACCGGGCGGCGGGCACGCCGCCCTGCCGTGGTTGTTCCCTGCTCTCCAGGCCCGCCATGCCCTCCATCATGGCCGCAGGAGACGGCCCGCGGGGGCCGTTCCGGTGGAATGGCCCCCGCGGGACGGCGTGTCGCCGTGACGGTCCGTCGGCTGACGGCCCGTCCGGCGGGAGGTCAGGCGAACTTCGCCTTGCCCGGGCCCTCTTCGACGAAGCTGCGCATGCCGGTCTCGCGGTCGGCGGTGGCGAACAGCGCGGAGAACCAGGTCCGTTCGAGGGCGAGACCGGTGTCGATGTCGGCCTCCAGACCCTGGTCGATCGCCTCCTTGGCGGCCCGCAGCGCCACCGCCGGGCCCTGGGCCAGCTTCGCGGCCCAGGCGTGCGCCTGCTCGTACACCTCGGCGGCCGGCACGACCCGGTCGACCAGGCCGAGCGTGAGCGCCTCGTCGGCCTTCACCATCCGGCCGGTGAAGATGAGGTCCTTGGCCTTGGAGGGGCCGACGAGCCGGGACAGCCGCTGGGTGCCGCCGGCGCCGGGGATCAGGCCGAGCAGGATCTCGGGCTGGCCGAGCTTGGCGTTGTCGGCGGCGATCCGGTAGTCGGCGCAGAGCGCGAGCTCGCAGCCGCCGCCGAGGGCGTAGCCGGTGATCGCGGCGACGACCGGCTTGGGGATGCGGGCGACGGCGGTGAAGGAGTCCTGGAGGGCGCGCGACCGCTCGACCATGGCCACGTGGTCCATGACCTGCATCTCCTTGATGTCCGCGCCGGCCGCGAAGACCTTCTCGCCGCCGTAGAGGACCACGACCCGCACGTCGTCGCGGTCGGTGGCCTCCTGGGCCAGTTCGCGCAGCCGGTCCTGGGTGGCGATGTCCAGCGCGTTCATCGGCGGGCGGTCGAGGCGGATCGTGCCGACGCCGTCGGCGACTTCGAGGTTCACAGTCATGGGGTGAAGGTTAGTGGCCGTTAACGGGAGCGGGCCCGGTGCCGTTGCTCACAGAGCGGACGGCACCGGGCCCGTACCCGGCTGGGGAGGGACCTACTCGGTCCACTCCGCCCAGGACATGTTCCAGCCGTTCAGGCCGTTGTCCGGCTTGATCTGCTTGTCCTTGGAGTTCTTCACGATGACGACGTCACCGATGATCGAGCGGTCGAAGAACCAGGCGGCCGGGGTGGAGCTGTCGCCCGCGCCCCGGGTGTCCGAGAGGCCGACGCAGCCGTGGCTGACGTTCTGGGAGCCGAAGGTGGACTTCGGGGCCCAGTAGTTGCCGTGCACGAAGGTGCCGGAGGTGGACAGGCGCATGGCGTGCGGCACGTCCTTGATGTCGTACTCGCCGCCGAAGCCCACCGTGGCCCCGTTCATGCGGGTCACCTTGTACTTCTCGCTGATGACCATCTGGCCGTTGTACGTGGTCGTGGACGGGGCGCCCGCGGTGATCGGGAGGGTCTTGATGATCTTCCCGTCGCGCTCGACCTTCATCGTCTTGGCGCTGGCGTCGACCGTGGAGACCTGACGGCGGCCGATGGTGAAGGAGTACGTCTTCTTCTGCTTGCCGTAGACGCCCGGGCGGCCCTCGACGCCGTCCAGGTTCAGCTCGACGGTGACCTTCGTCCCCGCCTTCCAGTACTGCTCGGGGCGGAAGTCGAGGCGGTCGTTGCCGAACCAGTGGCCCTCGATCTCGACGGCCGGCTCGGCCGTCACCTTGATGGCCTTCTCCACGGCCTCCGGGTCGGTGATGCCCCGGGTGAAGTGGAGGGAGACCGGCATGCCGACGCCGACGGTCGTGCCGGCCTCCGGCGTGTAGTGGCCGATGAAGGTGTTCTTCGGGGTCAGCGTGGTGAAGGTGGTGTCCTTGGCGGACTCCCGGCCGTCGGCGTCCTTCGCGATCGCGTGGACCTTGTACTGGGTCCCGGCCGACAGATGGGCCAGCGGCTCCCAGCTGGCGCCGTCCGCGGAGATCTTGCCCTCGACCGCGTCGCCCTTGGAGTCGGCGACGGTCACGGTGGTCAGCTTGCCCTGCTCGGCGGTGACCTTGAGGGCCCCGCTGGTGGCGACCGCTTCGGCGCCGTCCTTCGGCAGGACGGTGACGACCGCCTGCGAGGCGGCGTTGTCGGGAGCGGTGCTCCCCTGGCCGGTGCCCTTGCCGCCCGCGCCCGCGCCGGAATCGGCCGGCTCCCCGCCGCCGCAGGCGGTGAGGACCACCATCAGCGCCCCCGCGGCCAGTGCTCCGAGACGGACGCCCCGCCGCCGTGCCGGCGTCCCCGATATCGGCTGCCCGTTCACTATGGTCTTCTCCCCTCGCACGACCCGGCCGCCGGCCGGGCCCCACCCCCTGTACGCACGTCCCGCGCACGGCGCTAGATAATCACACCGGAAGACACGAAAGTTCCACGTACATGTCACCGTTCAGTCCCAGTTGGGACGGGGCCGGAGGCGAGCGGGGAGCGGCTCGCGTCCGGCCGCCGGACCGGGGCCGGGTCAGCGGAGCGCGGAGCCCTTCCTCCAGCTCCCCCAGTCCATGTTCCAGCCGCCCAGGCCGTTGTCCGGAGCGACCTTCCGGTCCCGGGAGTTGACCACCTCGACGACGTCCCCGACCAGGCTCCGGTCGAAGAACCAGCCCGCCGGGGTCTCGGCGCCGCCGCCCTTCACGTCCCGCAGCCCCACACAGCCGTGGCTGACGTTGGCCGAGCCGAAGGTGGACGCGTCCGCCCAGTAGTTGCCGTGGATGAAGGTGCCCGACTCGGTGAGCCGCATGGCGTGCGGCACGTCCTTGATGTCGTACTCGCCGCCGAAACCGACCGTGGCGCCGTTCATCCGGGTCACGTCGTACAGCTCGGTCACCACCATCTTCCCGTTGTACGTGGTGGTCTTCGGCGCTCCCGCGGTGATCGGCAGCGTGGCGAGCAGCCGCCCGTCCCGCCGGACCTCCATGGTGTGGGCGGCGGCGTCGACCAGGGAGACCTGGGAGCGGCCGACCGTGAAGCCGACCGTCTTGCGCTGGATGCCGTAGACGCCGGGGGCGCCCTCGACGTCCCGCAGGCCGAGCTCGACCGTCACCTTCGTGCCGGCCGCCCAGTACGCGGCCGGGCGGAAGTCGAGCCGCTCCTTGCCGAACCAGTGGCCCACGACCTCCACCGGCGGGTCCGCGGTGACCCGGATGGCCCGCTCCACCTCGGCCCGGTTCTCGATCGGCCGGTTGAAGCCGAAGGAAACGATCATGCCGGCGCCGACCGTGGAACGGTTCTCCGGAGTGAAGTAGCCGATGAAACGGCTCTCCGGCACCACCGTGGTGAAGGTGGTGTGCCGGGCCGAGCGGCGCCCGTGGGCGTCGAGCGCCACCGCGTCCACGCTGTACTTCGCGGCGAGCGCGAGCCGGGTGCCGTCGGCGGGGCGCCAGCGCAGCCCGTCGGCCGCGATCGCCCCGGGCACGGCGGCCCTGCGGCCGTCCGCCACCTGGGTCACGCTCACCCGTTCGAGCCGCCCGCTGTCCACCCGCACCTCCAGGGGACCGCCCGCGGGGACCGCCCGGCTGCCGTCCTCCGGGCTGACCCGGATCACGTCGCCGGGGGCCCGCGCCTTCCCCGGGAGGTCCAGGCCGAGGCCCCCTCCCCCGTCCGATCCGGTGCAGCCGGCGAGGCCCACGAGGAGCCCCGCCACCGCGAGAAGTTGCCCGGCCCGTTCCCATACACGTGTCACGCGTGGCCCAACGACGACCCCCCTCCAGGGGAAACGTCCGGACGGGCCATGTTGGGGGGACGGCGCTGCGGGCAGAACAGGGAGTACGACCGGGAGTACACGAGGGTGCGGGAGGACGCGCGGGGCCGGGGCCGGGACGCCCTCGCCCCGGCCGCGGGCCCGCCGGAGCCGCGGGAGGCCAGGGCGGTGTCGAGCGCAGCCGAACAGCAGGCGGTACCGGAGCATGCCTTGGGACGGCCCGCGCCCCCGGTGTGGCCGGGGACGCCCACCCCGCTCGGGGCCCGCTGCCGGACGGGACCGGACGGGACCAGGGGCACCAACTTCGCGCTCTGGGCGGGCGGAGCGGAGGCCGTGGAGCTCTGCCTCTTCGCGCCCGACGGCACCGAGACCCGGCTGCCGCTGACCGAGCTGACCCACGAGATCTGGCACGGCTTCGTGCCGGGCGTCGGCCCCGGACAGAGGTACGGCTACCGGGTGCACGGCCGCTGGGACCCGTGGACCGGCGCCCGCTGGAACCCGGCGAAGCTGCTGCTCGACCCGTACGCCCGGGCCGTCGACGGCGACTTCGCGGCGCTGCCCCCGGAGGCGTACGGACACGTCCGGGACTGGCCGCAGCAGCATGTCGCCGACACCGTCCGCGACGAGCGGGACTCCGCCCCGCACGTGCCCAAGGGGGTCGTCGTACGGGACGACGACGACTGGTCCGACGACCGCAGGCCCAAGACGCCCTGGCAGGACTCCGTCATCTACGAGCTGCACGTCAAGGGCTTCACCGCACGGCACCCCGGCATCCCGGAGCGCCTGCGCGGCACCTACGCGGGACTCGCCCACCCGGCCGCGGTCGACCACCTCGTGCGCCTCGGGGTGACGGCCGTCGAACTGCTGCCGGTGCACCAGTTCGCCCACGAGGACCACCTGCTGCGGCGCGGCCTCACCAACTACTGGGGCTACAACTCGATCGGCTACTTCGCCCCGCACGCCGGCTACTCCTCGTCCGGCACCACCGGGCAGCAGGTCGGCGAGTTCAAGCGGATGGTGCGGGCCCTGCACGCGGCGGGCATCGAGGTGATCCTCGACGTCGTCTACAACCACACGGCGGAGGCGGGCGAGCTCGGCCCCACGCTGTCGCTGAAGGGCATCGACAACCGCGGCTACTACCGGCTCCAGTCGGACGCGCGCAGGTACGCCGACTACACCGGCTGCGGCAACACGCTCCACGTCGTCCAGCCGCAGGTGCTGCGGCTCATCACCGACTCCCTGCGGTACTGGGTCACCGAGATGGGCGTCGACGGCTTCCGCTTCGACCTGGCGGCGGCGCTCGCCCGCTCGATGCACGACGTCGACATGCTCTCCCCCTTCCTCGCCGTCATCGCCCAGGACCCGGTGCTCCGCCGGGTCAAGCTCATCGCCGAACCGTGGGACGTCGGCAACGGCGGCTACCAGGTCGGCGCCTTCCCGCCGCTGTGGACCGAGTGGAACGACCGCTACCGGGACGCCGTACGGGACTTCTGGCGCGGCGCGCTGCCCGACGTCCGTGACCTCGGCTACCGGCTCTCCGGCTCCAGCGACCTGTACGCCTGGGGCGGCCGCCGCCCCTACGCCTCCGTCAACTTCGTCACCGCCCACGACGGCTTCACGCTCCGCGACCTCGTCACGTACGAGCGCAAGCACAACGAGGCCAACGGCGAGGGCAACCGCGACGGCACCCACGACAACCGCTCCTGGAACTGCGGCGCGGAGGGCGAGACCGACGACCCGGCGGTGAACGCCCTCCGGCTCCGCCAGCTCCGCAACCTGCTCACCACCCTGCTGCTCTCCACCGGGGTGCCGATGCTCGTCGCGGGCGACGAGATGGGCCGCACCCAGGGCGGCAACAACAACGCGTACTGCCAGGACAACGAGACCGGCTGGCTCGACTGGTCGCTGCCCGAGGACCCCGGCCGCGCCCAGCTCCTCGCCCTCACCCGCCGGCTCCTCGCCCTCCGCCACCGCCACCCGGTGCTGCGCCGCCGCGCCTTCTTCTCCGGCCGGCCGCAGGGCGCCGACGGGCTGCGGGACCTCGCGTGGTTCGGCCCCGACGGCACGGAGATGACCGAAGGGGACTGGTACGCGCCCTCGGCGACGCTCGCCCTCTACCTGTCGGGCCGCGACATACCGGGCCGCGACGAGCGGGGCGAGCAGGTCCTCGACGACAGCTTCCTCGCCGTCCTCCACGCGGGCCCCCGCCCCCTCGACTTCCGCCTCCCCGGCCCGCCCTGGGCCCAGACCTACGAACGCGTCCTCGACACGTCCCTGGACGACCAGACCGCACCCCCCGGCACGCTCCACCCCGGCGGGGCGGCGCTCACGGTGGGGGCGCGGTCGGTGGTGCTGCTGCGGGTGGCGGGGTGAGGGCCGCCGCCCGCGGGGTCAGCGGAGCGCGACGTAGCAGGTGAAGTCGCCGCGGGCGTGGGCGTCGGGACCGGTGAACACGAAGCTGAGGCTCTCGTGGCCGGTGGTCCAGAATGTGCCGGAGGGGCGGCCCCCCGCCTTCCAGGCGGCCGGTGCCTCACGGAAGTCGGCACGGCACCGGTCGACGGCGAACCGGTCCGCCACGCCCTCGGGGTCGGCGTTCCGGACCGTCTCGTCGATCCGCTGCTGTCCGAAGACCCGGAGGTCGGCGCCGCGGCAGGGGACGACACGGACGAGGCCGGTGCTTCCGAGGCCGGTGTCGGTGGACGCGCAGGCGCCCGGCTTCACGTCGGTCATCGCCGTGAGCACCGTCCTCGCGGTCTCGGAACGCTCCGTGGCCGGGACGAGGGCGGTGACCGGGGCGCCGTGCCGGGTGAGGGCGAGTTCGACGCGGAGGCCGGTGAGCTTGCGCAACGTCCCCTCGCCGTGCAGGTGCGCGAGCAGCTTCCCGAAGTCGGCCTCGGCGCGGACCAGCCGGCCCCGGCGGTCGAGCTCGACGACGACGGTCTGCGTGGGTCCGCGCCCCTCCACGTGTCCGGCGACGGCGGGCGGCAGCGCGCTCCGCGCCGTCAGGTCGTCGACGTGCGCGCGGTACCGGCGCCCGCCGCCGGGCAGCGGCTCGGAGTCGACGGCGGTGGAGACCTTCAGCACCTCGGCGAGGGTGCGCCCCCACGGGGCCGCGTCGCCGGCCAGGTCGAGGACGCCGCCGGCGGCGTCGGCGAACTCCTTGGGGTCGGCGGCGGCGTACCGCAGCCAGACCCCGCTCTCCTGGCGGTACGCGATCTCGTTCCCCTCGACCGCGTACGCGTGCCGCTCGGTCCGGCCGGGCGTGAAGTCCAGGTCGTCCGCGACGGATGCCGAGAAGCCGGCCGGCACGCGGCGGGTCCGCTCCGCGCGGGCGGCGTCCTTCCCCCAGTCGAGGACGCCGGCCGTCCGCTCCACGGCACGTCCGCCGGAGGTCGTGTAGGTGACGGTGGCGGTGAAGCCGGCCGTCCCGATGTCCGCGAGCGCGTCGCCCGCGGCGGCGGGCTGCTTGTGCGCGGGCATGTCGAAGACGGGCAGCCGGGTCGGGGACGGGGACGCCGTCGCGGTCGCGGTCGCGTCCCTGGAGTCGGCCGCCCGTTCCGCGCCGCCCTCGCAACCGGCGACGGCGAGCAGCAGCGGCAGCGCGACGACCGCCGCGCGGAATCTCTGACGGGTCCTCATCGTGTCTCTCCCCACCCTGGTACGTGCCCCGGTCGGGGATCCTATGCAGCGGGCGGCGGGGCGTCGGAGGCGGAGGGGGCGGTGGCCGAAAACCGGGTGAGACGTGTCAGTGGTGAACCGTAGGGTCGGGCCTGATGCCCACGAAACCTGCCACCCCCGAGGACCGCCCCGCCGACCGTTCGGCGGTGCGGGTGCTGTTGCGGCTCTGGCCCTACGTCCGGCCCGTGCGCGGGCGGTTCTTCGGTGCCGCCGCCGTCGCGGTCGTCGCCTCCTGTCTGTCGCTCGTCTTCCCGCTGGTCCTGAAGTGGCTGGTGGACGGGCCGGTCGCGGACCGGGACCCGGGCGGGGTGTGGCTGGGGGCGCTGTACCTGCTGCTGCTCGGCTTCGCCGAGGCCGGGCTCTTCGGGCTGCGGCGGTGGCTGGTGGCCCGGCCGCTGTCCTCGGTGGAGGCGCGGATGCGGGAGGACCTGTACGGCAGGCTCCAGCGGCTGCCGATCGCCTTCCACGACCGGTGGGCGTCCGGGCAGCTGCTCTCGCGCGGGACGACGGACCTGATGCTGGTCCGGATGTTCCTGGCCTTCCCGCTGACCTTCCTGGTGGTCAACGGGGTGACGCTGCTGGCCGGTTGCGTCCTGCTGCTCGCACAGGACTGGTCGCTCGGCCTGGTGCTCCTGACGCCCGTGGTGCCGGTGGTGGTCCTCTGCTCGTTCTTCGAGAGCCGGTACGCGGTCGTCGCGCGCCGCGCCCAGGACCAGGTCGGCGACCTGACGACGGTCGTCGAGGAGAGCGTCCTCGGCATCCGGATCGTCAAGGGCTTCGGCCGCCACCGCAGCCAGGCGGAGTCCTTCCGCCGGCTCGCCCGGCTGCTGCGCTCCACCGAGCTGGCCAAGGCACGGCTGCTCGCGCTGATCTGGGCGTTCATCACGATCCTGCCGGAGCTGGCGATCGGGGCGACGCTGGTGCTCGGCACGGTCCAGGTCGCGGACGGGGACCTGTCGGCGGGCACGCTGGTCGCCTTCCTGTCGACGGCGCTCGCGCTGCGCTGGCCGGTGGAGTCGATCGGCTTCCTCCTCGCGATGAGCCAGGAGGCGGCGACGGCCACCGAGCGGTACTTCGAGGTGATGGACGCGGAGGTGGAGCCGGACACGGCGGCGGACGGCGGGCCCGGCGCGGAGGGCCCGGACGGGGTGCGCTTCGAGGGGGTGTCGTTCCGGTACCCGGACGCCCCGGAGGGGGCGCCGCCGGTCCTGGACGGCATCGACCTGCACATCCGGCCCGGCGAGACGCTCGCCCTGGTCGGCGCCACGGGTTCCGGCAAGACCACGCTCACCGCGCTCGTCCCGCGGCTGCACGAGGCGACCGGCGGCCGGATCCTGCTCGACGGCGAGGACATCGCCCTGATGGACCGGGAGCGGCTGCGGTCGCTGGTGTCGGTGGCCTTCGAGGAGCCGACGCTGTTCTCCGCGAGCGTCGGGGAGAACGTGCTGATGGGCGCCGGGCAGGAGGCCGGCGGGACGGAGCTGCGGCGCGCCCTGGGCGTCGCGCAGGCGGAGGGCTTCGTGGACCGGCTGCCGGAGGGCGCGGGGACGCAGGTCGGCGAGCAGGGGCTGAGCCTCTCGGGCGGGCAGCGCCAGCGGCTCGCGCTCGCCCGGGCGGTGGTCGGCCGGCCGCGCTTCCTGGTCCTGGACGATCCGCTGTCGGCGCTCGACGTGCACACGGAGGCGCGGGTGGAGGCGGCCCTGCGCGAGGTGCTGAAGGAGACGACGGCGCTGGTCGTGGCGCACCGGCCGTCGACGGTGATGCTGGCCGACCGGGTGGCGCTGCTCTCGGGCGGGCGGATCGCGGCGGTCGGCACCCATCAGGAACTGCTGCGCGGCAGCGGCGAGTACGCCTGGCTGATGGCGGGCGAGGGGGACGGGGAACGATGACGGAGAGCACGCTCGCGCGGGCGGAGGACGAGGAGGAGCGGGCCGGCGGGTCCGGTCCGGGCCCGGGCGATCCGTTCGACCGGGACGATCTGCCGGCGCCGCGCGGGGCGACCGGGGCGCTGCTGCGCTCGCTGCTCGCCGGGCACCGGTTCCGGGTGGCGGTGGCGGCGCTGGTGCTCCTGGTGAAGGAGGCGGCGGTCCAGGCGGGCCCGCTGCTCGTGGCGTACGCGATCGACCGGGGCGTGCCGGCCTTCCGCGCCGGGGACCACGGGCCGCTGATCGCGGTGGCGGTGGGCTATCTGCTGTGCGCGGTGGGCGCGGGGGGGCTCCAGTACGGTTTCGTGCGGGGCGCGGCGCGGATCAACCAGGGCGTGCTGCTCGACCTGCGGGGGCGGATCTTCCGGCACGCGCAGGTGCTGAGCGTGGACTTCCACGAGCGGTACACCTCGGGGCGGCTGATCTCGCGGTCGACGACGGACGTGGAGTCGCTGCGGGAGCTGCTGTCGGAGGGGCTGCAGGAGCTGGTGGGGGTGGTGCTGTCGTTCGTGTCGATCTCGCTGGTGCTGCTCTGGCTGGACCTGGGGATCGGGGCGGTGGCGGTGGCCTCGTTCGGTCCGCTGTACCTGCTGGTGCGGATGTACCGGCGGCGGGCGGGCGCGGTGTACGCGGAGCGGTCGACGGCGATCGCCGGGGTGATCGTGAAGTTCGCGGAGACGATGAACGGCATCCGGCCGGTGCGGGCCTTCCGCCGGGAAGGGGTGAACGACGCGGAGTTCGCGGGGCTGAACCACCGGCACGAGCGGAGCAACGGGGACGCGCTCCTGGAGATGGCCCGCTATGTGGTGGGCTCGCGCGTGGTGGCGAACACGGCGGTGGCCGGAATGTGCCTGTGGGGCGCCTACCGGGTGGCGGAGGGTTCGCTGGAGCTCGGCGTGCTGGCGGCGGCGGTGCTGTACGTGCGACGGCTCTACGACCCGATCGACCGGCTCGGGATGTTCCTCAACTCGTACGAGTCGGCGGCCGCTTCGCTGACGAAGATCGCGGGGCTGCTGGCGCAGGAGCCGGGGGTGCCGGAGGCGGCGGCGCCTCGGGGGCTGCCGGAGCGGGCGGGGGCGGATCCGGGCCGGGAGGTCGTCTTCGACGGGGTGCGGTTCGCCTACCGGACGGGCGGTGAGGTGCTGCCCCGCTTCTCCTTGCGGATCCCGGCGGGGCAGACGGTGGCGGTGGTCGGCGCGACCGGCGCGGGCAAGTCGACGCTGGCGAAGCTGCTCGCGCGCTTCTACGACCCGACGGAGGGCCGGGTGCTGCTCGACGGCGTGGACCTGCGGGAGCTGTCGACGCCCGAACTGCGGCGCGGGGTGGTGATGGTGACCCAGGAGGCGTTCCTCTTCTCGGGGACGGTCGCGGAGAACATCGCGATCGGGCGGCCGGACGCGAGCCGGGAGGAGATCGAGCGGGCGGCGAAGGCGATCGGCGCGCACGCGTTCATCGCCGGGCTGCCGGACGGCTACGACACCGACGTACGGAAGCGGGGCGGCCGGATCTCGGCCGGTCAGCGCCAGTTGGTGGCCTTCGCGCGGGCGCTCCTGGCGGATCCGGCGGTGCTGATCCTGGACGAGGCGACGAGCTCGCTGGACGTGCCGGGCGAGCGGGCGGTGCAGCACGCGATGGACACGGTCCTGGCGGGCCGCACGGCGGTGGTCATCGCCCACCGCCTCTCCACGGTCGAGGTCGCGGACCGGGTCCTGGTGATGGAGGCGGGCCGCGTCGTCGAGGACGGCGCCCCGGCGGAACTGGTCGGCGGCGAGGGCCGCTACGCGGGCCTCCACCGCGCCTGGCGCGACTCGCTGGCGGGCTGACGCCCGGCCGAGGAGCGGAAGACGGGATTCGGGCCGCAGGGTTTCGGCCATCGCTTCGGTAAAGGGGGGCCGGCGTCCGAGGAGCGGGACGGGCGCCGGAGCCGGCGGGTCCGGATGGGGGCCCCTGAAGGGATTCCTGCACGGAGAACGGTGGGCGACCGGGCGTTCATGATCGACGAAACGTCCGGTTAACGAACACGACCGTACGCGCAGCGGACGACTTCCGGCCAAGTTGTTGACGCGGTCCTGACAGGTACCGGCGGTAGCTGCGACTCTCTCCCAGGTTCCTCGCAACCGCGTTCGCCGCATCACCCGTTCGTGTTTCACCGCTCTGCTTGCACCACCCGGCCCGCCCACCCAGCGGACCGGTACCCCCCTCGCAAAAGGAGTTCGCGTGAGATCCACGCCCAGCCGCCGTGCCACCGCGACCGGCGCGCTCGTCGCAGCCGCCGCCATGATCGCCGTCGGCGTCCAGGCCGGCAGCGCCTCCGCCGACAACCTCGGCACGGCCGCCGCCCCGGCGTCGGCCCTCGGGAAGGTCGACCCGGGCAAGCTCCCCGCCGACCTCTCCCCCGCCCAGCGCACCGCGCTGATCAAGGCCGCCGACGCCGACAAGGCCGAGACGGCCAAGGAGCTGGGCCTCGGCGGCCAGGAGGCGCTCGTCGTCCGAGACGTGGTCCAGGACCGCGACGGCACGACCCACACGCGCTACGAGCGCACCTACGCGGGCCTCCCGGTCCTCGGCGGCGACCTGATCGTGGCCGAGTCCAAGGCCGGCGCCACGACCGGCGTCTCCAAGTCCTCCCGCGCGGAGCTGAAGAACGTCGACCTCGCGGCCACCGTCGCCCCCGCCGCCGCGGAGAAGCAGGCCGTCGGCCTGGCCGCCGCCGAGGGCTCGAAGGCCACCAAGAGCGAGCGCGCCCCGCGCAAGGTCGTCTGGATGGGCCAGAGTGGCGCCCCGGTCCTCGCGTACGAGACCGTCGTCGGCGGCCTCCAGCACGACGGCACGCCGAACGAGCTGCACGTCGTCACCGACGCCAAGTCCGGCGCCAAGCTGTACGAGTGGCAGGCCGTGCACACCGGCACCGGCAACACCCAGTACAGCGGCCAGGTCACGCTCGGCACCGCGCCGTCGTACACGCTGACCGACACCGGCCGCGGCAACCACAAGACGTACAACCTCAACCGCGGCACCTCCGGCACCGGGACGCTCTTCTCCGGCTCGGACGACGTCTGGGGCGACGGCACCCCGTCCAACCTGGAGACGGCCGGCGCCGACGCCCACTACGGCGCCGCGCTCACCTGGGACTACTACAAGAACGTGCACGGCCGCTCCGGCATCCGCGGTGACGGCGTCGGCGCGTACTCCCGGGTCCACTACGGCAACGCCTACGTCAACGCCTTCTGGCAGGACTCCTGCTTCTGCATGACGTACGGCGACGGCGCGAGCAACGCCAAGCCGCTCACCTCCATCGACGTGGCCGCCCACGAGATGACCCACGGCCTGACCTCGGTCACCGCCAAGCTGGTCTACAGCGGCGAGTCCGGCGGCCTCAACGAGGCGACCTCCGACATCTTCGCGGCGGCCGTCGAGTTCTACGCCAACAACCCCAACGACAAGGGCGACTACCTCGTCGGCGAGAAGATCGACATCCGCGGCAACGGCACCCCGCTCCGCTACATGGACAAGCCCAGCAAGGACGGCTCGTCCAAGGACGCGTGGTACTCGGGCATCGGCTCGATCGACGTCCACTACTCCTCGGGCCCGGCGAACCACTTCTTCTACCTGCTCTCCGAGGGCAGCGGCGTCAAGACCGTCAACGGCGTGACCTACGACTCGCCGACCTCCGACGGCCTGCCGGTCACCGGCATCGGGATCGACAAGGCCCGGATGATCTGGTTCAAGGCCCTCACCACCAAGTGGACCTCGTCCACCAACTACGCGGGCGCCCGCACCGGCACGGTCGCGGCCGCCGAGGAGCTCTACGGCGCCGGCAGCCCCGAGGCCCTCGCCGTCCAGCACGCCTGGGCCGCCGTCAACGTCGGCACCCGCCCGGGCACCACGCCGCCCACCGGCACGGTCTTCGAGAACACCGCCGACGTCTCCATCCCGGACTCCCCCGGCGCCGCGGTCACCTCGACGGTCAACGTCACCGGCCGCACGGGCAACGCGCCCAGCAACCTCGCCGTCGGCGTGGACATCGTCCACACCTACATCGGTGACCTCGTCGTCGACCTCGTCGCCCCCGACGGCTCGGTCTACAACCTGCACAACCGCTCCGGCGGCAGTGCGGACAACATCGCCCAGACCTACACCGTGAACGCCTCCTCCGAGGTCGCCAACGGTGCCTGGAAGCTCCGCGTCCAGGACAAGGCCGGGGCCGACACCGGTTACATCAACAGCTTCAAGCTGACCTTCCCGTAAGGCCGGGAGCACAGCCCGAAGCGGACACGACGGACGCCCGGAGGGATCCCATCCCTCCGGGCGTCCGCCCGTTCACCCCAGCTCGTCCCGCGCGCTCAGCCGCCCGCCGGTGAAGCACAGCCGGTAGACCGGCAGCTCCGCGAAGACCGTCGCCCGGTAGTACCGGCACTCGTCCGCGCCCGCCGGCTCCGGCGGCAGCCCCGCCGGCGGCGCCTCCAGGGCGTGGTCGGGCAGGTCCTCCACCAGCTCCCCGTACGCCTGGCCGACCAGCAGCCGCGCGTAGTTGTCGGGCTCCAGGTACGAGCGGGACTGCGACCACAGGGCCACGCCCGCCGTCAGCACCGCGAGGGCCGCGAGCAGCGCCAGCGGGATCCAGATCGCCCGCACCAGGTCCTTCCGCACCCGGCGGCGCGCCCGGTCCAGCTCCCGGGCCGAGGTCGGCGCGGCCGGCACCGCGGCCGGCGCCCGCCGGGGCAGCACCGCCGTCAGCGCGAAGCCGCCGCCGCGCACCGGGCCGTGGGTCAGGGTGCCGCCCGCGAGCCGCACCCGCTCGTCCAGGCCGACGAGCCCGGAGCCCCCGGAGGCGGGCTCCCCGGCCCCCTCGCCCGGCCCGTTCCCCACCCGTACCGTCACCCGCCCGCCGGTCTCCCGGACCTCGACCGTGACGGCCGCGCCCGGGGCGTGCTTCGCCGCGTTCGTCAGCCCCTCCTGCACCACCCGGTGCAGCGCCCGGCCCGCCATGCCCGGCAGCTCCGGCACCGGACCGTCGCCGCGGAGCGTCACATCGAGCCCCGAGGCCCTGGCCCGGTCCACCAGCTGGCCGACCGTCTCGTCCGCCGGTGTCGTCGGCGCCCCCTCGCCGTCCTCCCTCAGCACCCCGATGACGTCCCGCAGCCGCTCGGTCGCCTCCGCCGCCGCCCTCCGCAGCTCGCCCGCCGCCCGCTGCTGCTCGGGCCCGAGTCCCGGATCCACCTCCAGGGCGCCCGCCCGCACCGCGATCAGCGCCAGGTCGTGGCCGAGGGAGTCGTGCATGTCGCCGGCGATCCGCGACCGCTCCCGCAGCCGCTCCCGGTCGGCGACCGCCGCCTGCTCCCGCTCCATCCGGTCGGCCAGCTCCCAGCCGCTGCGCACCAGCCGGTCGTACTGGCGGACGTACCGGCCGACCAGCCAGGGCGCCACGATCGCCAGGGCGAGGGCGAGCAGCAGGGTGAACCAGGGGCCGAGGGAGGTGCCGGTAAGCCGGGTGGCGACGAGCCCCACGGCGGCCACCGCCCCGAACAGCCAGAGCGAGCCGCGGGTGTGGTCCTGCCGCCGCCCGGCGAGATAGCCGAAGGCGACCAGGGCGAGGCTGTACGAGGGCGTGAACAGCTCCAGCGAGGCGGGCAGGCTCGCGGCGACCGTGACCGCGAGCGGCAGCAGCGGCCACCGGCGGCTGACGGCGACACAGCCGCCGAGGACGGTGACCCCGGCGGCGACCTGGAACCAGGACCCGCCGTCGTTCGGGTCGGAGCGCAGCAGCACCGGGAGCGAGAGCAGCAGCCACAGCGCCAGGTCGAAGAGCCGCCGGCGCGCCGGCGAGACCTCAGGCATCCGAGGGCCCCGGGCCGGCGGTGAGACCCGCCTCGTGCGCGAGGATCGCGAGCTGGACGCGGTTGCGCAGGCCGAGGCGGGCGAGGACGGCGCTGACGTGGGCCTTGACGGTGCCCTCGACGACGTACATGCGGGCGGCGATCTCCTGGTTGGAGCAGCCCGCGGCGAGCAGCGAGACGACCTCGCGTTCGCGGCCGGTGAGCGGGGCGAGCCGGACGCGGGCGGCGGCCGCGCGGGTGAGCCGCTCGCCGCCGAGGGTGTCGATGACCCGGCGGGCGACGGTCGGCGAGAGGGCGGCGCCGCCGGCGGCGACCGCGCGGACCCCGGCGATCAGCTCGCGCGGGTCGCCGGACTTCAGGAGGAAGCCGCCGACGCCGGTGCCGAGGGCCCGGGCGATGTAGTCGTCCTCGGAGAAGGTGGTGAGCATGACGACCGCCGTCTCCGGCAGGGTGCGGCGGAGCGCGTCGGCGGCGGCGAGGCCGTCGAGCCGGGGCATCCGGATGTCGAGGAGGGCGACGTCGGGCCGGTGCAGCCGGGCCAGCTCCACCGCCTCGTGCCCGTCGCCCGCCTCGGCGACCACCTCGATCCCCGGGTCGGTGGTGAGGATGGCCCGCACCCCGGCGCGGATCATCGTCTCGTCGTCGGCCAGCAGCACCCTGATCATGCCGTCCAGCCTAGGCACCCGGGCCGTACCCGGCCCCGGGTGCCCGGTCGGGCTACCTCAGGAGCACCCCCGCGCCGTCGCTGCCCGGGTCCTCGGGCAGCGCGATCAGGCCGGGTTCGGCGGGGTGGGCGAGGAGCGGGTGGGCGGGCAGCACGCGGACGGTGCAGCCGAAGGGGCCGGTGCGGTCGAGCTCCAGGGTGCCCGCGTAGGGCTGCCGGCCCTCCAGGTCGGGGCCGCCGGCGGGCTTGAGGGCGACCGTGCGGGTGCCGGTGAGGGTGTCGTCGGCGTCGACGCGGCCGGTCACCGCCTGCACCTCGACGTCGTCGGGCGTCAGGCCGCCGAGCGCGACCCGGACCCGGACGCACGGCGTCGCGCCCAGCTCCGCACCCGCCTCGGCGAGGTCGTCGCCGACCTCCACGTGGTCGACCGAGACGCCCGGCCAGGCCGCCCGGACCCGGGCCTTCCAGGCGGCGAGCTCCCGCGCCCGGACCGGGGTGAGCGCCCGGCGGGCCGCGGCGGCGGGGACGTAGAGCCGCTCCACGTACTCCCTGACCATCCGGTCGGCGAGGACCTTCGGGCCGAGTTCGGTGAGGGTGCGGCGGACCATGGCGGTCCAGGCGGCGGGGACGCCGTCGGGGCCGCGGTCGTAGAAGCGGGGGGCCACCCGGCGTTCGATCAGCTCGTAGAGGGCCGCGGCCTCCAGGTCGTCGCGGCGCTCCTCGTCGGCCGCGGCCGCCCCGTCGGCGGTGGGGATCGCCCAGCCGAACTCGGGCTCGTACCACTCATCCCACCAGCCGTCGAGGACGGAGAGGTTGAGACAGCCGTTGAGGGCTGCCTTCATGCCGCTGGTGCCGCAGGCCTCCAGCGGGCGGAGCGGGTTGTTGAGCCAGACGTCGCAGCCGGGGTAGAGGCCGCGGGCCATCTCCATGCCGTAGTCGGGCAGGAAGACGATCCGGTGCCGGACCCGGGGGTCGTCGGCGAAGCGGACGAGTTCCTGGACGAGCTTCTTGCCGCCGTCGTCGGCCGGGTGGGCCTTGCCGGCGACGACGAGCTGCACCGGCCGCTCGGGGTGGAGCAGCAGGGCGCGCAGCCGGTCCTTGTCGCGCAGCATCAGGGTGAGCCGCTTGTACGAGGGGACCCGGCGGGCGAAGCCGATGGTGAGGACCTCGGGGTCGAGGACGGTGTCGGTCCAGCCGAGTTCGGCGGCGGCCGCGCCACGCTGCCGCCAGGAGGCGCGGAGCCGGTCGCGGACGTCGGCGACGAGCCGGGTGCGCAGGGCTCCGCGCAGCTCCCACAGCTCGCGGTCGCTCGCGTCGGGGCCGAGCCGGGCGGCCTCGGGGGCGGTCCAGGTGGGGGCGTGGACGCCGTTGGTGATGGAGGTGATCGGCACCTCGTCGGCGTCGAAGCCGGGCCAGAGCCCGGCGAACATCTCCCGGCTGACGGCGCCGTGGAGGGTGGAGACGCCGTTGGCGCGCTGGGCGAGGCGCAGGCCCATGGCGGCCATGTTGAAGACGCCGGGCTCGCCGCCGAGCGGGGTCTCGTCGCCGAGGGCGAGGATCCGGCCGGTGTCGAGGCCGGGCAGGGCGCCGTCGTCGCCGAGGTGGCGGGCGACGAGCTCCCGGTCGAAGCGGTCGATGCCGGCGGGGACGGGGGTGTGGGTGGTGAAGACGGTCCCGGCCCGGACGGTCTCCAGAGCGGCGTCGAAGTCGAGTCCCTCGCCCTGGAGTTCGCGGATCCGTTCGAGTCCGAGGAAGCCGGCGTGGCCCTCGTTGGTGTGGAAGACCTCGGGCGCGGGGTGGCCGGTGAGCCGGGTGTAGGTGCGCACGGCGCGGACGCCGCCGATGCCGAGGAGCATCTCCTGGAGGAGCCGGTGCTCGCTGCCGCCGCCGTACAGCCGGTCGGTGACGGACCGCTCGCCGGGAGCGTTCTCCTCGACGTCCGAGTCGAGCATGAGCAGCGGGACGCGGCCGACCTGGGCGACCCAGATGTGGGCGTGCAGGCTCCGCCCGCCGGGCAGGGCGAGGGCGATCCCCGCGGGGCCGCCGTCGGCCTCCCGGAGCAGCGAGACCGGGAGCTCGCCGGGGTCGAGGACGGGGTACTGCTCCTGCTGCCAGCCGTCCCGTCCGAGGGACTGCCGGAAGTAGCCGTGGCGGTAGAGCAGTCCGACGCCGACCAGCGGCACGCCGAGGTCGCTGGCGGACTTGAGGTGGTCGCCGGCGAGGATGCCGAGCCCGCCGGAGTACTGGGGCAGGGCGGCGGCGACACCGAACTCGGGCGAGAAGTAGGCGAGGGCGGCGGGCCCGTCGCCCTCGCCGCGCTCCTGGTACCAGCGGGGCCGTTCCAGGTAGCCGTCGAGGTCCTCGGCGGCGGTGGCGAGCCGGGCGAGGAAGTCCCGGTCGGCGGCGAGCGCGGCGAGCCGGGGCGCCTCCAGGGCGCCGAGGACCCGGACGGGATCGGCGCCCGCGAGCCCCTCGGGGGCCAGGGAGTCGAAGAGGGCGCGGGTCGGTTCGTGCCACGACCAGCGCAGGTTGCGCGCCAGGGCGGCGAGGGGTCGAAGGGTGTCGGGGAGGACAGGACGCACGGTGAATCGACGGATTGCCTTCACGTGTCCCACCTTCGCAGGCCGGTGACGCTACGGAGTGGACGCACCACGCTGTGCGCCCGGCGTGCCGCCCCGAGCCTAGGTCCACCGGCGCCGCTCCGGCCACGGCGCGCCGCCGGCCCCCGGGGGCACGGGCGGGGCGCCGGGGGCGCGTGCGTCACGGCCCTGGGGGCGTCAGGGGGTCTCGATGCCCAGGGCCTGGATGTCGGTCAGGTTGAACGCCTCGTGGACGTAGACGTTGGTCAGCCGCGGGTTGCGGTAGTTGACGTTCTTCTCGGCGGTGATGGGCAGGTAGTAGGCCCCGTCGGTGAGCCGGTGGTTGATCTCCTGGTAGAGCCGGGTCGCCTCGGCCTCGTCGGTCTCGGCCGTCGCGCGGTCGAACAGTTCGTCGATCCGGCGGTCGTTCACCCGGGCGTAGTTGCTGTTGCCCTCGGTCCTGCTCAGGGCGCTGTCGGCCAGGGGCTGGAGGAAGCCCGCGCCGGTGGGGAAGTCGGCGCCCCAGCCGAGCAGGAGCATGCCGATCCCCTTCTTCTTCAGGATCTCGGGGGAGCCCAGGGCGGCGTAGTAGGCCGAGAAGTTGTCGAACCGCTCGATCTCCAGGGTGATGCCGACGGCCTTCAGGTCGTTCTGCAGGGCGGTGGCCGCCGGGAGGTCCTTGGGATTGCCGCTGTTCAGGGCGGCCTTCACGGTGAAACCGCCGGGCTTGCCGCACGCCCGCAGCGCCTCCTTCGCCTTCTCCGGCCGGGGCTTGCCCCCGGTCACGCCGAAGGGGTCGTAGGAGTCGGCGCCCCGGGCCGTCGGGGGCAGCATGTTGCCCTGCAGCGAGGCGAAGGCCGGCCCGCCGCGCGCGGTCCGCAGCGCCTCGGTGCCGGCCGCGTACACCACCGCCTTGCGGCAGGCGAGGTTGTTCATCGGGGCGGTGTCGGAGATCATCGCGACCATCCGGAGGTACCCGTTGTACGGGTTGTCCACGCCGGCCTTCAGCTTCGGGTCCTGCAGCATCCTGGTGGCGGTCTGCTGCGACAGGCCGATGTGGGAGGCGTCCAGGTCGGCGGTGCCCGCCAGCATCTGCTCGTCGACCTTGTCCTGACCGGAGACGATGCTCAGCTCGACGCGGTCCGGCAGGGCCTTGCGGAGCGGGTCGGTGGCGGGGTCCCACTTCTCGTTGCGGACGAGGACCAGCGACCGGTCCGGCTGGTACGAGTCGAAGCGGTACGGGCCGGAGGCCAGGGGCCTGGTCCCGTAGCGGTCCGCGGTGTCGCGGGTGCGCGGCACGGGGGCCGTCGCGCCCATGGTGAGCAGGTAGGGGAACCGGGAGTCGGGCTCGGCCAGCCGGAAGACGAGCGTGAGGTCGTCCGGGGTCTCGACGGACCGCAGGCCCGCCGCCCCCGTGTCCTTGTACGGGCCCTGGTAGTTCTGCTTCCGGTCCAGGACGTCGACGAGGTACGTGGGTCCGCCGGCGATCTCCGGGGCGAAGGCGCGCTCGATGCCGTACTTGACGTCCGCGGCGGTGATCGGCGAACCGTCCTCGTACGTCAGTCCCGGCCGCAGCCTGAACGTGTAGGTGCGGCCGTCGGAGGACACCTCGGGCTGCGCGGCGGCGAGGTCCGGGACCACCGCGAGGCCCTTCTCCCCGGGTTCGGCGGCGTAGGTCATCAGCGTGCGGGCGTAGAGCCGCTGGATGTTCCAGACCCACCCCGAGTAGGAGCGGGCCGGATCCCAGGAGTCCGCGTCCGCCCCGCTCACCAGGCGGAGGGTGCCGCCCTTCGTGCCGGAGGCGTTGACCACCTTGCCGACCGCGGCGTTGAAGCCCCCGTCGGATCCGGTGGACTCCTCGCCCTTCCCCTCGTCCTTGCCCCGGTCCTTCGCCTGGTCCTGCGTCTGCTCCTGCTTCTTGGACGGGTCGTCCTTCTGCGTGAGGATCACGGCGGTGGCGCCGCCGCCCGCCACCAGGGCGGCGCCGAGGGCGATCGCCACGAGTCTGCGGCCCCGGGGGCGGCCGGGCGCGCGCGCCGGGCCGCCCCCGCCGGGACCGGGCGGATACGGGGCGGGGGCCGTGACGGCGTACGGGTTGCCGGGGACCGGAGGGCCGGCGGGGAGCGGCGGCGCACCCGGCGGCGGCGTGCCCGGTACGGCGGGCGGCGGCGTGGCGGGGACGGCGGGAGGGGGCGTACCGGGCACGGCCGGCGGGGGCGTGCCCGGTGTCGCGGGCGGGGCCGGCGTGTCCGGTGTCACGGGCGGCCCGGCGGGGCTCTTCACGAGGGGGACGCGGGGGTCGGGCCTGGCGGCCGTGCCGGCCGAGGGGTCCGCCGAGGGCCATGGGGGCGGCGTGGTCGGCGCGGGACCGGGACCGGCGGCCGGCCCTGCGGCGCCGCCCGCCTCCCCGAGGGCCGTCGCCACCGCGTCCGGCAGCCAGTGGGTCTCCTTCGCGGGCCCTC
Organism: Streptomyces sp. NPDC047974; assembly: GCF_040653375.1. Taxonomy (NCBI): domain Bacteria; kingdom Bacillati; phylum Actinomycetota; class Actinomycetes; order Kitasatosporales; family Streptomycetaceae; genus Streptomyces; species Streptomyces sp. NPDC047974. Next base: position 280,599 of record NZ_JBEZNU010000008.1, read on the forward strand.
CCCCGTAGGTGTGGCCGCTGCCCTCGCCGAGCAGTCCGGCGAACTCCGCCAGCAGCTCCGGCACGGTGGGCCGCCGGGCGGGGTCCTTCTCCAGGCACCGGCCGATCAGCTCCGTCCCCGGCGGCAGCAGGCGCAGGTCGGGCTCGCCGTAGACGGCGCGGAAGTTCACCGAGTGCGCGGAGCCGGTCCCGAACGGCCCGGTTCCCGTGGCCGCGAAGGCCAGCACGGCGCCCAGCGAGAACACGTCGGCGGCCGGGCCGACGGTGGTTCCCGCGATCTGCTCGGGCGACATGAAGCCGGGGGTGCCGATCACCATCCCCGCCTGCGTCAGGACGCTCGACTCACCGATGATCGAGATGCCGAAGTCGATCACCCGGGGGCCGTCGGCGGCGATCAGCACGTTCGACGGCTTCAGGTCACGGTGGATCAGCCCGGTGCCGTGGATGGCCTCCAGGGCCTCGACCAGTCCCGCCCCCAGGTAGAGCAACGAGCGCAGGGGCCACGCCCCGTGGGTGCGCACCGCCGTCTCCAGGGGCAGGCCGGGGACGTAGGCGGTGGCGAGCCAGGGCGGCGAGCCCATGGGGTCGGCGTCGACCACGGCCGCGGTGAAGAAGCCGGTGACCCGCCGGGCGGCCTCCACCTCGCGGACGAACCGGCGCTGGAACTCGGGGTCTTCGGCGAGTTCGGCGCGCACCACCTTGACGGCGACCATCCGGCCGCTGGTGGAGCGACCCAGGTAGACGCGTCCCATTCCGCCCGCCCCGAGGCGCGCGAGAATCCGGTACCGCCCCACCTGTCGCGGATCCGAACCGTCCAGCGCTTGCAAGTCCGCCCCCGTCCCCGGCGCCGCGTCCGGTGGGCGCCGGGCACGATTACATCAGATCGGCCGCCGGTCCCGGCGGGGCCGAGGTCACGCCCTGCGGGGCGCCGCGGCCCGGTACTCGCCCGGGGTCATGCCGTAGGCGGTGCGGAAGGCGAGGTGGAAGCCGACGCGGCTGCGGTAGCCGACGCGGGCGGGCACGGCCGACTGGGGAAGCCCGGTCCCGGCGAGCAGCCGGGCCGCCTCCCGTATCCGGCGGGCCGTCAGATGGCGGGCCGGGGAGGTGCCGACGGCCTCGCGGAAGGCGGCGGTGAAGGCGGAGCGGGACATCCCGGCCTCCCGGGCGAGGGTGACCACGGTCCACGGCTCGGCGTAGCGGGTCTCGACGGCGGCGACCGCGCGGCCGATGCCGGGGTGGGGGTACGGGCCGTCCGGCGGGCGGGGCGCGGTGACGGCGAGCGCGAGGGCCGTCTCGAACGCCCGCAGGGCGAGCAGCCGGTCGCCGGGCCCGGCCCGCCGTCCGGGAGCGGCGAGCAGCCGGAGGGTGTCGCGGAGCAGCGGCGCCCCCTCGACCTGGTCCCGTGCGAGCAGGACGGCCCGGGGCAGGGCGGCGACGAGCGGGGTGACGGCCCGCCGGTCGTATCCGGTCCGGAGGCTCAGCAGCCGGGCGGGCGGCCCGGGGCCGTCGAGGACGGCGACCAGGGCGGCGGGTCCGTCGGGGCCGTCGGGCGGCCGGGCCGGGACGCCCTGGTCCGCGAGGGCGGCGAGGACGCGGTGGCGGGCGGCGGCGGGCAGCAGGACCAGTTCGCCGCGGGCGGGTTCGAGGGGGGCGGCGCCGGCGGCGGCGATCCGGCACCGGCCCTCCAGCACGTAGTGCAGCACGGCCCGGGCGGCGACGGCGTCCATGGGTCACGCACCTTCCGCGGTCGGTGACGACGGAGCGTCAGCGTAGCGAGGGAGGCGGGGGATCCGTCCGTCCCGCGGCACCGGCGGGTTTCGGCCGACTCGCGCCTTGCCGCACCCCCTACGCCCTAGTAGTTAACAAAGGGCCGGATTGCCCGCGCGTGAACCCGGGGAAGCTCCCCGGGTACTCCCCCGAATCCCTCCCTTCCGTCCCGTCCCCGTACCCGTCCCGTACCCGTCTCCGCACCCGTCTTCGTACCCCTGCTTCATCCCTGTGGGCCCGCCATCCGAGTGAACGCGGTGGGGCGCGGCGATGCCGTCCTCCCCCCGGCCTCCGGCGCGGCTAGAAAGAGCGCACCACCACCCGCACCCCCGTAAACCGTCAGGTGATGCTGTGAATCCGCTCATGGGACGCATTCCCGTACTGGACGTCCGCCCGCTGGTCGACTGCGGCCGGCGCCCCGCGAAGGCGGTGGCCGGCGAGACCTTCGTGGTGTCGGCGACCGTCTTCCGCGAGGGCCACGACGCGGTCGCCGCCAATGTCGTACTCACCGGCCCCACGGGCCGTCCGGGGCCGTGGACCCCGATGCGCGAGCTGGCCGAGGGCTCCGACCGCTGGGGTGCCGAGGTCACCCCGGACGCCGAGGGGCCGTGGACCTACACCGTCGAGGCGTGGAGCGACCCGCTGGCGACCTGGCGCCACGCGGCGAGGATCAAGATCCCGGCCGGGATCGACTCCGAACTCGTCCTGGCCGAGGGCGCGGAGCTGCACGAGCGGGCCGCGAAGGGCGTCCCGAAGAAGGGCGGCGGCCGTGAGGCGGTGCTCGCGGCGGCCGACGCGCTGCGCGACGAGTCCCGGCCCGCGGCCGCGCGCCTCGCCGCCGCGCTCGCGCCGCGGGTCATGGAGACGCTGGAGCGGCATCCGCTGCGCGAACTGGTCTCCGCCTCCCCGGCGTTCCCGCTCCGGGTCGAGCGGGAACGGGCCCTGTACGGCGCCTGGTACGAGTTCTTCCCGCGCTCGGAGGGCGTGCGGAAGGTCAAGGGCCGTACGGTTCCGGGGAGTTTCCGCACCGCGGCCGAACGGCTCCCGGCCATCGCGGCGATGGGCTTCGACGTGGTCTACCTGCCGCCGATCCACCCGATCGGCGAGACCCACCGCAAGGGCCCCAACAACTCCCTGTCGGCGTCCCCGAGCGACGTCGGCGTGCCGTGGGCGATCGGCTCGCCGGAGGGCGGGCACGACGCGGTCCACCCGGACCTGGGCACGATCGAGGACTTCGACGCCTTCGTGGCCCGGGCCCGCGAGCTGCGCCTGGAGGTCGCGCTCGACTTCGCGCTCCAGTGCTCGCCGGACCACCCGTGGGTGGAGAAGCACCCGGAGTGGTTCCACCACCGGCCGGACGGCTCGATCGCCTACGCGGAGAACCCGCCGAAGAAGTACCAGGACATCTATCCGATCGCGTTCGACGGCGCCGGCGACAACATGGACGGGATCGTCGCCGAGACCGTGCGGGTGCTGCGGCACTGGATGGACCACGGGGTGCGGATCTTCCGGGTGGACAACCCGCACACCAAGCCGGTGGTGTTCTGGGAGCGGGTGATCGGGGAGGTCAACGACCGGGACCCGGACGTGATCTTCCTGGCGGAGGCCTTCACCCGTCCGGCGATGATGCGGACCCTCGGCGCGATCGGCTTCCAGCAGTCCTACACGTACTTCACGTGGCGGAACTCCAAGGACGAGCTGACCGAGTACCTCACGGAGCTGTCCGGGGACGTGGCGGCGCAGATGCGGCCCAACCTCTTCGTGAACACCCCGGACATCCTGCACGCCTATCTCCAGGAGGGCGGCCGGCCGGCCTTCGAGGCGCGCGCGGTGCTCGCGGCGACGCTCTCGCCGACCTGGGGGATCTACGCCGGGTACGAGCTGTGCGAGAACACCGCGCTGCGCGCGGGCAGCGAGGAGTACCTGGACTCGGAGAAGTACCAACTCAAGCCGCGCGACTGGGAGTCGGCGGAGCGGGCGGGCGCGACGATCACCCCGCTGATCACCGCCCTGAACCGGATCCGGCGCCGCCACCCGGCGCTCCGCCGGCTGCGGAACCTCACCTTCCACGACACCGGCAACCCGCAGGTGATCGCGTACTCCAAGAAGGAGGGTTCGAACACCGTTCTGGTGGTCGTCAACCTCGACCCGCACCACACCCAGGAGGCGACGGTCTCGTTGAACATGCCGGAACTCGGCCTCGGCTGGCACGAGACCGTACCGGTGCGCGACGAGCTCACCGGCGACACCTATCACTGGGGCAGGAACGCCTACGTGCGTCTGGAACCGGGCGTCACGCCCGCGCACGTGCTCGTCCTGCGACCGTCCCCGCAGACCGGAGGGTCACCCACCTCATGACCGTCAACGATCCCGTCCCCGACACCTTCGAGTCCACGCCCGCCAAGGACCTCGACCCCGACTGGTTCAAGCGGGCCGTCTTCTACGAGGTCCTCGTCCGGTCCTTCCAGGACAGCAACGGCGACGGCGTCGGCGACCTGAAGGGCATCACGTCCCGCCTGGACTACCTCCAGTGGCTCGGCGTGGACTGCCTGTGGCTGCCGCCGTTCTTCAAGTCCCCGCTGCGCGACGGCGGATACGACGTCGCCGACTACACCTCGGTCCTCCCCGAGTTCGGCGACATCGCCGACTTCGTGGAGTTCGTGGACGCGGCGCACCAGCGCGGGATGCGCGTGATCATCGACTTCGTCATGAACCACACCAGCGACCAGCACCTGTGGTTCCAGGAGTCCCGGCGCGACCCGGAGGGACCGTACGGCGACTACTACGTCTGGGCCGACGACGACAAGCAGTACCAGGACGCCCGGATCATCTTCGTCGACACGGAGACCTCCAACTGGACCTTCGACCCGGTCCGCAAGCAGTACTACTGGCACCGCTTCTTCTCGCACCAGCCGGACCTCAACTACGAGAACCCGGCCGTGCAGGAGGAGATCCTGTCGGCGCTGAAGTTCTGGCTCGACCTGGGGATCGACGGCTTCCGGCTCGACGCGGTGCCCTACCTGTACCAGCGGGAGGGCACCAACTGCGAGAACCTGCCGGAGACCCACACCTTCCTCAAGCGGGTCCGCAAGGAGATCGACGACCACTACCCGGACACGGTGCTGCTCGCCGAGGCCAACCAGTGGCCCGAGGACGTCGTCGACTACTTCGGCGACTTCCGCTCCGGCGGCGACGAGTGCCACATGGCCTTCCACTTCCCGGTCATGCCGCGGATCTTCATGGCCGTGCGCCGCGAGTCGCGCCACCCGATCTCCGAGATCCTGGCGAAGACGCCGGAGATCCCCTCCGGCTGCCAGTGGGGCATCTTCCTCCGCAACCACGACGAGCTCACCCTCGAAATGGTCACGGACGAGGAGCGGGACTACATGTACGCCGAGTACGCCAAGGACCCGCGGATGCGGGCCAACATCGGCATCCGGCGGCGGCTCGCCCCGCTCCTCGACAACGACCGCAAGCAGATGGAGCTGTTCACCGCGCTGCTCTTCTCGCTGCCGGGCTCCCCGGTGCTGTACTACGGCGACGAGATCGGCATGGGCGACAACATCTGGCTCGGCGACCGGGACGGGGTGCGCACCCCGATGCAGTGGACCCCGGACCGGAACGCCGGCTTCTCCTCCTGCGATCCGGGCCGCCTCTACCTGCCGGCCATCATGGACCCGGTCCACGGCTACCAGGTGACCAACGTGGAGGCGGGGATGGCCTCGCCGTCCTCACTGCTCCACTGGACGAAGCGGATGATCGAGATCCGTAAGCAGAACCGCGCCTTCGGGACGGGGACGTACACCGAACTGCCGTCGTCCAACTCCGCGGTGCTCGCCTTCCTCAGGGAGGCCGCTCCGGAGGGGGGAGAAGACGCCGATCTCGTCCTCTGCGTGAACAACTTCTCGCGGCACGCGCAGCCGACCGAGCTGGACCTGCGGCGCTTCGCCGGGATGCGGCCGGTGGAGCTGATCGGCGGGGTGGAGTTCCCCGCGGTCGGCGAGCTGCCGTACCTGCTGACGCTGGCGGGCCACGGCTTCTACTGGTTCCGCATGAAGCGGAGTTGACGGGAGGCCGATCCGGCCTCCGACGGGGTGGGACGGTTTCCTCCGTCCCACTCTGGGAACTGTGTCCCACACACGAACCACCCCCATCCGGGTCCATCCCGCTCCATCCATATGGATCTTCCCTTTCCGACACGTCCCGCACATCCGGACAGCCCCAGCCGCCATCCGGGACAATCTGCGCATTTGAACGCTTACGACAGCCCTGTGCGCACCCCGGGGAAAGGACGCGATGCCATGCCGGAGACCGCCGCATCCACCACCCGGGCCCCGGACGCCCTCCTTCCGTCCCTGACACCCCTGCTCCACGAATGGCTGCCCCGGCAGCGCTGGTTCGCGGGCAAGGGCCGCCGGGTCACCGGATTCACGCTGGACACGGCCACCGAGCTGCTGCCCCTGGACGGCCCGGGCCCCGGACTCCTCCACCTCCTGCTCCGGGTCGAACAGCCCGGCCGCCCCGCCGGAGAACCCGCCGACTGCTACCAACTCCTCCTCGGCGTACGGACCCAGCTGCCGCCGCGCCTCGCGCCCGCCCTCATCGGACGCGTCCGCCAGGGCCCGCTCGCCGGCCGCGCCGTCTACGAAGGGCTGCGGGACCCGCGCCTCGCCGGGCTCCTGTACGAGCGGCTGCGCACCCCCGGCCGCACCGGGCCGCTCCGCTTCCACGCCACCCGCGCGCTGCCCGGGGCGCTCGCGCCGCGGGTCCTCGACGCCGAACAGTCCAACTCCTCGCTGGTGTTCGGCGACGCGTACATCCTCAAGATCTTCCGCCGGGTCAGCCCCGGCGCCAATCCCGACCTCGAACTGCCCCTGGCGCTCGGGCAGGCCGGCTGCGCCCGCGTCCCGGCGCCCGTCGCCTGGTTCGAGTCGGGGGCGGCGACGCTCGGCGTCCTCCAGCCGTACCTCCGCGACTCGCGCGACGGGTGGCGGCTCGCTCTCGACGCGCTCGCGGCCGGACGGGAGTTCACCGCGGAGGCGCGGGCGCTCGGGCGGGCCACCGCCGAGGTGCACCTCGCGCTCGCCGCGGCCCTGCCCACCCAGCGGCTCGAACGCGCCGAGACGGAGGGCCTGGCCGCCGCGATGGACCGGAGGCTGCACGCCGCCGCGCAGGCCGTCCCCGCGCTGCTGCCGTACGTCCCCGGGCTGCGGGCGGTCTTCGCGGCCGCGGGCGACGCGGAGGGGGCGGGCACGGTGCAGCGGATCCACGGCGACCTGCACCTCGGGCAGACGCTGCGCGGCTCGGACGGCGGATGGGCCGTCATCGACTTCGAGGGCGAGCCGGCGAAGCCCCTCGACGAACGGCGCCGCCCGCAGCCGACGGTCCGCGACGTCGCGGGCATGCTGCGCTCCTTCGACTACGCGGCGCGTACGCACCGGCCCTGGAACGCGGAGTGGGCGGCACGCTGCCGGGCGGCGTACTGCACGGGGTACGCGGAGGTCGCGGGCGCGGATCCTCGGACGGACCCGGCGCTGCTCCGCGCCTACGAGACGGACAAGGCGGTGTACGAGGTCGTCTACGAGGCCCGCCACCGCCCCGACTGGCTCCCCGTTCCCCTCTCCGCCATCCACCGCCTCGCCACCCCTCCGTGACCCGGCCGCGCGCTGCGCCCGCGCCGCCGTGTCGCGGGAGGGGGTGGGACATGGCCCGTTCGGCGGAGTTTCCGGGCGGGTTGTGGGGGTGTTGACATGTTCGTACACATTCCGAGCTTTCTGGAGGCCCACCGGTGACCGCCAAGACGCCCCGCACAGCGCCCCCTCTCGACCCCGGCGAGCGCGCGCGGCTGCTCGCCGGCGAGCATCACGACCCGCACGCCCTCCTCGGCGCGCACCCGGTGAAGGGCGGGATCGTCATCCGGGCGCTGCGCCCGTGGGCGGGCGGGGTGACGGCCGTGCTGCCGAAGGGGCGGAAGGTCGAACTGGACGACGAGGGCGACGGGTTGTTCTCCGCGTTCGTGCCGCTGCTGCGGAAGGTCCCGGCGTACGAGCTCCGCGTGCGGTACGGGGACGACGAGCTCGCCGTACAGGATCCGTACCGGCACCTGCCGTCGCTCGGCGACCTCGACCTGCACCTGATCGGCGAGGGCCGGCACGAGGAGCTGTGGACGGCGCTGGGGTCGCGGGTGATGACGCACGGCGGCGTCACCGGCACCCGCTTCGCCGTCTGGGCGCCGAACGCCCGCGGCGTCCGCGTCACCGGCGACTTCACGCACTGGGACGGCACCGGCCTGCCGATGCGTTCGCTGGGGTCCACCGGCGTGTGGGAACTGTTCGTGCCCGGCATCGGGGAGGGGGCCGTCTACAAGTACGACATCACGCGGCCCGACGGCTCCCACACCGTCCGCGCCGACCCGATGGCACGCCGCACCGAGTGCCCGCCGGACACGGCCTCGATCGTCACCGAGTCGCACTACACGTGGGACGACGCCGCGTGGATGGCGCGGCGCGGCGCCCGGCCGCCGCACGAGGCGCCGATCTCCGTCTACGAGCTCCACCTGCCGTCCTGGCGTCCGGGCCTGACCTACCGCGAGCTGGCGGTCGAGCTGCCCGCGTACGTCCGCGAACTCGGCTTCACGCACGTCGAGTTCATGCCGGTCACCGAGCATCCCTTCGGCGGCTCCTGGGGCTACCAGGTCACCGGCTTCTTCGCGCCGACGGCCCGCCTCGGCACCCCGGACGACTTCAAGTTCCTGGTGGACGCGCTGCACCGGGCCGGGATCGGCGTCCTGATGGACTGGGTGCCGGCGCACTTCCCGAAGGACGACTGGGCACTGGCCGAGTTCGACGGGCGGCCGCTGTACGAGCACGCCGACCCGCGCCGCTCGCACCACCCGGACTGGGGGACCCTGGAGTTCGACTACGGCCGCAAGGAGGTGCGCAACTTCCTGGTCGCCAACGCGGTGTACTGGTGCCAGGAGTTCCACGTCGACGGCCTGCGCGTGGACGCGGTGGCGTCGATGCTCTACCTGGACTACTCCCGCGAGTACGGCGAGTGGCTGCCGAACGAGTACGGCGGCCGGGAGAACCTCGACGCGGTCGCCTTCCTCCAGGAGATGAACGCCACCGTCTACCGCCGCTGCCCCGGCATCGTCACCTTCGCCGAGGAGTCGACCGCCTGGGACGGGGTGACGCGGGCGACGGACCTGGTCGGGCCGGGCGGTCACGGCGGGCTCGGCTTCGGCATGAAGTGGAACATGGGCTGGATGCACGACTCGCTCCAGTACATGGAGAAGGAGTCGGTGCACCGCAAGTACCACCACCACGAGATGACCTTCTCGATGGTGTACGCGTACAGCGAGAACTACATCCTGCCGATCTCGCACGACGAGGTCGTGCACGGCAAGCGGGCGCTGGTGTCGAAGATGCCCGGCGACTGGTGGCAGCGGCGCGCGAACCACCGCGCCTACCTGGGGTTCATGTGGGCCCACCCCGGAAAGCAACTCCTCTTCATGGGGCAGGAGTTCGCGCAGGGCTCGGAGTGGTCGGCGGACCACGGGCCCGAGTGGTGGCTGCTCGACCCGGAGTACGGGGCGCAGGCCGACCACCGGGGCGTGAAGGACCTGGTGCGGGACCTGAACCGGGTGTACACGGCGACGCCCTCGCTGTGGGAGCGGGACACCGTGCCGGAGGGCTTCGAGTGGGTGGTCGGGGACGCCGCCGACGACAACGTCCTCGCCTTCCTCCGCTACGACGCCTTCGGCTCGCCGCTCCTCGCGGTCTGCAACTTCTCCCCCGTCGTCCGGCACGACTACCGGCTCGGCGTGCCGGACGCCTTCGCCGCCTGGGGCGAGGTGCTCAACACGGACGCGGCCCGGTACGGCGGTTCGGACGTGGTCGGCACCGACCCGGTGAAGACCGAGTCGGTGCCGTGGCACGGGCGGTCGGCCAGCGTCCGGACGACGCTGCCGCCGCTCGCGACGGTCTGGCTCCGCCCCGCGTGACGGCCGCCGGGCGGGCCTGACGGTCCTCAGGCCCGCCGGACGATCCCGAGCCGCTGGGTGGCCCGGGTCAGCGCCACGTACAGGTCGTTCGTGCCGTGCGGGGCGCCGGCCCGGATGCCGTCCGGGTCGACGACGAGGACCGTGTCGAATTCGAGGCCCTTCGCCTGGCGGGGGTCGAGGAGGACCACCGGGCTCGTGAGGTCGGGCTTCGGCCCGTACGAGGCCTCGGGGAGCGCCTCGACCAGGCCGGGCAGCAGCTCCGCCGGGGCGATCACCGCGAGCCGGCCCTCGGCGCGGAGCTCGGCGGCGACCGCGTCGGCGGTCTCCTTCACCGGGTCCTCGACCGCGCGGTCCCACGGCTCGACGCCGGTGGAGCGGACCGATCCCGGCGGCTCGAAGGCCGGATCGTCCTCGCGGCGCACGGCGGCCGCGACCGCCATGATCTCGGCGGGCGTGCGGTAGTTGACCCCCAGCCGCACGTGCTGCCAGCGGTCCTCCACGTACGGGGCGAGGATCCGCTCCCACGCGCCGACGCCGGCCGGGTCTCCGGTCTGCGCCGGGTCGCCGACGAGGGTCATGGAGCGGGTGGGGCTGCGGCGCATCAGGAGCCGCCACAGCATGGCGGACAGCTCCTGCGCCTCGTCGACGATGATGTGGCCGAAGGCCCAGGTGCGGTCGGCGGCGGCCCGCTCGGCGGCGGTGCGGTGGTCGGCCTCCTCGTGGCGCTCGGCGAACCGCTCCGCGTCGATGATGTCGTGCGCGGACAGCACCTCCGAGGCGTCCTCGTCGAGCTCCTCCTTGTCCTCGAACTCGTAGGTGCGGGAGGCGAAGGAGACGTCGAGGACGCCCTGCGCGTACTGCACCTGCCGCTGCCGCTCGGCCTCCTGCGCGGCCCGCTCGGCGGAGTCGTCGTGGCCGAGGAGTTCGGCCGCCTCGTCGAGGAGCGGTACGTCACCCGGGGTCCACGCGCCGCCGTCGCGGCGGATCGCCGCCGCGTCCTCCTCGGGGAGGTGGGTGGGCTCGGCGAGGTAGTCGGCGAGGAAGGCCTCGGGGGTCAGTTCCGGCCAGAGCTCGTCGATGGCGGCGTGCACGTCGGCGTTGGCGGCGATGCCCTTGGCGAGCAGCGCGATGTCGTCGGGGCCGAGGAAGTTCGGGCCGCCGTACGGGTCGGCGCCGATCCGGTCGGCGAGCTGCGCGGCGAGCGCGTCGAGGATCCGGAAGGCGAAGTAGGGGCGGGCGAGGTTGTGCGGCAGGGCGGTCTCGCGGGCCTTGTGGCGGGCCTCCAGGGCCATGTCCCAGTCGATGACGAGGTCGCCGTCCTCGTGCGGGACGACGAGCGGCGCCCCGCGCTCGGGGACCTGCTGCCGGTCGCGTACGGCCCCGGCGAGGGCGGCGGCCATCCGGACGTCGCCCTTCACCGCGGCGGCGCGCGGGGCGTCCGTGCCGGTGGCGCGGACGCCGGGGTACAGCTCGCCGGGGGTGGCGAGGAGGACGCCGGTCTCGCCGAGCGAGGGCAGCACGTTGCCGATGTAGCCGAGGAAGGCCGGGTTGGGGCCGACGATGAGGACGGCACGCTTCGCGAGCTGCTCGCGGTGGGCGTAGAGGAGGTACGCGGCCCGGTGCAGGGCGACGGCGGTCTTGCCCGTGCCGGGGCCGCCCTCGACGACGAGGACGCCGTGGTGCGGTGAGCGGATGATGGCGTCCTGCTCGGCCTGGATGGTCTGCACGATGTCGTGCATCCGGCCGGTGCGGGCGGCGTCGAGCGCGGCGAGGAGGACCTCGTCGGCGTCCCGGCCCTCGTGGCCGGAGCGGCTGCGGTCGGCGAGGTCGAGGACCTCGTCGTGGAGCGAGACGACCTCGCGGCCCTTCGTGGTGATGTGCCGGCGGCGGGTGAGGCCCATGGGCTCGTGGCCGGTGGCGAGGTAGAAGGGGCGGGCGATCTCGGCGCGCCAGTCGACGACCAGCGGGGTGCGCCGCGGGTCGTCCTCGCGCAGCCCGATGCGGCCGATGTGGTGGTCGCGGCCGTCCTTGAAGACGAGCCGGCCGAAGCAGAGCCCGGTCTCCCCGGCGTTGAAGGCGGCGAGCAGCCCCGACTGCTCGGCGACCAGGATGTCCCGCTCCAGGCGCGACTGCGCGCTCCCGGTCCCGGACGTCCCGAGCGCCTCGCCCACGGCGGCCTCGGCCCGGTCCCTCAGGTCGTCGAGCCGCGCGTAGAGCGAGGTGATGAATTTCTGCTCGTCCCGAATTGGCTCGGTTGACAATTCGACTCCCAGCGCGATACAGTGCCTTTAGTGAAATGCTCCGTGAATTCGTTACGACATCGTCGGGAACGGGCACACGGAATTCACCAATATAGGCGCCGCACCACCCCGACTGTCAATTCAGCCGGGGTTTTTTCGTGCCGTCAGGCGCTCTCGGTGTGGCGCAGGATCTCCTTCGCGAGCGGGTCGTGGACCTCCGGCGGAAGGGCGTGGCCCATGCCGGGGATCTCGGCGAGCCGGGCGCCGCGGATCACCTGGACGAGGTGCTCGGCGTGCGGCGCCGGGGCGACCGGCTCCGCCGGGGCGGAGATCACCAGGGTGGGCACCTCGGTGGCGGCGAGCCGTTCCGTACGGACGAGGCCCGAGTAGTCGGCGCGGGCGTGGGCGGTGCCGGGGACGTGGTGCCCGGTGTGGGCGACGATCCGGCGCTCCTGCGCGCGGAACCACTCCGCGTCGAAGGGCAGGACGTCGCCGGCGAGGACCCGCCAGTGCGCGACCCGGGCGTCCAGCTCCCCCTCCAGGTCCCGCTCCCGCGCCGGCCGGGACCACAGCTCCAGCAGCGCGGCGGAGGGTCCGGGCAGCTCCTCGACCGGGGTCAGGGTCCCGTCCGGGGCGGTGTACGGGGTCGCGCTGAGCGCGGTGGTGCCGATGACGGTCGCGCCGAGCAGCCGGTCGGGGTGGTCGGCGACCAGCAGCTGGGTGAGCAGTCCGCCCAGCGACATGCCGACCACATGGGCCCGCTCGACTCCGCACGCGTCCAGGACGGCGACGGCGTCCTCGGCGAGCCGGGAGAGCGGGTAGGGCCTCTCGTCGAAGGCCCAGGTGGAGCGGCCGGTGTCCCGGTGGTCGTAGCGGATCACCCGGTGCCGGGCGGCGAGCCGCTCCACGAGTCCGTCGGGCCAGGCGAGCCCGGACGCCTGGGCCCCCATGACCAGGAGCAGCGGGGGCAGGCCGGGGTCGCCCTGCTCCTCGACCCAGAGCCGTACGCCGGGCTCCACGTCCACAAACCGTTCGCGCGTCATGCCGCTCCCCTTCCGTCGAACTCAACGAGACGAGACGTATCGTATCGCCATCCCCCCGGAGGAAGTCAAGCACGAAGAAGGGCGGGCCCCGGGGGGTCCCGCCCTTCGCGCGCGGCAGGCCGTCCGCGCCGCGCGCCCGGCCTGATCCGGAAGAAGCGGCCTAGGCCGCTTCTTCCGGATCGGGCCGGATCAGGGAGCGGCGTCTGGTGCGTGCGCTCGCAAGGCGGAGGAGGGAGTCCATGCGGAGCATCGGCGACCGACGACAACGCGGCGAGCG